>NZ_JBEZIQ010000058.1:0-59687 GCF_040651155.1 Kitasatospora sp. NPDC048545
CCACCCGACGACCCGTCTTGCCCGTACCACCCACCACCAGCACGACACCGGCATCCGTCGAAAGATCCACCACACCAGCCATCACGATCACCCTCGCTCGGAGTAGAACCAGTCGGACCGGCCGCACGCGTCCCGGATCCTGCGATCCGTTCGCGTCCGTCCTCGTGTCCACCAGTCAATGCCACTCCGGGCCGGCGAACCATAGCCTCCGCACTCAGCTCCATGCGCGAGCGTCTACGCCCTTGACACGCCCTCGCGCCGCCCCGCACGGACCCGGCCGTCCCGGGTCCGCGTTTCCTCCGCCCACCACCAGAACACACCCAAGCCACCATGAACCACCCGTCTCGACCGGGCTTCCAGCGGCTCTTGAGCACCCGGCGGCGGTGGCGCCACCGCGCGGCGAAACGGTGTGGCGGGCGGGCGCGCACGAGCGCTATGCTCCCGCCGATGACCACTCACGCTGATCACAGAATGGGGGTCCCGTCCGCGAAGAGTGAGTGCTGATGCTCACTCCCACCGCGAACGGGAACGACTCCCGACTCCACTTCTGGCGGCGCGTACGCGAGTACGCCGTGCCGCCCACCATGATCGAAACCGCCACCGCCCGCCGTCTGGCCGGGGACTGGTCAGGGGCCTGCGCCGCCGCCAACGTCGAGGTCGACTTCCGCCTCGGGGACGTCGCACACGCCCACGGCCGGGAGCTCGCCGACCGACTGCGCGCCGATCTCCGGTGCCTCGCACCGGACTTGCTGCGCTGGCACCTGCCGAGATCCGCACCCGACGGGCTGCTGCGGCCCGGGCTCACCATGCCCCTGGCCCGCTACCCGGGCGAGCGTCCGGTGTTCCTGGTGGTCCGCACGCCGCCTGCCTGGGCGGAGTACGGCCAGCGGATCGCCCTGGCGCTCTGGGACGGCTCCGGCGGCGACGGACGGTACCCGCACCCGCATCCGCACCCCAGTCGCCGGTTCCGCTACGACCTGCACCGGCACCTCTGGGACGCCGGGCGCAGCGGGGAACTGGCCGAACGGGCCGGCACCGGAACGTCAGCCGGAACGTCAACCGGAACGTCAACCGGCTTGGTGGACACCGGAGTCGGCGGCACGACGCTGCGCAGCGCCGTCGACCGGTGGGCCGCCGAGGCCGCGCTGCTGCGGCGTGCCGACGCACACCCCGACGGGCCCGTCGTCGTCCGGCTCGAACGCCGGCGACGCCTGCTCCTCGGGCCGGACGGAGGCACGACGGAGGCCACCGGGGACACCTCGGCACTGCCCCTGCTGCCCGACGCCGCGACCTGGGCGCCGCCCGACGTCGACCTGCTGCGCACCGGCGCGATCGCGCCGGACCGGCTGCACCCGCTGGTGGCCGCCGCGCTGGCACCCGGACACCCGTCCCGGGCGGACCCCCACGATCCGCCCCGGTCCCAGCGGCTGGTGGACTGCCGAGGGGCGCGGCACCGGATCGGCCTGGTCGACGGGGTGCTCACCCCGCTCGACCACGATCCGGCCGAACTGCGCCGCGAGGAGCTGCTCACCGCCCTCTCGGGCACCCCGCTGCCCTGCCTGCGCGCGATCGACCTGGCGCACCTCCGTCCGAACGCGCTGGACGGTGTCCGCGAGCGGCTGGACCACGGCGACACCGCCGGGGCACTGGCCGTGATCGAGGACCTACTCGGCCGGGAGGCGGTGCTGCGTGACGGACCGCTGCGGGACGAACTGCGGGCGGCCGCGGAGCGGCGGATCGCCTACGGCCTCTACCGGGCCGGGCTGACCGGGCCCGGGGCCGCCGGCGTCCCGTTCCGCCGCCCGCGCCCGCCCCACTCAGGCCCCTCCCGGGTCTCCCGCTCCTCCCGCCTCGCCGACCTCTGTCGCGCCTTCTACCCCTGAGGCCGTCGCCGGCCGCCGAACGTCGGCCACCGAACACTGCACGCTGAACAATTGTCCGTACCTGACCACTTGAGGTGATCACCCATGCCCGTTTCCATGCCTGTTTCCATGCCCGCACCCGCCACCGACCCCCGCCCCGAGGCCACCCGCTCCGAGGCCCGCCTCGACGTCGCCCGCCGGCTGCTCGACCTGCTCGGCGACACCACCACCGAACCCCGCGCCGACCCCCAGCTGGAAGCCCTCACCCTGGCCGTCGCCGCCGACCTGCCCGTCCTGCTCTGGGGCGAGCCGGGCATCGGCAAGACCGCCGCGCTCAACCAGCTCGCCGAAACCCTGGAACTGCCGCTGACCACGGTGATCGCCAGTGTCCACGAGCCCTCCGACTTCTCCGGGCTGCCCATCCTCGGCGACGACCCGGCACAGCAGGGCGTACCGATGGCCCCGCCGGACTGGGCGGTGCGGCTGGTGCGGGCCGGCCGCGGACTGCTGTTCCTGGACGAGCTGTCCACCGCGCCTCCCGCCGTCCAGGCCGCACTGCTCCGGCTGGTCCTGGAACGGCGCATCGGGACGCTCCGGCTGCCCCCCGGCGTACGGATCGTGGCCGCCGCCAACCCGCGGTCGTCGGCGGCCGACGGCTGGGAGCTGAGCCCGCCGCTGGCCAACCGCTTCGTCCACCTGCAATGGGTGCACGACCACGAGGTGGTGGTGCGCGGCCTCGGCGGCGTCTGGCCGGTCGCCACCCTGCCGCGGCTCGACCCGCGGGCGCTGCCGGAGGCCGTCGCGCTCGCCCGGCGCGCGGTGTGCGGGTTGCTGACCGCGCGCCCCGAACTGGTGCACCGGCTGCCCACCACCGAGACCCGGCGCGGCGGCGCCTGGCCGTCACCGCGCAGCTGGGACATGACGCTGCGGCTGGTCGCCTTCGCGACCGCCGCCGGCTCCTCCCGCGAGGTGCTGTCGCTGCTGGTCCGCGGGACCGTCGGGGACGGACCGGGCCTGGAGCTGATGGCGAGCATGGACCGGATGGACCTGCCCGACCCGGAGGACCTGCTCGCCGACCCGGCGGGCGCGGAACTGCCCGAACGCGGGGACCTGCGCCAGGCCGTGCTGGACGGGGTGGTCGCGGCCGTGCGCAACCGGCCGGACCGGCAGCGCTGGGATTCGGCCTGGGCCCTGCTGGCCCGGGCCATGGAGACCGGCGCCCCGGACCTGCTGGTCGTCCCGGCCACCACGCTGGCCTCGCTGCGCCGGGAGGACTGGGACGTTCCGGAGTCGATCGAGCGGCTCGCCCCGGCGCTGGCGCTCTCCCGCCGCGCCGACGTCGCCGCCGCCCGGGTCGCGGCGAAGGCGGGCCGATGAGCACGGCCGTCACGCCCGGCCCCGGAAAGCCCGGCCCCACAGCGCCGGGCCCCGCAAAGCCGGGCCCCGCAAAGCCGGGCCTCGGGAAGCCGTACGCCCGGAACCCGGACCCCGCTGAGCCGAACCGCGGAAAGCCGGGCAGCGGAAGTCCGGTTCCCGGGAAGCCGGACACCCGGTATCCGGTCCCCGGGAATCTGGACCTGGAGAAGCTCTACGCCGCCCGCCTGCAGGCCGTCCGGGCCCGGCCGTACCTGGCGACCGCCCTGTTCGCGCTCCACCTGGTGGAGTCGCGGGAGGTACCGACCATGGCGGTGGACCGCTACTGGCGCTGCTACGCCTCACCGGTCTTCGTCGACCGCACCCCGGTGGAGGAACTCGCCGGCGTCTGGGTCCACGAGGTGTCCCACCTCCTGCGCGACCACCACCGGCGCGGCAACCGGATCGCCCGCGAACTCGGCCTGGAGGGCCCCGCCGCGCAGCTGCGGACGAACATCGCCGCCGACTGCGAGATCAACGACGACGTGTACGGGGACGGTCTGGTGCGGCCGTCCGGGGCACTGCGGCCCGACAGCCTGCAGCTGCCGGAGGGACTGCTCATGGAGGAGTACCTGCGCCAGTACCGGTTCCACCCGCGGACCCTGGACGCGGCCTGGCTGGACTGCGGCAGCGGCGCCGACGGCACGGACCGGCCCTGGGAGCTGGGCCCCGACGGCGCCCACGGGCTGAGCGCGCAGGAACGCGACGCCGTCCGCTTCCGGGTCGCCGAGGGCATCCGGGGCCGGCCCGGCAGCGCCCCGGCGGGCTGGCGGCGCTGGGCCGAGGAGGCCTTCCACCCGCCGCAGCCCTGGCGGCAGTTGCTGGGCGCGGCGGTGCGCTCGGCGGTCGCCGGGCCCGGTGCGGGCGAGGACTACAGCTACGGCCGCCCGGCCCGCCGCTCGGCCGGGGTGCCGGGCGTGCTGTTGCCGAGCCTGCGGCGGAGGCCGCCCCGGGTGGCGGTGGTCATCGACACCTCCGGGTCGGTCTCGGACGACGAGCTGGGCAGCGCGCTGCTGGAGGTCGCGGCGATCGGCCGGGCGGTCGGCGGCCGCCGGGACCAGGTCAGCGTGGTCCCCTGCGACGCGGCCGCCCAGGCCGTCCACCGGCTCTGCACGTCGGCGGGCATTCCGCTCCTCGGCGGTGGCGGCACCGACCTGCGCACCGGTTTCCGCGCCGCTCTGCGGTCCGGCCCCCGTCCGGACGTCGTGGTGGTCCTGACGGACGGCCAGACCCCGTGGCCGTCGGCCCCGCCGCCGTGCCGCACGGTCGTCGGCCTCTTCCCCCGGCCCGCCAGGTACGACGAGGACGACCCGGACTACCGCCCGGAAGCCCCGCCGGACTGGGCGCGGGTGGTCACCATCGGGTGAGCACGGCCGCCCGGCGAGGTCCTGAGGCTCGACGGGCGGTGTGGACGCGCCGCTTCACCTGGGCGGTCGGTCGGCAGCGAGGACGTCGGGGAGGCTCACGGCGGGGCAGCCGAGCAGGTCCGTCGGCGTTCGCCGTCGGCGTTCGGCCAAGGGGGCGCGGTGAGCCGGGCGCCGGTCGTGTCTGCGGGCCCGGCGCATGCACCACAGGCTGGATGCCCGGTCGGCCGCACCGGTACCGGGTTTCGCTCCGACGTGTCCGGCCGGTGAGGTCAGGAGCGTCCCGGGGCGGCGGCGACCGCGCACGGTGCGGCCGCCGGGGCGGCCGGGCGGAGGGGTCCGCTGCCCGGGGACCCCTCCGCCCGGGGCCGGCTCAGCCGACCATCGCCGCGAGCACGCTGCGCCAGTCCTCGCCCGGTTCCGGCGTGAGCGGGCCGGCCAGCGCTTCGGCCCGGTAGCGCCAGGGGCGGCGCAGTTCCTCGTCGGCGTCGGGGCCGACCACGAGCGGGCTCGCGGAGCCGAGCAGCCGGACCAGTTCGGCGGTGAAGTCCGCCCAGGAGACGTGTCCGCTCACCGCGTTGACGACGCGCCCGGCCGCCGGGTGGTCCGGCGCGACGCAGGCGGCGAGCGCCCGGGCGAGGGCGGCGGCGTGGACCCAGGAGGCTCCGTACCAGTCGTCGGCGGCCGGGAGTGCGATCGGCCGGCCGGCCAGGGCGGCCTGGTAGAGGGCGCCGGTGGAGCCCCAGCGGAGCTGGTCGCGCAGGCGGTGGTGCGGGCCCCAGACGATCGGGGCGCGCACCGACGTGGCCGGGCCGCGACCGCCGGCGGCGGCCTCGAACAGGATCCGCTCGCAGTCCAGCTTGGCCTGCCCGTACGGGGTGACCGCCTCGCCGCTCGGGCTGCCCTCGACGACCTCGGTGCCGGCCGGGCGGCCGTACGCGTCGATGCTGCTGACGAAGACGAACGGGCCGCCCTGCCAGCCGTCCACCAGGGTGCGCATCGCGGCGAGGTCGGTGGCATGGTCGGTGAAGGTGCAGGCGGAGTGGATGACGGCGTCCACGCCTTCGACGGCGCGGCGCAGGCTGTCCAGGTCGGCGAGGTCGCCCTCGGCCACCTCGGCGCCGTTCAGGGCGGGCAGGTGCGCGGACTCGGGCCGGACCAGGGTGCGGACCGGCCTGCCCTGGGCCATCAGCTCCTGCAGGACCGCCGCGCCGACCCCGCCGGTGGCGCCGGTGAGCAGGACGGTGCCGGTGCGGGTGCGGGTGCTCGGGCGGGCGCCGGTCCGGGTGAGGGCGGTGCGGCGCTCGTCCGCGCGGGTGGCGAGCACGGCGGCGAGGGCGCGCGGAGTGCGCTGCTCCAGGATGTCGAGGCCGGTGAGCGGCAGCCCGGTGCGGGTGCGCAGCCGTTCGGCGAGCTGGACGGCGACCAGGGAGTGACCGCCGAGGGCGAAGAAGTCGCCGTCGGCGGGCGGGGTGGTGCCCAGGAACTCGCCGAAGGCCTCCCGGACGTCGTCCACCGGGCCGTCCCCGTGCGGGCCGTCCGGGGCGGGCCCGTGCGGCGCGGCGCCGGGCAGTGGGCCCGGGTCGGGGGTGCCGTCGGGGTGGCGGGGGATCCGGTCCACCAGCGTGACCGCGAGCGGGAGTTCGCCGGCCGGGACCCGCCCGCGCAGGGCGGCCCGCAGCTGGGCGCCGTTCGGGGCGACCGGCCCGCCGACCACCGCGTAGGCGAGCGGCGGGCCGTCGGCGCGCTCGATCACGGCCGCCTCGACGACCCCCGGTTCGGTCGACAGGGCGGCCGCCACCGGGTGTTCGGCGGCGACCAGGAGCCGGCCCGGCAGCTCGGACAGGCGCGGGTCGGTCTCCCCCGCGACGGCCGTGAGCAGGGCGGCGAAGTCGTCGAGCAGCTGCCCGGCGGTCGACTCGTCGAGCACGTCCCGGTCGTGCTGCACCAGGCAGCGCGGCGCCGGGCCGTCCTCCAGGAGCAGCGCCAGGCCGAACTTGGCGAGCCCCAGGTCGAGTTCCACGTTCGTGGAGTCGAGGCCCGGCAGCGTCAGCGGCGCGACGGGCTGGACGAGGTCGCAGGTGACCGAGAGCAGCGGGGTGCCGTCGGCGCTCCGGGCGGCCGCTCCGAGCCGCTCGACCACGAGGTCGAACGGCACGTCGTGGTGCTGCTGGGCGTCGAGCAGTGCGCCGCGGACCTCCGTCAGGAGTTCCGCGAACGACGGGTCCCCGGCCGGACCGGTCCGTACGGCGAGCGTGTTGACCGCGAGGCCGACGGTGTGTCGCAGGTCGGGCCGGGCCCGGTGGCCGCTGGCACAGCCGAGGACGAGGTCGTCCTGCCCGGAGGCGGTCCGCAGGGTGGCGAACGCGGCGGCCAGGACGACGGTGAACAGGGTCGCGCCGTGCCGGGCGCCGAGTGCGCGCAGGCCGTCGACGACGGCGGGGGCCAGCGGGGCGGCGTGCAGCACGGCCCGGCGTTCGCGGGCGCCGGTCGGGGCGGGCCGCAGCAGGGCCGGCGGGCGGGCGCCGGCCAGCCGGGCGGCGAGCGTGTCGGCGGCCGCCGTCAGCTCGGCGTCCCGGGCGCGCTCCTGGCGGGCGTAGTCGGCGTAGGCGGGCCCGGGCGGCGGGAGTTGCGGCGCCACGCCGTCGCGCGCGGCGGCGTAGAGCGCCGCGAGGTCGGCGGCGAGGACGGGCAGCGAGCCGCCGTCGACGGCGATGTGGTGGATCGTCAGCACCAGCGTGTGGTCCTGCGGCCCGTGCCGCAGCAGCAGGGCGCGCAGCACCGGTCCGGTGGCGAGGTCGAACGGCCGGGCGGCCTCGGCGGCGAGCTGCTCGGTGGCCGCCGCGTCCGTCTTCGCGTCGACGACCGGCAGCGGCACCGGGGTGACCGGGTCGGCCTGCTGGTACGGCTGTCCGCCCCGGCGCGGGTAGCGGGTCCGCAGGACGGCGTGCCGCTCGGTGAGCCCGGTGACCGCCGCGGCGAGGGCGACCCGGTCGAGCGGGCCGCGCAGCCGGGCGGCGATCGGGACGTTGTAGAGGGCGCCGCCCTGGCCGAGGTGGTCCATCAGCCACATCCGCTGCTGGGCGTGCGAGAGCGGGGCCGGGCCGTCGGCCTCGGCCGGGCGCTGCGGCTCCGCCGGGGTGGCACTGCGCCGGCTGCGGGCGCGGCGCAGCAGGTCGGCCTGGTCGACGGCGGTCATCGGACGCCTCCCGGGGCGACGGCGGCGGTCGGGGCGACGGCGGTCGGGGCGGTTGCCACGTCCGGGCCTCCCTGCTTGTCCGGGCCCTCGGCGGCCTGCAGCGCCCGTTCGAGCAGGTCCGCCTGCCCGGCGACGGTGGGGTGGCCGAGGAAGTCGGCGAGCGAGAGTTCGACCCCGAGGTCCTCGCGCAGGTCGTCGACGACCCACATGGCGAGCAGCGAGTGCCCGCCCTCGGCGAGGAAGTCGGCGGCCGGGTCGGTGATCGGGCGTTCCAGCGCCCGGCTCCAGGCTTCGGCGACGACCTGCTGGATCGGGGTGAGCACGCCGCCCCCGGCGGGGCGCTGCCCGACTGGGGCGTCGGCGGCCAGGGCCCGCCGGTCCACCTTCCCGGAGCCGGTCAGCGGCAGCGCGTCGAGCACGGTCCACGCGGTGGGCACCAGGTGCGCGGGCAGCCGCTCGGCGAGCCGGTCGCGCAGCGTCCCGGCTGCCGGGCCGGCGCCGTCGGCGAGGACCAGGCAGGCGGTGAGGGCGGCATCGGGCTGTCCGGCGTGACGGACCACGACCGCCGCCTCCGCGACCTCGGGCAGCCGGAGCAGGGCGTGTTCGACCTCGCCCGGTTCGATCCGGAAGCCGCGCAGCTTGACCTGCTCGTCCGTCCTACCGTGGAACTCCAGCGTTCCGTCCGGGAGTTGGCGGACCAGGTCGCCGCTGCGGTAGGCGCGGCCGACGTCCGGCAGCTCGCGGAAGCGCTCGGCGGTCAGCTCGGGCCGGTTGAGGTAGCCCAGGGCGAGGCGGTCGCCGGCGATCCACAGCTCGCCGACCGTGCCCGGCGCCACCGGCGCCAGCTGCTCGTCCAGGACCAGGGCGCGGGCGCCGCCGAACGTGCGGCCGATCGGGATCGCACCGGCGCAGTCGGCCTGGGTGACCCAGTGCAGGGTGGTGAAGGTGGTGGCCTCGGTCGGTCCGTAGACGTTGACCAGTTCGAGCCACGGGAAGGCGCGCAGCACCGCGCCGGCGTGCTCGGGCGAGAGCACCTCGCCGCCGACCGCCAGGGTGCGCAGCACCCCGAAGATCCGCGACTGCCGGGCGGCCAGGTGGTGGAAGAGCGCGCTGGTGAGGAGCAGGGTGGTGACTCCGAACCGCTCGACGTCGCGGCCGAGTTCCTCGGCGGTGGGCCGGTCGGCCGGGGAGACGGCGACGGCGGCGCCGCGGGCCAGCGGGGCCCACAGTTCGAAGGTGGAGGCGTCGAAGGTGACGGCGGAGTGGAACAGCACCCGGTCGCGGGGGCCGACCGCGATGGCATCGGGGGCGGTGACCAGGTCGGCGACGGCGCCGTGCGGGACGACGACGCCCTTGGCCCGGCCGGTGGAGCCGGAGGTGTAGAAGAGCAGGGCGGGCCCGGCCGGATCGGCGGCGTCCGGCGCCTCCGGCCCGGCGGCACCGGTGTCGTGCCCGGCAGCGTCGGCGTCGTAGCCGGTGGCGCCGGTGTCGTGCCCGGTGATGTCGGCGTCGTGCCCGGTGATGTCGGTGCCGTGCTCGGTCAGGACGAGCGTCTGTTCCTCGGCGAGTCCGGCCTCGGCGAGCAGCGCCTTGTCACCGAGGACGAGCCGGACGCCGGCGTCGGAGGTCATCTCGGCGATGCGCGGGCGGGGGTAGGCAGGGTCGAGCGGCAGGACGTGCCCGCCGGTGCGCCAGATCGCGAGCTGGGCGACGACCAGGCGGGTGGAGCGGGCGCAGAGCAGGCCGACGGCGCTGCCGGGCCCGATCCCCCGGGCGGCCAGCACGGAGGCCAACCGGCCTGCGGCGTCGACGAGTTCGCGGTAGGTGAGGATGGTGGAGCCGTCGGTCACGGCGAGCGCGTTCGGCTGCCGTTCGGCCTGCCGGGCGATCAGCGCGGGCAGGGTCGCGGTGGTCATGATGGTTCCCTTCCGGGCGCCCCGGCGGTACGGGCCGGGGCGCCCCAGTGCGGAGGTGCGGGGAGGTCAGGCGGTCGCGGTCAGGGCGGCCGTCCGCTCCTCGACCAGTCGGGCGACGGCCCGCAGGTCCGGCTGGCGCAGCACCAGGGGTGCGCGCAGCCGGATCCCGTACTCGCTCTCCAGCGCCTCCAGCAGTCGGGCGGCGGCCAGCGAGTTCCCGCCGGACGCCAGGAAGTTGTCGGTGGGCCCGAGGTCGGCACGGCCGATCAGCTCGCGGCACAGCTTCAGCACGACGCGCTCGACAGGGGTGTCGCCCTCCTCGCCCGCGGGCTCGGACGGCTCGGCGGCCAGCAGCGCCCGGCGGTCCACCTTGCCGTTGGCGTCCAGCGGGTAGCGGTCCACCAGTCGGACGGCCGACGGCACCGCCTGCTCGGGCAGCCAGGGCCGGACGGCGTCGAGCAGCCGTGCCGGGTCGACGCCGGAGTCCGCGCCCGCCCCGGTGCCGTCCCCGGCCCCGTCCTCGGTCTGGACGAAGGCGAGCAGCCGGACGCCGCCGGCCGGCGCCTGCTCGGCCGCGACCACCGCCCTGCGCACCCGCGGGTCGCGCTCGAACGCGGCCTCCACCTCGGCCGGTTCGATCCGCACGCCACTGACCTTGACCTGGTCGTCCAGCCGGCCGTGGAACTCCAGCACCCCGTCGGGGCGCATGACGACCCGGTCGCCCGTGCGGTAGACCCGGTCGGTGCCGTCCACGCCTTCGGGCGCGTCGACGAAGCGGCGGGCGGTCAGCTCGGGGTCGAGGTACCCGGCGGCGAGGCCGCGGCCGCCGATCCGCAGTTCGCCGGCGACGCCGTGCGGCACCGGCCGGCCGTCCTCGTCGGTGACCAGCACGACCGCGCCCGCGATCGGCAGCCCGATCGGCGGGGCGCCGTCGCCGTGGTCGACGCCGGGCGCCATGGTGTGCACGGTGGTGGTGACGGTGGCCTCGGCCGGGCCGTAGGCGTTGTGGACGGTCGCGGTGACGTCGGGTCCGGGGGCGCGGCGCAGCCGGTCGCCGCCGACGGTGAGGTGGCGCAGCGCGAGCCCGGCGGGCCAGGGGCGGTTCAGCACCGGCTCGGCGAGCGGGGTGGGCAGCACGGACACGGTGACGCCGGCGTCGCGCCACCAGTCGGTGAGCGCCCCGGGGTCCCAGCGGACGGCTTCGGGGGCGATGACCAGGGCGGCGCCGGAGGTGAGGCCGGCCCACAGCTCCATCAGGTGCGGGTCGAAGGCGACGCCGATCAGCAGGCTGTGCCGTTCGCCGGGGCCGAGGCCGATCAGGTCGCGGTACCACTGCAGCAGCGCGCCGAGGGCGGGCTCGGTGACGGCGACGGCCTTCGGGGTGCCGGTGGAGCCGGAGGTGAGCACCGCGTAGTGGGTGCCGGCCGGGACGACCGCCTGCTCGCCGGACGTGAGCACGGCGACCGCGCCCCCGGTGGGCAGCTCCAGTGCCAACTGCTCGCCGCCGGGCGGCAGCAGGTCCGGTTCGCCGACCAGGCAGGCCGGGCGCAGCTGTTCGGCGACGGCGCGCAGCCGGCGCTCGCCGGGGCGCGGGCCGAGCGGCAGGTGGACGGCGCCGAGCTTGGCGGCGGCCAGGGTGACGGCCACCAGCGACACCGAGTGGCCGAGGCAGACGCCGAGCAGGTCGCCCGGGCCGACCTTGCCGCGCAGGGCCTCGGCGGTTCTGTCGGCGAGGCGGTCGAGTTCGGCGTAGCTGTAGGTGTGCTCGCCGTCGATCAGGGCGGGGGCGTCCGGGGTGCGGTGCGCCCAGCCGGTGAACAGGTCGAGGACCGCGCCGTCCTGGTGCGGACGGCCGTACCCGATGCTCCGGATGTCCGTGGTCTGGGATTCCATCGTCGTCTCCAAAGTCATGACGAACCATCAGTTCAGGCCCATGGAACGGGCGATGATCACCTTCTGGACCTCGGAGGTCCCTTCGATGATCGTGGTCATCCGCACGTAGCGGTACAGGAACTCCAGCGGGTGGCCGCGCACCCAGCCGGTGGCTCCGTGCACCTGGAGCGAGCGGTCGACCGCGCGGACGGCGGTCTCGGAGGCGGTCAGCTTGGCGAGCGCGGCGTTCTCGGGCGACTCGGTGCCCTCGTCGACCAGCCGGGCGCAGGCGAGGGTGAGCAACTTGGAGGCCTCGACCTCGGCGCGGGTGGAGACCAGGTGCTCCTGGACGTGCTGGTACTCGCCGATCACCCGGCCGAAGGCGCGCCGGTCCTTGGCGTACTCGACGCCGGCGCGCAGGGCGTACTCGGCGATGCCGTTGCACATCGCGGCGACCACCAGACGGCCGCGGGAGAGGCTGTCCATGGCGAGGGCGGTGGCTGCGCCGACGCCCTCCTCGCCGCCGATCACGGCCTCCGGACCGACGGTGACCCCGTCGAGCAGCAGCTCGAACAGCGGCTCGCCGGACATGCCCTCGTAGCGCTGGCCGATCCGCAGCCCGGGCTGGTCCATCGGCAGCACGAAGGCGGTGGACCCGGTGGTGGGGCCGGCGCCGTCGCCGAGGTCGGTGGCGGCGACGACCAGCGCGAGCCCGGCGTGCTCGGCGTTGCTGACGAAGGTCTTGCGCCCGTTCAGCACCCACCGGTCGCCGTCGCGCACGGCGGTGGTGGTGAGGCGGAAGGCGTCGGAGCCGGCGTGCGGCTCGGTGAGGGCGAGGCAACGGGTCTGCTCGCCGCGCACCAGCGGGATCAGGTGGCGCTCGACCTGCTCCGGGGTGCCGTTGCGCAGCAGCGGGCTGGGGCCGTCGGAGCCGGCCAGCGCGTACGGCGCGAGGACGCAGCCGCTGCGCCCGGCGGCGTGGTGCAGCAGGACGACGGCGGTGAAGGGCATGCCGGAGCCGCCGAGCTCCTCGGGGTAGTCGCCCGCGTAGAAGCCGAGTGCGGCGGAGCGCTTGCGGACGTAGGTGCGCAGGTCGCCCGGCACCTGGTCGGCGGTTTCGGGCAACTCGGCGGCCAGCGGGACGAGTTCGCGGCGGATGAAGCTCTCGAAGGCCTCCACGAGTTCGCGGTGGCCGGCTTCCAGGACGGCGGAGGGGGCGGTCACGTCTACTCTGCCTTTCAGTTCTGGCCGGTCAGGGCGCGGGCCTGGTCGGCCAGCACGGCGTGGCGGAACAGGGTGCGCAGCGGGGGGCGGCTGCCGAGGTGCGGTTCCAGCTGGGCGGCGAGCTGCGCGGCGAGCAGCGAGTGGCCTCCGACCTCGAAGAAGTGCGAGTCCGCGGTGAAGCGGTCGTGGCCGAGCACCTCGCGCCAGGCCGCGGCGATCAGCTCCTGTCCGGGGTCGGCGAAGGCGCTCGGCGCGGTGGTCTCCTCGGTGGCCGCCTCGGCGGCCTCGTTCGCCAGCCGGGCGAGGGCGGCGCGGTCGGGCTTGCCGCCGGGCAGGGTCGGCATCGCGGCGACGGCGGTCCAGCTCGCCGGGACGAGTCCGCCGGGCAGCCGGCGGGCGAGCGCCTCGTGCAGGGCGGCCTGGTCGGGGCGGTCGGCGCCTTCCAGGAAGCCGACCAGGCGCGGCCCGGTCATCGGGTCGGTGTGCAGCACCACCGCGCAGGAGCGGCCGCCGAGTTCGGCGGAGGCCGCGGCCTCGATCTCCTCCAGCTCGATCCGGTGGCCGCGCAGCTTCACCTGGTTGTCGGCGCGGCCGAGGAAGCACAGCCGGCCGTCCAGGTCGCGGTAGCCGCGGTCGCCGGTGCGGTAGACCCGGGCGCCGCCGAGCGCGGGGACGGTGACGAAGCGGGCGGCGGTCGGCTCCGGCAGGCCGGAGTAGCCGTCGGCCAGCATCGTTCCGCCGACGACGAGTTCGCCGACGCAGCCGGCCGGGAGCGGGCGCAGCGTGTCGTCGAGGACGTGCATCCGCACGCCGTCCAGTTCGGTGCCGAGCGGGATCTCACCGTCCGCGTCGACGTCGGCGGCGGTGACCCGGTGCACGGTGGAGGTGACGGTGGCCTCGGTGACGCCGTAGGCGTTCAGCACGGTGGTGGCCTCGGTCAGGTCGGCGAGCGCCCGGGCGGGCAGGCGCTCGCCGCCGAGGACGAGCAGCCGCGGCGTCCAGCGGCCGTCGCGCAGCGCCTCGCGCAGGTCCTCGCGGACGGCGAGCAGGTAGCTGGTCGGCAGGTTGGCGACGGTGACGCCGCGGGCGGCGAGGACGGCCACCAGCTCGGGGCCGGTGGGCACCTCGCGCTGCGGCACGACCAGGGCGGCGCCGACGGCGAGAGCCGGCAGCACCTCCTCCAGCGCCACGTCGAAGGACGGCCGGGCGAACAGCAGCACCCGGTCGGCGGAGGTGAGTCCGTAGCGGGCGCCGATCGCCGCGACGTACCCGGCGAGCGCCTCGCGGCCGACCTGCACGGGCTTGGGCACACCGGTGGAGCCGGAGGTGTGGATCAGGTAGGCGGCGCCGTCCAGGACGGCGGCGGGCTCGGCCTTCGGGAACGCCGGGCCGTCCAGCAGCGCGGGGGTGACGCCCTCGGCGGGCAGGGCGAGGGCGCTCTGCCGGGTCGCCAGGACGAGCGCCGGGCTCAGCCGCTCCAGCAGCAGGCCGAGCCGGGCGGCCGGGTCCTCGGTGGACAGCGGCGCGTAGACGGCGCCGTGGCGCAGGCAGGCGAGCAGCGCGACCACGCTGTCCGCGCCGCGCGGCAGGACGGTGGCCACCGGCTGGCCCGGCGTGACTCCGGCGGCACGCAGGCGCTCGACCAACTCGGTGACGCGGCGGTCGAGTTCGCCGTAGCTGATCCGCTCGGTGCCGACCAGCAGGGCGAGCGCGGTCGGGTCGTGGGCGGCGGCCGGGTCGAGCAGCGCCGGGGCGCCGGCGGACAGGGCGGTCGCGCCGCCCTCGGAGGTGGCAGCCCCGGACGTGGCAGCCCCAGAGGCGCCGGCCTCGGACGCGCCGGCCTCGGACGCGGGGGCCAGTTCGGCGATCGGTGCCTGCGGCCGGTCGAGGTAGCAGCGCAGCAGCTCCAGCAGCCGCTCGGACAGCAGCACGGCGTCGGACTCCCGGAACAGGTCCGCGTCGTAGTCCCAGACCAGGGTCATCCCGGCGACGCCGTGCTTCTCGCCGACCACCCGGCGGTCGTCCGGCAGCAGCACCAGGTCGAGGTCGAAGCGGGTGGTGCCGGTGTTGAAGCCCTCGTACAGCGAGACCTCCAGTCCGGGCGCCTGGACGTCGGGCAGCGCCGCGTCGTGGGCGCTGAACATCACGTTCCACAGCGGGTTGTCGGCTCCGCTGGTGTGCAGGCCGAGGCGGCGGGTCAGCTCCTGCACCGGCAGGTCCTGGTACGGCAGCGCGCGCATCAGGACGTCGGTGACCTCGTCCACGGCCTCGGTGCCGGGCGCCTGCGGGTCGAGCCGCAGCCGCAGCGGGACGGTGTTGACGAACATGCCGACGGTGCCCTCGAAACCCTCGGGGCGGTTTCCGACGGCGGTGCCGACCACGACCTCGCGGTGCCCGCTGTGCCGGCGCAGCATCTCGGCGAGCAGCGCGAGCAGGGTGCTGAACGGGGTGTGGCCGTCGGCCTTGCTGCGCTCGCGCAGCCGCTCGGCGAGGTCGGCACCGATCGACTGGCGCAGCTGGCCACCCCGGTGGCGGCGTTCGGCGCCCGGCCGGGCCAGCCCGGGAAGGGTGACCTCGCGCGGCGCGTCGGCCAGTTCCCTGGTCCAGAAGTCGAGTGCCCGCTCGCGGGAGACGTCGGCGGCGGAGCGCGCGTGCTCCTCGTACGAGGGCGCGGTGGGCAGCTCGTACGACTCGCCGAGGACCCGGGCGCGGTAGACGGTGAACAGGTCGCGCAGCAGGATCGCGAAGGAGTGGCCGTCGTGCACGAGGTGGTGTTCGACGTGGATCAGCCGGTGGTGGTCCTCGGCGATCCTGACCAGGTGCCAGCGCAGCACCGGCGCCCGCTCGGTGTCCACCGGCTCCTCGGCCTCGGCGGCCAGCAGGCGTCGGAAGGCGGCCTCCGGGTCGTCCTCGCCGGTGAAGTCGCTGTGGCGCAGCTCGGGCTGACATCCCTCGGCGACCCGCTGTCCGGGCAGGCCCTCCGCCCGGGGCACCAACTCCAGCCGCAGGCCCGGGTGGTGGTCCAGGACGGCGGCGAGGCCGGCGTGCAGCGCCTCGCGGTCGAGGGTGCCCCACAGGTCGAGGACGGCGGTGAAGTTGTAGGCGCGGCTACCCGGCAGCATCTGTTCGTGCAGCCAGACGATCTCCTGCGACGGAGAGAGTGCGAACATGGTCGGTTCCCTTGTGTGGTGGGCGTGTCGGCACTGCGGTGGCCGGGGACGGGCGTGGGGTGGTCCCGCTCCGGCCGGAGAACCGGAGCGCACCGGGATGACGGTGCGGCCCGGAGTCCGGGCGTCCGCACGGGCGGGCCGCTCGGGGCTCGCGCGTACGGGCGCGGCGGATCCGGCGAGGCGGATCCGGGGTGGGGCTTCAGGCCCGCGGGGTGGGGCGCGGGGCCGTCCGGCCCGGGGCCCGCTCGGGGCGGGCCCGTCGGGGAGGGCGTTCGGGTCGGTCGGGTCGGTCGGGGGGCGGGCGCGTCCGGCCGCTGCGGTCAGCCGCGGTCGTCCGTGCTGTCCGTGCTGTCCGTGCCCGGCCGGGCGTGCAGGTGTCGGCGCAGCACGGCGAGCAGGTCGTCGAAGGCGGCGCGGGCGTCGGCCTCGGGAAAGCGGTCGCTGTCCCAGGCCAGCCGGACCAGCAGGTCGTCGCCGTGCGAGGCGGAGACGGCCAGCGGGGCGGCGAGCGGGCGGCCGGCCAGGTGGGTCTCCCGGCCGGGTGTGCCGCCGAGCACCAGCGGCGGGCGGCGGTGCAGGTCCTCCAGGGTGAGCATGGCTTCCAGGTCGCCCGTCCAGGGCGCCCCGGCGGTGCGGGCCGCGCGGACCACCTCGTCGAACGGGGTTCCGGCGTGGTCGAGGTCGTCCCACCACGCGTCGGCGAGGGCCTCCGGATCGTCCGTGGCGGCCGGACCGGCCGGGTGCACCAGGGTGTTGAGGAAGCAGCCGAGTACGGCGGGCGCACCGGGCGGCCGACCGCCCCACGGGTAGCCGAGGGCGAGCTGTCCTCCCCCGGCGGGCGCGCCGGACGCCCCCGGTGTCCGGTGCAGCCGGTGCGCGGCGACCCCGACGGCGTCCAGCAGGGCCGGGAAGACGGCGCTGCGGGCGGCGCCGCCGGCGGCCGGCAGCCGCTCGGCGAGCATCCCGGTGGACGTGGCCGCGCCGCCGCCCGTCCCGGTCAGGCCACCGAGCCGACGGCCCCAGTGGGCCTGCGCGGCGGGTCCGCCGGCGGCGTCCTCCGCGGCGAGCTGGAGTTCGACGGCCTGCCGGTAGTCGGCGAGGGCCTGCGGAGCGGGCCCGGCCGCCGGCGGTTCGCCCCGGCGGTACGCCTCGTCCTTCTCGTACGCCTCGGTCAGTTCGGCGGTCAGCACCCCGAGGGACTGCTCGTCGCAGGCCGCGTGGTCCAGCGCGAGGGCGAGCAGTTCCTCGTCGCCGGCCGGCTCCCCGGCGACCAGCAGGCGCAGCGCCGGCCCGTCGGCGGGCCAGTCCAGCAGGGCCGCGCGCAGCGCCTCGCGGGCCGTGCCGCCGGGGGCGACGGTGATCCGGGCGGCCTCGGCGGAGGGGCCGCCGACCCGCAGGACGGGTGTGCCGCGCACGGTCGCGAATCCGCCGCACAGGGCCGGGTGCCGGGCGGCGACGGTGGCCGCGGCACGGGCCAGCCGCTCCTGGTCGAGGGTGCCGCGCGGGTAGGCGAAGAACAGCGGGACGACGTCGGAGCGGCTCTGCGGCGCGAGTCGGCGGCTGATCAGGAACCGCCGTTGGGCTCCGGTCAGCGGGAGCAGTTCCACCGGGGACGCGGCGGCGGCGGAACGGTACCGGGCGAGGTAGGCGGAGGTGATGCTGGCGTGCACGGGAACGGTCTCCGGTTTCCGGTCGCGGCTCGGCAGGTGTGGGGTCGGTCAGGAGGTGGTGGGGCTCGTGGCGGGCTCCGCGGTGGCGGTCGGCCCGTCGGCGCCCTCGGCAGTGGTGGCTCCGGCGGTGGCTCCGATGGTGGCTCCAGCGGGTTCGGCCGCGGCGGGGCCGGCTGCGGCTGCTCGAACCGTGGCCCGCCCGTCGGCGGCCGGTTCCCCGGCAGCCGGCGCGACGCCGCCGGGCAGGTCACGCATCCGTCGCAGCGGTGACAGCAGCAGCGGCACCGGCACGAGCAGGAACCCGACCGCGCAGAGCCACAGCGCGGCACGCGGCCCGGCGGCGTCGGCGACGATCCCGCCACCCAGCGCGCCGATCGGCAGCGTGCCCCACACCAGGAAGCGCATGGTGGCGTTCATCCGGCCGAGCAGCTCGGGCGGGCAGACGCTCTGCCGGAAGCTGACCTGGGCGACGTTGTAGGCGACCGCGCCGAACAGCACCACACCGGACGCGAGGCCGAACAGCACCACGCCCGCGCCGCCGCCGGACAGCGGCCACAGCACCGCGAACGGCGCCGTCACGACGGTGGACAGCCAGATCAGCCGGGCCTGCCCGACCCACCGCGCCAGGTGGCCGGCGCACAGCGCGCCCGCCAGCCCGCCGACGGCGGAGGTCGACAGCAGCACGCCGATGGCTCCCGGTGCGAGGTCGAGCACCCGCACCCAGAAGACGGTCTGCACGGCCATCAGCACGGCGGCGAACAGGTTGGACACGGCGGTGGCGGTCGCGATCGCCCGCAGCAGCGGGTGCCCCAGCACGAACCGGACTCCCTCGGCCACCTCGGCGCGCAGCGAGCGCCCGGGTTCGGGCTCCGGCAGCTGCTCCTCGACCCGGATCCGGGTGAGCAGCAGCGCGGAGAGCAGGTAGCCGCAGGCGTCGGCGACGATGGCGAGCGGCGCGCCGAGCAGTTGGACGAGCCCGCCGCCGAGGCCGGGGCCGGCGATCTGCGCCGAGGAGCGGACGGTCTCCAGCGCGCCGTTCCCGCCGACCAGTTGCTCGCGCGGCAGGACGGCGGGCAGGAAGGACTGGTGGGCAACGTCGAAGAACACCGTCGCCACTCCCGTGACCAGTGCCACCAGGTAGAGCTGCAGCATGGTCAGCACCCCGAGCGCCGCCGCCGGCGGGATCGATCCCACCGCCAGGCAGCGCACGACGTCGGCGCGGATGAGTACCGGCAGCTTGCGCATCCGGTCCAGCCAGGCGCCGGCCGGCAGGCCGACCAGCAGGAAGGCCGCGGTCTCGGCGGCGGTCAGCAGACCCACCTCGAACGGGGTGGCGTCCAGCACCACCACCGCCACCAAGGGCAGGGCGACCAGGGTGACCTGACTGCCCGTCTGGGCTGCCGCAGCTCCGGTCAACAGGAGCCGGAAGTCGCGGTGGCCGAGCAGACGGGCCTGGCGGGGGTGAGGCTTCTCGTTCATCGGTTCGACTCTCTGTCACCCCTTCGACAGGGGGCAAGCACCGGGTCCGTTTCCGGACGAACCGCCGGTCGGCCGGATCCCGCCACTCCCCCGACCACCCCTTGCGCGCCTCTTACGGCCCCTTATGGGCCGGCCACGCCGTCCGCGCCGCCGGTCGGCCAAGGCGTCACCGGCCGGGCGTCACCCGGGCCGCCGCCGGCGCCACCCGTCCATTTCACCGTCCGATATTCGGACGTCACTTTTCCGGCCACCGGACGACACCAGTCAACTTGGCCGGATCCCGTGGAGTGCAGCTCGACCGTCACCTCATCGTGATATCGGCGTGACCATCCGTGGCCGTCGAACTGACCCAGGGGGCGCCACCCGGACCGCCGCCCCGGGCGAGCCGTCACACCGACCCCTCACCCGCCCGCCCGACGGGTGATCGCCAGCACCGCCATGTCGTCGTCCCGCGGCCCGCCGGTCCACCGCGCCACGTCCGCGACCAACGCGTCCAGCACCTCGCCCGGCCCGGCGAACGGACCCAGCGGGGCCAGCCCGAGCACCGGGTCGTAGAACTCCCCCGCCGCGTCCCGGGCCTCGGTCACCCCGTCGGTCACCAGCAGCAGCGTGCACCCGGCCGGGAACGGCCGGACCTCCGACGCGGGCCGCGCGATCCCCAGCCCGCCCATCCCCAGCGGCAGTCCCGGATCGGCTGCGTCCAGGCGCCGCACCGCCGGCCCGCCGCCGCGCGCGGAAGCGCCAGGGTCCCGCAGGACCGGGCCGGGGCCCAGCAGATACGGTCCGGGGTGCCCGCAGTCGAGCGTGCGCACCGTCCCCTCCCCCGGCGGGAACTCGACCAGCAGCGCCGTGATGAACCCCTCCATCCGCAGCTCCTCGCTCAGCTGATCGGCCTCCCGGAGCAGGGAGTCCTCCAGCGCGTCCGCGAGCCCCGCCAGGTCCGGCACCCGGTGCGAGTCCTCCCGGAAAGCACCCAGGAGCACCGAGACCGCCCCCACCGCGTGCAGCCCCTTGCCCCGCACGTCCGCGATCAGCGCGCGCACGCCGTACGGGGTCACCTGCAGCGCGTAGGCGTCCCCGCCGATCAGCGCCTCGTCCTGGGCCGCGTGGTACGAGGCCGCGACCGACAGCTCCCCCACCCGGGCGGGCGGCTCGGGCAGCACCGCCCGCTGCGCCGCCTCCGCGACCGACCGCATCCGCTCCAGCCGCCGCCCGTGCCGGGCCACCACGCGGTTCACCCCGATCCCGAGCAGGGCGGCGAAGGTCGTGTTCACCAGCTCCAGGTAGCCGTTGCCCGTCCCGATCGAGCCGTCCCGGGCGGAGAGCACCAGGATCCCGGCCACGATCGCCACCGCGACCGCGACGGTGTCCCGCAGGGGCAGCAGCGCCCCGGACAGCACGGCGGCGGCCGCCAGCATCGGATCGCCCCAGTAGTCCGCCGGGTCCAGCGAGTTCCAGACCAGCCCGCCGACGATCAACAACCACGGCGCGACCCGCACGTACGGCGGCCACTGCACGGACCTCGGGGGCATCGGCGACCTGGCTTCCGTCTCACCACCATCCGGAAGAACGTCTTCCGATCGTAGTCACGGGCCCCCGGAGCTCGCACGACGACCGCCCGACTGCCCGACGTCCTGACCGCCTGACCGCCTGACCGCCTGACCGCCTGACCGCCTGACCGCCTGACCGCCCGCACCGACCGCACCGACCGCACCGACCGCACCGACCGCACCGACCGCACCCGTCCGTACCCGGCGATCGGGGCCCGACCGGGTCGCGACCGGGCACCGAGCACCGAGCACCGAGCACCCGTCGGGATCCCCCACCGGCACGAGGCGAAGCCGCCCCGCTCAGCCGTCCCGGGTGAAACGCCCCGCACCCGGCCCGGTGAGCTGTCCCTCCGGCACCCGGCGCCCGTAGGCGACCAGCAACAGGTGCTCGGCCCTCCCCTCCACCGCGAGCGGGCCCCGCCCGTACGACCACGCGGTGTCCGTCGCCCGCAGCGCGACACCGTCCAGGCGCGCCCCGAAGAACCGCAGGGTGCGGGGCGAGACGCCGGCCAGCAGGGCGTAGGCGCGCGCCACCGGCAGCCGCCCCGGCAGGCCGAGCGCGACGGTGATGTCGAGGCCGTGCACGACGTCGTGCGCGAGCGCCGCGATCCGGCCGCCGACCGGCGGGCGCCACGGGTGGTCGGCGTGGTCGGACAGCGCGGCCGCCAGGTCACGCTCGGTCATGGCGGCGGCATCGCGGCGGGCGATCCGGTCGGCCATCCGGTGGACCCGGCCGCCGGAGCGCGCGAGTTCGAGGACCGTGCGCGCCGTCGAATGCCGGAAGCCGGTGCTCATGTGCGCGGCGACCTCCCGCACCCGCCAGCCACCGCACAGCGACGGCGAGTTCCACTGCTCCGGGGTGAAAGCGGCGAACACGGCGGCGAGTTCGCGGCGCTCGGCCGCGATCTGCTCACGGATCCACTCGGTCTGCCCGGTGTCCTGGTCCTTCGGCACGGTTCCCATGCGTCCAGCCTGCGGCCGGAACCGCACACCCGTCCAAGACCGGCTGGTTCTGCCACCTATGATCAGGAGTCATGGAACTGCGGCAGCTCCAGTACTTCGTCACCGTCGCCCAGCACGGCAGCTTCACCCGGGCGGCACAGCTGCTGCACCTGACCCAGCCCGGAGTCAGTTCCCAGATCCGGCAGCTGGAGCGCGAGCTGGGCCACCGGCTGCTCGACCGCTCGGGCCGCACCGTGCGCCTCACCCCGGCGGGCGAGGCCGTGCTCCCGCACGCCCGGGCGGCGCTCGCCTCCGCGTCGGCGGTCCGGCAGACCGCCCAGGAGTTCGACGGACTGCGGCGCGGACACGTACGACTGGGCATGGTCGCCGGGGCGGCGTTCACCCCGCCGCCCGGACTGGGTACGTTCCCCGGGCTCGCCACCACCCTCGCCGCGTTCCGCCAGGACCACCCCGGCATCGACTTCTCCCTGGCCGAGGACTCCACCGCGGCGATGATCGCCGCCCTGCGCGACGGACGACTGGACCTCGCCGTGATCGGACTGCCCGCCGCCGCGAGCGGACACGAGGGCGACGACGGCTGGACGACACTGGCCGGAATCGCCCTGCACACCGTGCTGGAGATGCCGCTGGTCGCGGCCTGCCCCGAACAGCACCCGCTCGCCGCCGCCCCGGCCCGCGCCGCCGCCCCCGCCGACGCCACCGGCACCGGCACCGCCACCGCCGGCCCGCACGGTTCCCCGCACGCCGCCGGCCGGGGCGACCCGCTCCCCGTCGCCGCACTGGCCGGTCACGCCCTGGTCAGCACCCCGCGCGGCACCGGGATGCGCACCGCGCTGGAGCGCGCCCTGGCCGAGACCGGGACGAGCCCGGCCATCGGCGTCGAGGCGGCCGCGCCACCGCAGCTGGCCGAACTCGCCGCGCACGGACTGGGCGTGGCCGTCCTGCCGGACCCGGGTACCGTCCCCGGGCTGAGGGTCCGCCCATTGGCCGACCCCGTCCCGCTGGTGCGGATAGCGCTGGCCTGGCCGGGCGGCCGACCCGTCAGGCCGCCGACCGCCGCCCTGGTCGCCCACCTGCGGACGGCCTACCCGGGACCGGCGGCCCCCCGGTCCGCGGGTTCCGGCGGCGTCGCCTTCGACGCCGCCCCCGCGCCCGCCCCTGCCCGTGCCCCTGCGGCCGCAGCCGCGACCGCCGTTGCCGCCGCTCCCTCGGGGATGTGCAGAAGCGCGGCCGCGCCGGCGACGGCCTCCCGGTCCAGCGGGAAGTAGCCTTGCGGCGGCGTGGCGTCGGTGCGGGTCCGGCCTCCCGCAGGCAGCACTGGTTCCGTCAACTCCCAGACCTCGACGGACTGTTGCAGAGACGCCTCGTACGTTCCGGGCGCCGGCTCGCCCAGCCCGATCGCCGCGCTGCGCCCCAGGCTCCCGGCGACGAAGGCGTACCGCTCGCCGAGCAGCGCGCCGACGATCCGCCCCGCACCGTTCCAGCCGCAGTCCAGCTCCCCCGCCGCCCAGGCGCTCGGGTTCCGCTGCAGGTGCCGGTTGTGCGAGAAGACCAGGGTCGGCCCGCGCCGCGCTTCGAGGTCTCGGATGTCGAGGAGGTTCTGCGCCATGAGCGCGTCCCGCAGTCCGAGCAGCCCGCTCAGCCGCTCGCCCGGAGTGAGGCCCGGGACCGCCGACTGCGCGTGGTAGCGCAGCAGCCCGATGCCCGCGGTCAGCCACGTCCTGGCCCTGGACCACTCGGCGTGGGAGGTCGCCGCGATCAACTCCGGCGCCCTCGCGTGGAGTCGGACGAGGAGGTCGTCGGCGGCGCAGCGCAGCCGCGCCGCCTCGGCGGTGGCACCGGGCGACTGCGCCGGGTCCAGCACCGCCTCGGCCCGGCTCCAGCGCTCGTCCGCGCCGGCCGGTCCGGCGATGTCCGGTCCGGCGGTGTCCGGTGCAGCAGGATCCGGGTCGGGTTCACGGCCGGGTTCACGGCCGGTTCGCAGGTAGTCGCGGGCGTGCTCCAGGTAGCGGCGCGGACTGGGAGCGCTGTAGTTCTCGGTCGGGGCGTCGAAGCCGTGGAAGGACAACCGCTCAACGGGTGCTCGGTCGCGGTTGAACTCGCTCATCCAGACGACGAGTTCACGGTTGGCGCCGTGCTCTCCGAAACCGTGCGAGAAGCCCCCGGCCATCGCGGCGTCCAGGGAGCCCACACCCTCCCGGACGTAGTCGTCCACCGCGAGCGCGGCCACCCGGTCGGTTTCCAGGGCGATCGACCGGAAGCCCCGGTCGACCAGCCCGGCGAACAGTTCGTTGCGGACCCACCCGAAGGCCGGTTCCTGGTGCGTCGGCTCGCCGAGGCCCAGCAACTCGCACATCGGGGTGACGAAGTCGTGAATGTCCTGACTCATGAGCCTCAAGCGTATCCTTGAAAGAACGGTTGAGACTTTGCCCGCACCAGCCCGCAGACTGCCGCGATCACGGCCACGGAAGTCTCAAACAGGCCCGAACGGAAGACGACAGTTGCGCCCCTCCGACCTCGCGCGCGAGCACGGCATCTCGACCCAGGCGGTCCGCAACTACGAGCGCGACGGCTGCCTCCCGCCCGCAGGCCGCACCCCCACCGGCTACCGGATCTACACCGAGCGGCACGCCGCCGCCCTGCGCGCCTACCTCGCCCTCGTCACAGCCTGCGGGCACACGACCGCCGGCCTCGTCATGACCGGAGTCCACACCGACCGCCTCGACCGGGCCCTGACCGCCCTCGACCGCGGGCACACCCAACTGCTGCGCGACCGGGAGACCCTCACCGCCGTCCGGGAGGCCGTCGGGCACCTCACCGCGGCACCGGCCGCGTCCTCCTCCACCCCCACCACGCCGGGGACCGCGCGGAACCGCCCGACACCGAACCGCCCGACGCCGACCGGCCCCCTCGCCATCGGCGACGTCGCCCGCCGGCTCGGCATCACCCCCGCGACCGTGCGCACCTGGGAGGCCGCCGGCATCCTCGCCCCGGCCCGCGACCGCGCCACCGGGCACCGCGCGTACGACCCGGCCGACGTCCGCGACGCCGAACTCGCCCACCTGCTGCGGCGGGGCGGCTACCGACTGGACCACATCGCCACCGTGGTGGGACAGGTCCGCACCGCGGGCGGCACCGAGGAACTGGCCGCCGCCCTCGACGGCTGGCAGCACCGCCTCACCGCCCGGGGCCTCGCCATGCTCACCGCCGCCGCCCGCCTCGACGACTATCTGACCCTGCGCTCCGAACCCCGAACCGCTTGACCTCAAGCGGACTTGAGGGACCAGAATCATCCCCATGACCACCGAATCGGACCGCACCGAAGTGACTCCTGCTCAGACCACGCACACCGCGACCACGCACACCGTGAGCACGGGCCCCGAAGCCGCCGACGCCGACATCCGCGCCGTCGAGGAGGTCGTGGCCGCCGTCGAACGCGCCCAGCGCGCCAAGGATCCCGACGCGTTCCTCGCCCTGTTCCACCCCGAGGCCATCTGGACCACGGCCCACGGCAAGGTCCTCGTCGGCCTCGACGCCATCGCCGAGTTCACCCGCGCCGTCCTGCCCGCCGCGACCTGGGACGGCCGAGTCACCTACGAGCCCGCCCACATCGGCTTCCTGCGGCCCGACGTGGCGGCCGTCAAGGTCCGCCAGGTCTACCAGCCACCGGCCGACGACCCGACGGGCGGCTCGGAAGGCGCCCCGCTCTACATCATGACCAAGCAGGACGACGGCCGGTGGCTGCTGCACGCCTGCCAGAACACCGAGGTGAAGACAGACCGGTAGCGCCCCGTCAGGCACGGCGGCGGGGTCCGGGCGGCCCCCGACCGGGAGACGGTCCGCACCCGCATCTGGCGACCGGTGGAGCACGATCCCGATGTCACCCCGGTCGCTCGACGGGCTCGACGGGCTCGGCGGACTGGGCGGACTCGATGCTCTCGACGGTCTCGACCGTCAGGTCACCGGGTTGGCCCGGGTTGGCCCGGGGCTCCGGATGACCGGGTGGACAGCCGGATCCGGTCGACGAGTTCACTCCATGTCTGCGCGACCGCCGCCCACGGTGGCACCTCCGCCGGGGGGCGCTCGTCACCCAGTCCGCCGATGAACAGGTGTCGGTGGGTGACCGTGTCCAGATGGCCGAGGACATCGAGGCGGTCGTCCACGAAGTGGGTGACCGCCAGCCGCTTGCAGACCGGTCCCTTGTCCGCGCGCTCCCGGACGAAGTGCACGTTCTCCGCCGGGACACCGGTACGGAGGAAGAACTCGTGGTGATGCAGCCACGCCCGGGTCCTACCAGCCACCTTGGGCCCCGCCTTGGACACGAGGTGCACCCGCCCCTCGAAGGGATCCGCCACCAGTCGGGCGAGGGCCTCGAACACGCCGTCCACGGCCGGGGTCAGCAGGGGCTGGGAGCCGAAGAACGAAGTGTCCTCTCCGGCGGCGATCCGGTCGACGATCACTCCGCCGACGTCCACCCCGAGCGTCGGGGGTGCCTGACGGGATCCCGGTCCTCGGTAGGGGGCAGGTCCGCCAGGTGACAGCCGCTGTTTCCTGGCCCGCGCCATCACCCTCACCCCGTGTCACAGACGACCTCGACAGTGCGGGAGCATGGCAGGTGCCCCCGCCCGGGGGCCAGTGAATTTCCGCCCTCCGGGGTCCGTGCGCGCGTGCCCGCGTGGCTGCGTGGCTGCGTGGCTGCGTGGCCGCGTGGCTGCCGCATTGTTCCGGCCGCCTCCGCGGTCTGCCCCGCTTGCCGGGGCCCGTCACCCCAGGTCGCCCTCACGACGTCGGGCGGCCTGGGGTGAACAGACGGCGCGGGGTCACTGGACGATGACCGCCATGTCCTGGTACGTCGCGTAGCCGGCGTCGAAGGTGGCCTCGCTGATCCAGGACTCCCCGCGGTTCGGGTCGTCGATCAGGAGCTGGCCGTCACGGACGGCGGAGACGACCACGGTGTGCTCGGACGGCCCCGCATAGAGCACCTGGCGGCCGTCGTAGGCGGTGTACGAGCCTGCCGCGACATCGCGCCAGCCGTAGTTGACCCAGACGATCGCCGGATGGCCCGCAGCCACCTGCGCGCGCACCTGGGACGGGCTGACGCCCTGTCCCGCCTGCACGACCGAGAGGCCGTAGGACCGCGCGGCCTGGGCAACCGGCGGGTAGTACACGCCGTAGCCGGTGCCGGCCGCCTCCGAGCCGTTGGGATCGCCGACGAAGGCACGGTACGGATCGCCGGAGAGCGGGCCGGAGACGCCCACCTGGTAGTGCACCCGGTCGACGCCGATCCGAGCGAGCACGGCCTGGTCCCCGACCTGGACGCCGCGAGCCGCCAGCACCATGCGCAGCGATGCCGCCTCGCAGTCGTTGGCCAGCTGCTGGGAGTAGAACGGGACCCCGGTGGCGGCGGCGCTCGACGGTGTGGCACAGAGCAGTGTGGCCGCACCGGCCAGGGCGGCGGCCAGCGCCGTCAACCGCCCGCCGCGCGGTAACCGCCTGGCCCGGCGGCGCGTGGGCTGCAGGTTGCGCGCGCGGTCGCGGACGTGGTCGCGGACGTGCTCGCTCCTCGTCATGGCGCTTCTCCTTCGCTGGATTCCCCCTTCCATGGCACCTCGTCCTCGCCCGTCCCGCAGCTGGGGAGACCGGGCGTGCCGGTGGGGGCCACGGTGCGCGACCCTCCGGGGTCGTTCCCCGCCCGCACGGCGCCGGGGGGGAGAACACGGCGGGCGGGGACCGGCGACAGCGCGTCCGCTGCCGCCGGCCGGGCGTGGTGCGGCAGGCTCCGAACCGACGCCCGGGAGCGTGCCGGTGCACCGGCCGCCGTGCCGCCGTGCGCCCCGGCCGGCCCGGGGTTCGCGCCGCCGGGGGGGCCTGTGGGTCAGCCGACCCGGGTGAGGCGGGCGGGACGGGAGGTGGGTCCGTCGACCGGCGCGGGCGGCTGGTCCTGGTCGGGCCGTTCGGGGTTGGCGAGCAGGATGGAACGTTGGAGGCGGCGCAGTGCGGAGGACGGTTCCATGCCCAACTCCCTTACCAGGGTGTTCCGTAGGCGCTGGTAGGCCTCCAGGGCCTCGCCGCGCCGCCCGGAGCGGTGCAGGGCGATCATGTACTGGCCGTGCAGGCTCTCGTGGGTGCGGTAGCGGTCGACCAGGACGGTGAGTTCGGCGAGCAGGACGCGGTGGCGGCCGAGCCTCAGGTCGGCCTCGATCCGCTGGTCCAGTGCGCAGAGCCTGGTCTCCTCCAACCGCTTGGCCTCGACCGCGAGTTGGCCCCCGACCGGGATGTCCGCGAAGGCCGGGCCGCGCCACAGTGCGAGCGCCTCGCCCAACTGGCGGGCGGCGAGCGGGAAGTCACCGGCGTCCATGGCGCGGTAGCCGTGCCCGGCGAGGCGGTCGAACTCCTGGAGGTCGACCAGGCCGCCCCCGCTGTTCAGCATGTAGCCGCCCGCCGAGGTGACCAGGACGTCCTTGGCGCAGGAGGCTCCGGGACCGTCCTCGCCCTGGGCGAGCGCGCGGTCGATGAGGTCGCGCAGTTGCAGGACGTAGGTCTGCACCGTGGTGCGCGCGCTGCGCGGCGGGCGGCCGCACCAGAGCTCCTCGGCGAGGACACCGGCCGGGACGACCTGGTCGGCCCGTAAGGCCAGCAGGGCGAGCACCTGCCGCGGTTTCGGGGCGGTCGGTACCACCGACGCCCCGCACAGTCGGACCCCCAAGGCCCCCAGCACCCGGATTTCCATGACGACCACCCCAAATCCAGACGGATCGGCGACCCCGACGGCCGCCGACCGGGCGGATGCTCCGCTGCTCGGCGCTCCCGCGAGACACCGCGGAGAGACCGGTTGAGCACCCGACGCCTATCCAAAAACAGGACGGACGGTTTGTCAATACAAAACCGAACGCGCTGTTTGTTTTTGGGCGGAGCAATCGCCCCTGGAGCGGGTCGACGGCCTCAACCGATCCACGTCGGCCGCCCGCCCGACCCACCGGGACGAGACGAAACCGACCCCCGCACCCCCGCCGAGCGGAGCGCACGGAGCGGACAGAACAGATGGAACGGACAGAGCAGACGGAACAGACGGAGCGGAGCGAAACCGGGAGCGACCGGTACTGCCGACCGAGCGGATCGGGGCGGGGCGCCGCGGAGGAAGCGGAACCCGGCGTGTCAGACGGAGCCGATCCCGCCCGCGCCTGCGCCTGCGCCCGCCTCGACCTCGACCCCGACCCCGGCCTCGCCTCCGCCGGTCTCCGCGGCCCGGGCCGCCTCCAGTTCGGCCACCACGCGGCCGCCGCGGTCCATCCCGAGGTCGAGGGTGGCGAGCACCCCGGGCACCGCGATGCTCGGCATCAGGTGCTGGTACAGCGCCGCGATGCGGCGCTCCAGGTCGGCCCGGCCGGACAGCTTCTGGGACTGGATCTGCACGCCCGTCCAGGCCCCGGTCACCAGCCACGCCGTCTCGGCGGGAATCACCTGGGGCAGCAGTTCACCCCGCTCGCCGGCCGACATCAGCACGCCCTCGGCCCGCTGGATCCACCCGGGCGCGGCGCCGCCGCTGAAGTCACCGAACACGTCCTGGCCGAGCGAGAGCCGCGCACCGGCGCTCAACAGCGGGTCGCGCGGCATGAGGTGGGCGACCACCATCCCGAGGTCCACGAACTCCTGGAGCTTGCAGTGCCGTTCGGGGAGGTCGTCCCGGCCGAACTGCTCCTCGACGACCCCCTGGGCGAGTTCCCGCTTCGACGCGAAGTGGAAGTACACCGCACCGCGGGTCACGCCCGCGCGGGCGACGACCTCGCCGATCGTGGCCCCCTCGTAGCCGTACTCGTCGAAGACCGACGCCGCCGCCTCCAGGATCAGTCGACGCGTCCGGACCGCCCGCTCCTGCCGCACCACCGCAACCACCCCGCCCGAAACGCTCGGCAAACAAAACCAAACACCCCGTATCTTACCCGTCGGGCCCGTGGATGATCCCTGCGTCCCAGGTCACATAGGGCCGTCCTTGAGCGATGAAAAACCGCGTGGACGGTATGGGTCACCCAGGTGGCCGGGACCTCCACTGGAGGCCTCCGAACCGGAACAGCAGCTCCTACTTGTGGCCGCCACTCCCGCGCGGAGCCCCCTCGTGATAATGAACTCGTCAAGTCCGAGTCATCAAATCGCCGCAGGTCAACCGGCCTTCACCAATCCGACACAGCCCGTGGAAGGGATCGGAGCCCCTACCCGGACGCTCGAACACCCATGCTCGGCCGCCGACGAACCTTCGTTCTGGCTCCTTGAAAAGCAAACCGGTAGGTACGTATCTTACGAGCCCTGAGCAGCCCACCCCGCCCGTCACGGCCTTTCGGAGCGCTCCCCATGACTCTGCTTGCCTTCCGCACGCCTGCCGCCGCCTTCACCACCGTCGAGGCCCCCGGGACCATCCCCGGACCGGGCCCGACCACCGGCCCGGCACCTCGCCTGACCAGCACCGTCGCCAAGGAGTACGTCCACCGGGCCTGCCACGCCGAGGTCTTCCTGACCGGCAGCCGGCAGCTGAACGAGACCACCTTCGCGGTCTCCGCGCAATGGCCCCGGGCGCACACCTTCTTCAGCACTCCGGACGGCACCCGGCACGACCCGATCCAGGCTGCTGAAACGATCCGCCAAGCCGGGCTCTACCTCGCCCACACCCAGTTCGGCGTCCCGCTCGACCACAAGTTCATGATGTGGAACCTCGACTACACCACCCGGCCGCGCCAACTGCTGATCGGAGCGGAGCCCACCGACCTCACCATCGAGGCGAAACTCCTCGCCCAGCCGCGCCGCAACCGCACCTCGGTCGACTTCACCCTGAGCACCGTCGTCCGGCGCGGCCCGCACCTGGCCGCCACCGGCTTCGCCCGCTTCACCACCGTCCCGGGCTCGACCTACCAGCGGCTCCGCCGGGGACGCCACGACGTCGACGCCCTGCCCGTGCCCGGCACGACCGCCGAGCCGCTGGCGCCGGCCCGGGTCGGCCGGCTCCGCCCGTGCGACGTCGTCCTCACCCCCGCCGACGCACCCGGCACCTGGCACCTCACTCCCGACTTCTGGCACCCCATCCTCTTCGACCACGCCAACGACCACATCCCCGGCATGGTCCTGCTGGAGGCGGCCCGCCAGGCCACCAACGCGCTCGCCAACCCGGCGACCGTCACGCCGACCGCCGCCGCCACCACGTTCCACCGCTACGCCGAGCACGACGCACCGACCATCATCACCGCCCGGCACACCCCCGGCGGGGACCCGGACGCCCTCACCACCACCGTGACCGGCCATCAGCACGGCGAGCCCATCTTCACCACCGTCCTCACCGGACACCCGGACCACCGCTGACCCGACCCACGCCGCCGCACCGCGCGGGCAGCCGGTACGGCCGGGATCGCCACAGCGACCCACACCACCCCGAACGGCCCACCCGACCTCCTCGACGCCCTCCCGTGGTCATCGCACCGCGTGGTCGGCTCGATCAGGCCGCCATCGGTTCAGGCAGACGCCCGACCGGGTTTCCCGGCCGGGCGTCCTGCGTGGGCGGCCGTCGAGCGCGGCGGCCACGGCCGAGTGCTCCGGAGGCCGGACGGGCAGGTCGGCGCCGTGGGGAAAGCACTGCTGCAGCCAGCCGTTGGCGATCTCGTTCGAGGCGCGCTGCCCGACCGGGGCCGACGGGACGGCAGAAGCGGACCAGGAGGTCGGCGGCGGGGGTGCACCACGCCGCGCGCCACCGCCTCGGCTCCCCGGCCGCGCGCCGGTCCCGAGTCAGCGACCGCACCCGGTGGGCGGACAGGGTCGGGGGCGTTGCGGCATCCTTCGGGACCCGAGCCTCGGCCCGGTGGGCAGTCCTCGTCCGGGCACCGAGGTCCGTAGGTCCTCAGGCCGACGGGCCGACGGGCCGGCGGAGCTCGGACACCGGCGGAGCCGCACGGGGGTCGGAAGCGGACGCGGACGGGAAAGGTCACCGCCGGCGCCGAGCGCCCCGGACGGCGAGTGCCGGCCGGAACGAACGTCACCGCGGCGGATCCCAGCGGGAACGCACCACCCCCTCGGTCTGGCACCGGAACGAACACCTGCGCGAGGATGTCAGCCCTTGAATCCGCTGCCAACGGGAGCACGCCGTGAGTGAAGTCGCTTCGCACCAGCACGAGTTAATCAGACTGACGGACCGCCCCGGCACCGACGACGCCCCCGGCCGGGACGGACGGACCGGTGGCCGCGCGGTCCGCGTACGGGTGCTCGGACGGCACGCGCCGGGCTCCCCGCTCGGGCACGACTGGCTGGACTGCGAGATCACCGTCACCGCCGACTCGGTGCGCGGACAGTTCGTCACCCTGGTGACCGATCGCCATCTGCAGCGCTGGGAGACGGCGTTGGACCGGCTGCGCCAGGGCTTCGCGGTCCGTTGGCTCGACGAGGAGCACGGCCCGGAGCTGAGGATCGAACCCGGGCGGCCAGGCGGGCTCTGGGTGACCGTCTCGGACACCGAGGACTCGGGCGTCACCCTCCGGGTCGTCCTCTCCCCCGCTGCGGGCTGGCTGGACGAGCAGCACGCGCTGCTCGCGCTCGTCCGGGACGCCTACCCGCCCGGGGAGATCGCCCCCGGTGTCCCGGCCTGGCGCGGGACGCCCGCGGACGACTGACCGATCGTCAACGGCTTTTTACGGCTTGACCTGACATCCGATCCGGCGAGCGACCGGGAAGCGCGAGAAGGAACAGCAGGGCCGCGCCGCCGAGCATGAACAGCGTGAGGTGGTGCAGCCCGTCCCCGGTGGCTCCGCGGGGCAGGAAGGCGGCGTTCACGGCGGAAGCGGCCATCGCGCCGAGGCAGGTGAAGGTGCGCAGCAGCCCGGCCGCGGAGACCATGGCGGCCGGGTCGACCTGGTGGTGGAGAGGGGTCCGGGTTCCGAGCCCGATCAACCCCCGCGCAATGCCCGCCACCGCGCCCACCGCGACCAGCAGCAGCACCGCCGGACTGTCCGCGCGCGCCGCCACCAGTGCGGCGCGGGCGGGAAGCCGGCACACGGCGCCGACCAGGAGCTTGCCGCGGACTGCGGCCGGTGAGACCGGACACCGCGAGAGTGGTGGACGAGAGCGGCAGCAGGACCAGTCCGGCACCGCCGGCGGACAGGCCGCACCCCTCCTCCAGCCGCTGGGTACGGCCGTAGCGACAGGCGAAGGCGGCGGTGCAGCCGAGGAGTTGGCGCAGGCAGGAGGCGGTCGGGCCGGGCGGGCCGATCCTGCCGATCCGGCGGTCGGCGGTCGGCGGTCTGACGGCCTGACGGGCTACGGAGATCGCGCCGGCCATGCGGGCCATGGGGCCGGCCGGGTCGCGGCGCTCGGCGGGCACGGGCAGGCGGGCCGACCCGAGCGCCAGGCAGGCCGGGAACAGCTGGATGTTGACGGCGAGGACAGTCCGCCGGCCGCCCGCACCGATCAGCAGACCGCCGAGGGTCGGCCCGGCCACGGCGACGGTCCGGTTGGCGACGGCGAGCGCAGCTCGCGGGCGGCCAGGGCGACGGGCTCTGCGACGGGAGCAGAGCCGGAAGCGACAGCGGGAGTCGCGGCCGCAGTCGCAGTCGCAGCAACGACGGCAGCGGGACGGGCGCCTCGCTTCTCGGTCATCGCTTCTCGGTCATCGCTCCACGGCAATTTCACCGGTCTGGTGTCTCGTCTGGACTGAAGACCTCACCGGACTGCGGGGACGACCCGCCTCGGTCGCCCGGAATAATGGCGGCATGACCGACAAGCAGCTCCGCATCGTCCTCGCCGAGGACTCGGTGATCCTCCGGGACGGGATGGTCGAACTCCTCACCGCGCGCGGCTGCGCCGTGGTCGCCACCGCTGGCACGGCACCCGAGTTGGTCGCCGCCGTCACCGAACACCGGCCCGACGTGGCCGTGGTGGACATCCGGATGCCACCGACCCACACCGACGAGGGGATCCGGGCGGCCGTCGAGATCCGTGCCACGATGCCCCGGGTCGGGATCCTGGTCTTCTCCCAGCACGTCGAAACCGCCTGGGCCGCCCGGCTGCTGGCCGACGGCGCCGCCGGCGTCGGCTACCTGCTCAAGGAGCGGGTGGCCCGCACCTCCCAGTTCGTGGATGCCCTCCACCGGGTCGCCACCGGCGGCACGGCCCTCGACCCGGAGATCGTCAACGGACTGATCCGGGGCCCGCGGCGCAACCGGGTGGACACACTCACCCCGCGCGAACGGGAGGTGCTGGAGCTGATGGCACAGGGCCACTCCAACCGCTCGATCGCCGCGCAGCTCGTGGTGTCGGAACGGGCTGTGGAGAAGCACGTGGCCGCCGTGTTCACCAAGTTCGACCTGCCCGCGACCGATGCCGACAACCGACGGGTCAAGGCCGTGCTCACCTACCTCGCGGAGAACGGCGCGTCCTGAGGCAGGCCCGCAGATCATTCATGAGCACCACGCATGGGTCGGCTCGTGACCTGAGGGGTGCTCATGGGCTCGGCACATGAGCGTTACTCATGGAGCAGTCATCAGCGTGACTCATGACCGGCTCATGAGCCCCGTTCATGGCATGCCCCGCCCCGATCGGCCCCCGCCGACTGTCCATCACAGCCCGACGGGGAGCTCGGCGCTGACCACCGTCGGTCCGCCGGGCGGGCTGTCCACCCGCAGTACCCCGTCGACTGCCGCGAGCCGCTCGGCCAGGCCCGCCAGTCCGCTGCCGCTGCCTGTACCGCTACCGGTGCCGGTGCCGATCGAGGCACCTCCACACCCGTCGTCGCGAACGGTCAGCCGGACCCTCCCGTCGACCGCGCTCGCGGTCAGCTCCGTCGACCGGGCTCCGCTGTGCTTGGCCACGTTGGTCAGCAGTTCGGCCGCGCAGAAATAGACGGCCCGCTCGATCGCCTCGTCCGGCCGCTCCCGCAGGTCCAGCCGGACCGTGACCGGCACCGGCGCGGTGGCGGTGAGGCCGGGCAGCGCCTCGGCCAGCCCGCCGTCCAGCGCCACCGGGTGGATGCCGCGGGTCAGCCGGCGCAGGCCCGTGATGGTGTCGTCGGTCTGCCCGCGGGCACGGTCGACCAGGGTGCGCAGGCGCCCGAGGTCGGGTGCGGCCTGGTCGGTGAGGGCGTCGTCAGCCAGCGACAGGGTGATGGCGAGCGCGACCAGCTGCGCCTGGGTGCCGTCGTGCAGGTCGCGTTCAAGCCGCCGCAGCCGGCCGCTGTTCTCGGCCAGCAGGGTGACCCGGGCGCTCTCCAGCTCGCGCAGCCGCTGCTGCGAACGCACCGGCCCGAGCAGGGTGCGGGCGAGCGCCCGGTTGGCGCGGCTCAGTGCCCGCAGCACGGCGGGGACCACGGCCAGCAGCGCGAGGCCGACCGGTACCGCGAGCACGTCCGACCAGCCGATCGGTCGTGGGCCGGGTTCCAGCAGCCGTACCCAGGCGGGGAAGCCCACCAGCCACAGGGACCCGAGCGGCAGCCCGACCGCGGCCAGGAAGCCGAGCACTCCGACCGGCAGCCGCAGGAAGAGGTAGAGCAGCACCCGCCAGGCCACCGGATCGGTCAGCACCACCCGGCCCCGGGCGAGCACCCCGGACGGGCGCGGCAGCGGCGGCGGTTCGGGCACCGTCTCGTCGAGCAGCCACTCGACCAGCCGGCGGTGGAACCGACCGATCCACCGTGCCCCGATCAACGCGGCCACCACGAACGGCAACCCCAGCACGGTGAGCGAGAGCAACACCCCCGCGTAGAGGACGGCAACGGCGTAGACACCGCCGAGCACGCCGAGCGGCAGCCCGAGGACGGCGAACGCGACCTCGTCACCCCGCACCGCCGGCAACCGCCGCCGCTCAGCCGCCGTCCGCGTCACCACCGTCCGCATCACCACCCGCCTCCGCACGTCCGTCCGTCGCACCGCCGTCTGCCTCACCGCTCACCCGCGGACCGGCCCCAGCATCCACCAGGCACCGTCGGAACCACCACATCCGCCCCGCTCTGCCGCCGTACCGGGCCCTGCCGCCGCACTGCGCGCCCTGCCGCCGTACCGCGCCGCTCCACTGCCCGGGACGGCCCGCGAGGAGCCGCCTCGCCGTCCACGTCCACGTCCACGTCCACGTCCGCGTCGGCCCGCACCCTCGCCCCCCGCACCCCTGACCCGAACCTCACGTCCGTGCCCCGCCCACCGACTCGACCGCCGATCCGCCGGTCGCCCACACTCCGGTGCCCACGATCCCCGGCACCGTCAGGACCACCGCCCCCAGCACCACCCACGCGCACCCCGTGCCCGGCACCACCGGTACCGCCGACCCGCGCACCGCCCAGCTGAACGCCCCGGAGGCCGCGGCCGCCACCGCCGAGCCCAGCAGCACGCCGACCGCCGTGGTCAGCAGCGCCTCCACGGAAAGCATCCGCAGCAGTTGCCGCCGGGTGGCCCCGACCAGGCGCAGGAGCGCGAACTCGCGGCGCCGGTCGGCGGTCAGCGCGACCAGGGTGTTGACCGTGGAGACCGCCGCGAAGCAGACCAGCAGGCCGAGCTCCGCCTGGCGAAGCCAGATGTCGCTCGCCTTGGTGACGCTGGTCTCGGCGCCGGTCGCCCGGGCCACCCGCTCGGCGGTGCTGGTCATGATCAACATCGTGCCGGAGAGTCCGACCAGCAGCGCCACCGGGACCACCGCCGAGGAGAGCCGGGCCGCGTAGCCGCGCAGGTTGGCGTCGGCCAGCCAGCCCGCCCGCGGGACCAGTGCGCGCACCGGGAGGCCGAGCAGGGCGGCCGGCACCCGGGCCGCGAGCGGCCCGAGCAGGGCGACCGCGACCGACAGCACCAGCGAACCGAGCAGGGACGCCTGCCCCGCCTTGTCCAGTTCCCCGGCCGGCCTGGTCGCAGCCAGCCTCAGCAGCAGCACACCGCCCGCCAGCACCACCACCCCGGCCGACAGCCGCAGAACGCCCGTCCCCCGCGGCCCGCCGGTCCCCTCGGTCAGGGCGACGGCCGGCGCGGGCCGGGTGATCCGGCGGGCCACGGCGGCGGTGGCCGCAAGGGCGACCAGCAGCGCCACCACGAGCGCGATCAGCATCGGCACCGGCGTCCCGGGTACGTGCAGACCCGGCGCGGCCATCCCGCGCCGCTGCAGGGCGGCGAGGAAGGCACGGGCGGCGAGGGAGCCCGCCGCGCAGCCGGGAACGGCCGCCAGCAGGACGGTCGCGAGGACCTGGGCGCGGACCACCCGCCGCACCTGCCGGGGCGTCGCCGCGACGGTTCGCAGCAGGGCCAAGTCACGGTGCTGCTGGCGGAGGGTGAAGCCGAGCGCGTTGACCACGACGAACAGCGCCACCAGCACGGCGATCTCGCCGAACGCCGCGGCGATCACCAGCACGCCCGGCCCGGTCACCGGTGCCCGTGCCACTCCCCCGGGGGCCGTCACCTGTGCGGCGACCAGGGAGCCGAACAGCGTCACCGCCGCCATGGCCAGGAACAGCGCCGCCGCCAGCCCTGCGAAGGCCGCGGGCCGCCGCCGGATCTGTCCGACCGACAGGGCCGTCACGGGACCGCTCATCGCGTTCACCCGCCCAACCGGCTCAGCCGCTCGCCGACCTGCGCGGCGGTGGGCCTGACCAGTTCGTCGACCAGCAGGCCGTCCGCGAGCAGCAGCACCCGGTCCGCGTACCCGGCGGCCACCGGATCGTGGGTGACCATGACGCAGGTCTGTCCGTCGACGTCGACGCCCTCGCGCAGCAGGTCGAGGATGCCGTGCCCGGTCGCCCGGTCGAGCGCGCCCGTCGGCTCGTCGGCGAACAGCACCTCCGGCCGGGCGACCAGTGCCCGGGCGATCGCCACCCGCTGCTGCTGGCCGCCCGACAGCTGCCCCGGGCGGTGCCGCTCGCGCCCGGCCAGCCCGACCCGGTCCAGTGCCTCCCGCACCCGGCCCCGCTCCGGTGGCCGCCCGGCCAGCCGCCCCGGCAGCTCGACGTTCTGCGCGACGGTCATCGCCGGCATCAGGTTGAAGGCCTGGAACACGAAACCCATCCGGGTGCGGCGCAGCTCCGCCAGCCGGCGCTCGGGGAGCCCGGACACCTCCGTCCCGCCCCACCGGACGGTGCCCCGCGTCGGCCGGTCCATCCCGGCCAGGCAGTGCAGCAGAGTGGTCTTGCCCGAGCCCGAGGGCCCCATCACCGCCGTGAACGTCCCCGGCGCGAAGGCCACGGACACCCCGCGCAGCGCGCGGACGCCCGCCGAGCCCCGCCCGTACTCCCGGTGCAGTCCCTCCCCGCTGAGGGCCGCGCCCGATACCCCGTCATGTGCCGCCGAGGCTGCGGCTGTCGTCATCCCGTTCATGCCTTCCATCGTGGGCGTCCGGGGCCGGGAGATCGATTGGGCTGGCCCCCGAATCCGGGGTTCGGAAAACCGAACCCCGCAGGTGGCGCCACTCGCCCGGGTCGGAGCTCCGGCACCGGTCGGGTGCCGGTCGCCCCGGTCCGACGATCCCGCCGTCCTCGGTAGGTCGCCGGTGCCCGACGGGAGGTGCTGCCGGCCCGGATGCGTCGTCGCGCGACCGCCCGGGGCACCGCGGCCACGACGGCAGCCGCTCGCCCACCACCAGCACCACCACGCCCGGGCACCGCCACCGCCGGCAACAGCGCCACCGCCACTGCACGGCCGAGTCCAGGACGATCCTGACCACACTCGACCAGCAGGTGCGGGCCGGTGCCGCCGGGCCCGGCCGGTCGAGCGTGCCACCGCCGTGAGCGGGCGCCCCACGCGGCACGGCCGTTGTCGCCCGGCTCCCCTGTGCTCCCGGCACCCCGGCGCTCCCGGCCCTCCCCAGCCCTCCCGGCGCTCCCGGCGCTCCCGGCACGGCGAGGTCCGAACGGGTTCGCCGGTTTCCGCCCCGGGCTCCCCTCCGCCCGGCTCACGAGGAATCATGACCAGGTGACCATCGACCTGCTGCCCGGCCATGGAGTCCGGCTGCCCGCACCGCTGCCCGAGCTGCGCTTCGGTCTCCCCGAGGCCGCGGTGCGCGCGCTGCTGGCCCGGCACGGCGACCTGCTGCCCGACGGCGTGCGGAGCGCCTTCGTCTGCGGCTGCCGGTGGGCACTGGCCTTCGAGCTGCCCGGGGCCGGCGTCACCCTCTGCTCGGACGACCGTGACCGCCTCCGCAGCGTGACGGTCGGCCGGAACCCGAACGACGACCGCCCCGCCTGCCCGGTCGGCTACCGCGGGATCGACCTCCTCGGCTGGCCGGCGCACGAGCTGGTCGAGGCGCTGCGCGCCGAGGGCCTCTCGGTGCCCGATCCCATCCACGGCACACTCCGCCACGGTCCGCTGTATCTCTCCCGCCACCCGGCCGCGCGCCGCCCGACCGCCCCTGACCGGAAGCCGCGCCACGAGCCGCCGTTCACCTTCGACTGCGTCTCCTTCGACGCCCGCCACGACGACGGCCACCACGACAGCCACCACGACGAGCGCGACGACCTCACCGAACACGACCACCACACCGAGGCGACCTCATGACCCCATCGACCCCGGCAACCCTGCCGACCCTGCCCCCGCCGGCCCCACGCCCGACCGGCACCGCCACCGGCCCGCACGACGCCGCCTTCCTCCCCCGTCTGCAGGTCTCCCTGCGCAAGGCCGAGCAACCGATCACCTCGCCCGTCCCCAAGCTCGGGGGCGAGCCCTGCTGGCTCGCCGAACCGTCGTGGCCGCTCTCCCCCACCACCGGTGAACCGCTGCTGTTCATCGGCCAGTTCGCCGTCCCGAGCGAGGAGGGCGAGGAGCGCGAGGGGGGCGAGGAGCGCGAGGAGGGCGAGGAGGGCGCACAGGATCCGGTGCGGTTGGCCTACCTCTTCCTGGAGGAGGGCGAGATCACGGGCGGGCTCGACCCGGAGGCGGGTGACGCCGTGCTGCTGGTGCAGCCGGGCGGGCGGATCCCGTCCTTCGCGGTCATCGGCCCGCCCGGTACCCGCGGTCGGACGCTGTGGCGCCGCGACCCCGACGGAGGCGGCACACCGGTCGAATTCCACCTCGACCTGTTGCCGCTGCCGGCCGACCTCGACCGGTCGATGGACGAACGGGCGGCCTTCCAGCGGTACTTGCGCGGCGAGGGCCCCGAGGTCCGGTTCCCCGACGGCGGCCACGTGCACGACCACGTCGGCGGTCTCCCGTCCTTCCCGAGCGGCCGGGCCGAGGTCCCCGTGCCGTGGCGGTACTTCTTCGCCCTCACGGACGCCTCGGACGAAGGCGACCCGTACGTCCTCGACTTCGGCTACGGCGACGGTTTCGGCTTCCTCAGCCCGGACGGCTCGGAGGGCCGCTTCTACTGGGACATTCCGTAGCCGCCGGTCCCGTCCCGCCCGCCCTGCCCCCTACTCACCCACGGGAGTCAGCATGACCACCAACCCCCTGACCGTCGCGGTCCTCGGACCGGGGGGCGTCGGCGGACTGCTCGGCGGTCTGCTCGCCCGCGACGGGCACCGCGTCGTCTGTCTGGCGGGCGAGGACACCGCCGCCGTCCTCGCCCGCGACGGACTGCGCGTCCGCAGCGGGCAGTTCGGCGAGTTCACCGCCCGGGTCGAGGCCGCCACCGAGCTGCGCGCGCCGGTCGACGCCGTCCTCGTGACCGTCAAGGCGACGGCCCTGTCGGCCGCGCTCGACCGGCTGCCGCCGCAGGTGCTCGGCTCCGCGCTCGTGGTCCCGCTGCTCAACGGCCTGGACCACATGGCGGTGCTGCGCCTGCGCTACCCGGCCGCGCGGGTCGTGGCCGGCACGATCCGGGTCGAGGCGACCCGTACGGCGCCCGGGCGGATCGAGCACACCAGTCCGTTCGCCGCCGTCGAACTCGCCGCGACCGGCGAACCTCTGTCGCCCGTCCCGGAGTTCGCCGAGCAGCTGCGGCGCTCCGGCCTGCCCGTGGCACTGTGCGAGGACGAGACCGCGATGCTGTGGAGCAAGCTCTCCTTCCTCGCCCCGTTCGCCCTGCTCACCACCCGCCACCCGGGCGGGGTCCGCGCCGTGCGCTCCGAGCACCGGCCCGAACTCCTCACCGTCCTGGACGAGATCACCGCCGTCACCCGCGCGGTCGGCGCTCCGGCCGACGCACAGGCACTGCTCACGATGTTCGACCGCATCCCCGGCACGATGAAGTCCTCGATGCAGCGCGACGTGGAGGCCGGCCGGCCGACCGAGCTCGACGCGATCGGCGGTGCCGTCCTGCGCGCCGCCGAGGCGCACGGGGTGGCCGTCCCGGCCCTCACCCGGCTGGTGGACGAGCTGTCGGCGCCCACCGGGGGGTGACGGGGTGACCGGGGCGTCCACGCCCGACCGGCGGGAGGGCGATGGGAACGCGCACGAACAGGAGGAGAGGCGGGAAGCGGGGAGAAGCCGGCAGAAACGGGTAGGACCGGCGGGGTGACGCCTTCCGAGTATCCGAGCGGCCACGCCCGGCACCGCATCGAAGCATTCCTCCGCGCCCACGAAGCCGATCGGATCCCCCATCCGGGCGGCACGCTGCTGGCCCATCTTCAGCGGGTGGCAGGCCTGTTGGCGGACTGGGGCTGCGACCCCGCCGTCCGGGCCGCGGGACTCTGCCACGCCGCGTACGGGACCGACGGCTTCGACCGTGCCCTGCTGGCGCCCGACCGGCGGGACACCCTGGTCGACCTCGTCGGCGCCCGCGCCGAATCGCTGGTCCACCTCTACGCGAGCTGCGACCGGGCCGCCGTGTACCCACGCCTGGGCATCGACGAACCGGTGGTGTTCCGTGACCGGTTCACGGGGACCGACCGCACTCCGCCGGAGGAGGACCTGCGCGCCTTCCTCGCCATCACGGTCGCCAACGAACTCGACGTGCTCGCCCACAACACCGACCTGGCCGCCCGCTACGGACCGGGCCTGTACCAGCTCTTCGCCCGTACCCGCGACCGGCTGCCGCCCGCCGCCTGGCGGGCCTGTACGGACCTCCTCCGGCCGGACTCCGGCGCCTTGGAGGAAGAGAACGGGCCGCAGGAGAACAACTGCACGAAACCCACCGGGCGAGGAATCTGACGGAACGTCATGTTCCGTAGTGAAAGGAGACTTTGCCTACCGTTCACCCGCTCCGCCGGAACCACCGCACGGCAGGACGGCGTTGTCCACGGCGGGAGGGATACTGACATGACAAAGAAGCCGTACCGTCTGGCCGCCACCGCACTCGCGGTGCTCATCGCGGCCCCGCTGTTCACCGCGTGCAAGAACGCCGACCAGGCCATCGACTGCGGGAAACGCGCGATCAGCCTCACCGGCGACGTCCAGGACCTCGCGGACTCGGCGGTCAACGTGGGCCAGATCACCGACGACGAACGCCGCAAACGCACCGTCAACGCGTTGAAAAAGATCGTCGACGATGCCAAGAAGATCCGCCAGGACGGTGGGGACAAGCTCGACACTGCCGCCGACAAGCTCTCCAAGTCGGTCAACGACGCCATCGACAAGGTCTCCGACAACAAGCAGCCCGACCTCGGGGCGATCACCAGCGCCGCCGGCGACGTCACGAAGGCCTGCGCCGGAGCCTGACCGGAACGTACCGCGCACCGCGCACCGCGCACCGCGACGGCCCCCACCGCGATCCACCGCTCCCGGCCCCGCCCGGGCCGGGCCGGGAGCACCACCACCGAACGGAGTGTCGACCTCGCGCTCGCGCGGGCATCTCCTCCGACGAGCGGCACGGGCCGGCAGAGCCCCCGGCTGGAACGGCTGGCCGATTCGTCGACATCGAGCCATGATGATCCGGCTACATCAGGTGCCCGTGCCATGACTCATCGCAGTCAGCCGCGACTGCTGGTCCCGTCCCGCCTCCGTCTGCGCGTTCGGACGACCGTGGTCATCATGGAACTGCGGCCGGACCGGCAGGAGGGACACACGATGGAGCTGTTCCCGGCGATACCGCTCGCCGAGTGGCGGGACACGAAGGAGACCGTGCACCGCTTCGCGCAGGTGGTGGGCAAGATCCGCCTTGCGGCGAGCGTGCGGCGCAACCACTGGTGGAACGTCCCCTTCCACCTCACCGGGCGTGGGATCACCACGCGGCCCATGGGACAGGTCGACGGCAACCCGATCTTCACCATCGACTTCGACTTCGTCGACCACCGGCTGGTCGTCGCTGCGGCGGACGGCGGGAGGGAGTCCTTCCCGCTCATCGGCCAGTCCGTGGCCTCGTTCTACCGGCAGACCCTGGAGGCGCTGGCGGCGATGGGCATCCGGGTGGAGCTCCAGCTCCCCCGGCCCTACCGGCTGGCCGACTCCGACCGGCCGTTCGCCGAGGACGTCGAGCACGCGACCTACGATCCCGCCTGGGCGAATCGCTACTGGCAGGTGCTCAGCCAGGTCGGGCTGGTGCTGGAGGAGTTCGCGGCGCGCTTCTCGGGCAAGGTCAGCCCGGTCCACCTGTTCTGGCACTCGTTCGACGTCGCCCACAGCCGGTTCTCCGGACGCGCCGTGGACCAGCCGGCGCAGGTGGACCCGGTGACCCGCGAGGCGTACTCCAGGGAGCTGATCAGCTTCGGGTTCTGGTTCGGGGACGACAACCTGGGCGAACCGGCCTTCTACTCGTACACGGCTCCCGAGCCGGCGCACCTGGCCGAAGACCAGCTCGCACCCGCTTCCGCGAAGTGGACCGAGCTGGGCGGCAGCCACCTTGCGGTCCTGCCCTACGCGGCGGCGCGGAACGAGGCCGATCCGCGAGCGGCCGTGCTCGCCTTCTACGAGAGCGCGTACCGGGCCGGAGCCGTCCGGGCCGGCTGGGATGTCGGCGACCTCGCCTGCCCCGGTGGAGTCACGGACCCGCGCCTGCCGGCCGCACCGCTCCGGGAGGACGGTCTGTGACGTCGGGTCGCATCCGGCAGGCGGCTGCCCAGGAGTGCCGGTGACAGGCCCTGATGGCGATCCGCCGGGCCTTCGTCGTCGCGGACCAGCACGAAGAGGCCGGTGAAGGCGTCCGGGCCGCGTCGGAGCGTCATGGTGACGGTCGCGACACTGCCGTGGACGACGGAAGCCGAGCCTTCAAATCGACAGGTCCCACCTTGTGGCGTGAATGCTCAAGCAATGAGGACGATGGGCGTGCGCACTGTGAGCACCTTCGAAATCGCCCACGACCGGCGTCGATCGGATGGTCCGGAGGTCGAGCGGCACCAGCGCCGAGGCGGGCCGGTAGGTGTGCTCCGGCGGACGGCGCGGGACCGGGGGCGGCCCCTCCGCACTGCAACCCGAACGGAGTAGGCCAAGCCCGGCGGACCCCGGGCCCCGGCACCGTTCGGGTGCGGGAACGCCGAACCCCGGCAGAATCGATGTGGGGGGGCTGCCGCTGCTCTGCAGACGCACACGTGAGAGGAAAATCGTCATGCCCGACTTCCACCCGAAGCACGACCACCTGATCGTCAAGCCGATCGGCGAGGCGGCCCCGCAGGACCCGGACCGGTGGAAGGGCGAGGTGGTGGCGGTGGGGCCCGGCCGGCCACTGGGAAGCGGCAAGCCGCACCCGGTGGACGTCAAGGTCGGCGAGCGGATCCTCTTCAATCTGCGCGCCGGGGCGCAGTTCGAGGCGGGCGGGGAACAGTACGTCGAGCTTCCCGAGGACGAGGTCCTCGCACTCTCCGCAGAGTAGGAGCACGAGCAGAAGTACCGGACACGCAGGAGCACCGGACGAGCAGGCAGCGGGCGTACCCTGCGTCCTCGAACCCGGCGGCCCTGGCCGCAAGCCCCCGAAAGCCTTGGAGGTTCCCGCCATGACCGAACAGTCATCGGCCCGGGTCGGCGTCACCGGCCTGGCCGTGATGGGCCGCAACCTGGCCAGGAACTTCGCCCGCCACGGACACCGTGTGGCTGTGCACAACAGGACATGGGCACGGACCGCGGCGCTGCTTGAGGAGTTCGGGCACGAGGGCGACTTCGTGGCCGCCGAGACCGCGCAGGCGTTCGTCGCGGCTCTGGAGCGCCCCCGGCTGATCGTCATGATGGTCAAGGCCGGGGCACCGACCGACGCGGTCATCGACGAGCTGGTGCCACTGCTCGACGCGGGTGACGTGGTGGTGGACGGCGGGAACGCGCACTTTCCCGACACCAGGAGGCGTGAGGCCGCCCTGCGGGAACGCGGACTGCACTTCGTGGGCTGCGGGATCTCCGGCGGCGAGCAGGGTGCACTGGAGGGGCCGAGCATCATGCCCGGCGGCACGCCGGAGGCCTACCGGGTCCTGGGCCCGCTACTGGAGGACATCGCGGCCGAGGTCGACGGCAAGCCCTGCTGCACCCACGTCGGGCCGGACGGCGCCGGCCACTTCGTCAAAATGGTCCACAACGGGATCGAGTATGCCGACATGCAGCTCATCGCCGAGGCATACGACCTGCTGCGCCACGGAGGCGGGCTGCAGCCCGCCGCGATCGCCGAGGTCTTCCGGACTTGGAACGGCGGGCGCCTGGAGTCCTATCTGATCGAGATCACTGCCGAGATCCTGGCCCACACCGACGGGGCGACCGGCAGGCCCTTCGTGGACGTCGTACTGGACCGGGCCGAGCAGAAAGGCACCGGCCGCTGGACGGTCCAGAGCGCGCTGGACCTCGGCGTGCCCGTGAGCGGGATCGCCGAGGCGGTCTTCTCCCGCGCGTTGTCCGGCAGCGTGCCGCTGCGGCGGGCCGGCCGGGACCTGCCCGGTCCCACCGAGACCTGGCTCGACAGCGCAGCGGCGGACCGTTTCGCAGACGACGTCGAACAGGCCCTGTACGCCTCCAAAATGGTGGCCTACGCCCAGGGCTTCAACCAGATCCAGGCCGGGAGCGCGGAGCACTCCTGGGACATCGACCCCGGCGCGATGGCCACGATCTGGCGCGGCGGATGCATCATCAGGGCCCGTTTCCTGGAACGGATCAGGGCCGCGTACGAGGCGGACCGGGAGCGCCCCACGCTGCTGACCGACGCGCACTTCCAGGAGGCTCTGAACTCCGCGCAGTCGGCCTGGCGGCGGGTCGTCTCGGCGGCGGCCCAACTGGGCGTTCCCGCCCCCGGCTTCGCCACCGCGCTCGCCTACTACGATGGCCTTCGGGCAGGACGCCTGCCGGCCGCGCTGGTGCAGGGCCAGCGGGACTTCTTCGGTGCGCACACCTACCACCGCGTCGACCGGGACGGGATCTTCCACACCCGCTGGGAAGTCCCGGGCCGCCCGGAGGAGCAGCGCTGACGGGCCCCTCGACCGCCGGCGAGGGTTCGACGTCGGCTCACGCCTCATCGTCCCGGCCCTCGACCACACGGTGCTCACCGGCCCGCGTCAACCTGCCGGAAGACCGGCCGGAGCGACTGCGCGGACGCAGGACTCCAGGGCCTCGCGGAGTCCGGCGCTGCCGGGAGCGCGGCGGAACGAGGCACACGTCCTGCGCCGCTCCTCGCAGGACGCACTGCCGGCCGGGGCTGCTGTGGTCCAGGCGCCGCTCGGACGGGCCTGCTCAGCCGCTCGCGCCCCCGGCGTGCACCAAACGGGTGTACGCCTCCGACAGGGACCTGACCGTTGTGCCGATGCGGTACTCGTGTGCGTCGATCGAGCGCACCGGCTGGACCTCGTACGCCGTGCCGGTGAGGAAGCACTCGTCAAACGTGCCCAGTTCCTCGGGCCGGATGTGGCGTTCGACGACCTTGATGCCGAGGTCCCCGGCCAGGTCCAGCACGGTTCGGCGGGTGATGCCCGACAGGAAGCAGTCCGGGGTGGGGGTGTGCAGGGTCCCCTCGGAGACCAGGAAGAGATTGGCGCCGGTGGCCTCGGCGACGTACCCCCGGTAGTCGAGCAGCAGGGCGTCGTCGTAGCCATGCCGGTCCGCCTCGTCGCGGGCCAGCGTGCAGATGTTGTACAGCGAGGCCGCCTTGGCGCGGACCGGGGCGGTGTCCGGGGCGGGGCGGCGCCAGCGGGAGGTGCCCAGCCGAATGCCGCGCGACGCGGCGTCCGCCGAGAAGACGTGCGGCCACTCCCAGGTGGCGATGGCGACATGTACGGAGGCGAGCGTTCCGGCCACGCTGATCTGCTCGCTACCACGCCAGGCGACCGGGCGCACATAGCCGTCGCGGACCTTTTGGCGGTCGACGAGTTCGCGGGTCGCGCGGTCGAGTTCGTCGACGGAGTACGGGATCTCGAAGCCCAGTTCACGGGCCGAGGCGTGCAACCGCTCGGTGTGCTCGGTGAGTTTGAAGATCTGCCCTTCGTAGACGCGTTCGCCCTCGAACACGCCCCCGCCGTAGTGCAGTCCGTGGGAGAGCACGTGCAGCCGCGCGTCGCGCCAGGGCACGAAGCGGCCGTCGTACCAGATGACGCCGTCACGATCGTCCAGGGCCGGGGTGTTCACTGGGTGTCGCCTTCCGGGGCGTAGTCGATGCGGATGCTGTCGGCGAGGAACCGGTGGAACTCCTCGGCGTCCTCCGTGCTCGGGTGATGGGACAGCACGAACGCCGGATAGCCTGTGAAGTGCGGGTAGGGGCGTACCACGTCGCCCGGGTGGAGCATCTGCACGACGTGGTCGACCCGGGGGTCCTTCGCCACCTCGTCGAGGCCGTGGAGGGCGACGATCCGGCCCGAACCCCCGCACGGCACGATGTAGTTGGCGGCCGCCCCGACCGCCGGTGCGAGCTGCCCCGGTGTGGGCGGCAGGACCGGGGCGAGGCGGACCGCGATGCGCAGCGCCTGGGCGGCCAGGTCGACACCGGTGACGTGGTGCGCGACGTAGTGGGAGACGCCGGAGCCGCCGACGCGGGCGCCCAGCTCCAGGAGGTAGGGGCGTTCGCCGCCGCGCAGCCGCAATTCGGTGTGCGTGGGGCCGTCGGTGACGCCGAGGGCCGCGTGCGCGGCGACGACCTCGCGGACGACGGCCTCCTGGACGTGCGGCGGCAGGAGCGCGGGGGCGCGGTAGACACCCTCCTCGAAGTAGGGGCCGACCGGTTCGCCCTTGTAGCCGATCGACAGGACGTGGACCCGGCCTTCGTGGGCGAGGGACTCCACGGCCAGCTCGGGCCCGTCCAGGTACTCCTCGACGACCAGCCCCGTCACGCGGCCCAGCTTGCTCGCGCAGACCTGCCAGACCTCGTCGACGACGGCGCCCAGCTCCTCGGGCGTATCGGCCTTGGTCACGCCCAGGCTGGAGAATCCGTTGGCGGGCTTGACCACGACGGGGAAGTCGAGGCGGGCGGCTTCGGCCCAGTCGTCCGGGGCATCCACGGTCGCGAAGCCGGGAACGTTCAGGCCCGCGTCGGCCAGCCTGCGGCGCATCAGCCGCTTGTCCTGGACGGTCCGGGCGACGTCTCCGCCGAGTCCGGGCAGGCCGAGGGCATCGGCCACGTCCGCGACGAACGGCACGGCCGGGTCGTACAGCGTGACGATCCCGTCGAACGGCGCGGCACGGTGTCGTTCGGTGAGCGCGGCCAGCGCCTCGGCGGGCGCCCCTTCCACGTCGAGGCGCAGCACCTCGACAACGGCGGGAGGCAGCCGTTCGGGGTCGACGTCCTCGTCCGGGCGAGGGACGAGGACGAGGTCCACACCGGCGCGCAGCGCGCTGTCGAAGATCCAGGGCAGCGAGGTGCGTTGGTAGACCAGGACGACGGTGGGGCGGTCGGTGGGTGCGTGGTTCACAGGGTGCTTCTTTCGGACGGGTCTGGGCTCGGGGACGGGACGCCCGTCGCCGAGGCGCCGACGGCCTGCTCGGACGGGTCGGGGTCCCGCTGCTGTTCGTCCGCCGTGGCTGCGGCGGCCGGTTGCGCGGCCACCGTCATCCAGACGCCCGCCGCGCACAGCGCGAGGAACAGCAGGGCGAGCGGGCCGGGTGCGTCCGCCTCTCCGGTCGCCCACTCGCCGAGCCGGATGAGGAACGGCACGGTGAGGGCGACGGCGGAGGTGAACAGCGGCCCCTTGCGCAGGATCAGCTCGTGGGAGATGAGGAAGACGGGCGCGGTCAGCACCGCGCCGAGCAGCGCCACCCCGGCCCACTGGGCGGCGGAGACGCCGCCCAGTGGGCAGTAGAGGGCGGTGGCGACGCCGAGCATCACGGTGCCCGCGCCGGTGACCGCGGGCAGTGCGGCCATCGGCGGCACGTCCGCCATGTGGCGGCGGTAGACGTAGCCGTACAGCGCGTACGTGAACGTCCCGGCCAGGGCGAGCAGGACGCCCGTCGTCAGTGACCCGGTCGCGTCGCCGCTCGCCGGGCCGTCGCCGAGCGCGTAGCCCAGGGCTGCGCCCACGGCGAGGACGGCGCCCGCGGCCTTGCGCACGGTGGCGTGCTCGCGGAAGGCGACGCTGCCGATGGCGAAGGTGATGCACGGCAGCAGGGACACGACGAGGCCGACCCGGGACGCGCCGATCTGCTCGACCCCGAGGAGGGTCCCCGTGTAGTACGCGAAGAAGCCCAGGAACGCCAGGAGGACGACGGCGCTGTAACGGCGGGAGCTCGCCCGGATGGCGCTCCAGGTGCGGGGGCGCAGCACGGCGACGGCGGTGATGGTCACGAAGCTCGCCGCGGTGCGGCCCGCGGCGACTGCCAACGGCGGTGTGCCGCTGACCAGTTTCCCGGACGCGACCCACCCCGCCGCCAGCAGGAGCACCATCAGGCAGGACAGTGCGGGGACGACCAGCCGTCCGTCTCCGCGCACCGTCGTGCGCGTACCGTCGTCCGTCACCATTCCGCTTCCGTGAAGCGCAGTGGCGGCAGGCCGGCCAGCGGGAGCTTCGCCCTCAGCAGGACGCTCTGGTCGTCGGTGAACCGGTAGCGCTGCTTGGGCTCCCCCTCGGGCAGGTAGGTACGGACGAGGGCCTTGGCGGCCGCCCGGTACTCGTCGTCCGTCCGTACCTGCTCCTCCAACTCCTCGACGGTCGAGACGAACGCGCGCAGTGCGTCCAGCGCCTTGTCGCGGTCGAGGTGCAGCAGAGCGCCGTTCTCGGGCGAGCCGGTGAGCGCGCCGTGCTCGCGCAGCCAGGAGTAGAGGAAGACGCCCGTGCCCGAGTCGAAGTTGCGGGTGGCGTCCTCGGCCTGCGGGTAGCGGAAGATGCGTTCGAGCAGGATCATGTCGATCTGCTCGTGGGCGAACGGCACGTCGCCGTCCGCGCAGGCCAGGACGGTCTTGGCGTCGACCTTGATTTCTTCGAGAAGCCCGACGAACCAGTTCATCTTCAGGGAGATGTGCTGGTCGAACGGCCAGCGCCCCTGGTAGTGCATCGAGTCGTGCAGGTAGCCCCAGATCGCGCGGGCCTCGAAGCACACCTCGGGTGCGAGCCCGGACGAGGCGCGGGGTACCGAGTCCGCGGTGAGCACGGCTTCGGCGCCGGGCAGGGCGTACGTCTCGTGGATCTTCCGCATCTTGTTGTAGAAGAACATCGCGTAAGCCTGGTCGACGACCTTGTCCCGCGCGGCGACGTTCTCGGGGAAGAAGACGATGCAGTTGCCGTGCGTGAAACCGTCGCTGCCCGCGATCAGCACCAGCGACTGGCAGTTGTTCTTCGGGTGGGGGTACGTCTCGGCGAGGCTCGTCAGTGCGTCGGGCTCCTTGCGCACCGCGAAGAAGCAGTCGAGCCGCTTGCCCACCGGGGGAACCGAGTTGGTGCTCTGGGCGGGCGCGAGGAAGAAGACCGGGGCGCCGTCCTCGGGGGCGTGCAGCGCGTCCCTGGAGCGTGCGAAGTGCGGCGCGCTGTCGAGGCCTTCGGCGATCCAGTCGTCCACGTCGGCGGCGAGCGCGTCGGCCTGGTGGTCGAGGCCGCCGCGCGCGTACCAGGCGGTGGCCTCGTCGCGGATCGCGGTGAGCAGGTCGCGGTCCTCGACCGTCGGTGCGGCGATGGTGCCGCCGTCGGCCTGGCGGGCCCGGAAGCGGTTGACCCGTGGGATGAGCGAACCGGTGAGCTCGGCGGCCCGGGCGCGCAGTTCCTCGCTGAGGGGAGCGTTCGTCGTCACAGCAGGACCCCCGCGTCCCCGGTGCGGTCGGCCGGCTCGTCCACGGCCAGGACCTGGTGGATGGTGAACACCATGGGCACCGGGCCGAAGTCCCGCAGTACGCGCAGGCCGTGGCGCTCGGCGGCCACGATGGTGGTGATGCAGCCCTCGGTCTCCCCGGCGGCGCAGTCGATGGCGGCCTGGGAGTTGCTCAGGACGATGCGCGTCTCGGCTGTCGGCGCGATCAGGCCGGCGGGCGCGGGGTGCGAGGACACGGTCCTCGGGATGTCCGGACCGGCCGTGGCCAGGACCATGTTGTGGGTCGGCATGATGAAGCTGTCGACCATGTGCAGGCGGTGCAGGTTCCCGAAGGTCAGGGTGTGCAGCGCCGGGTAGACGGCGCAGGCGGCCAGGGCGTGCCGCCCGTCGGCGGGAACGGATTCGAGGGCGCTTTCCAGTGAGGCGTGGAGTTCGACGCTTCCGTCGATGCCCCTGCGCTGGAGCCACTCGTGGGCTGCCGTCTCCAGGTTGGTCCCGTGCGGGCCCAGGGTGTGCAGATATCGGATGCTGTCCACGCCGATGCCCGTGCGGGGACGGGTTCCGGTGGCGATGCTCAAGACTCCCCCATGCGTACGCGGTCCCGGTCGGTCTCGGAACCGGGTTCTTCGGTGGGGCCGGTGGGGTGCACCGACCCGCGCGCACCGGCGTCGTGGCACGGCTGCGCGTCTTCCCGTTGCGGCGGTATCTCCGCGTCCAACTGCTGTGACCTGTCTGCGGTCTCCCCCCGGCGACCTTCTGTCTCGGACCCTCTCACGTGCCATTCGGCAGGTCCTTGAACGATTGTAAGACTGATTGATCAAACACGGCGCCGTCGGCCCAGGCAAGAGCGGTTCTGTGAAGTCTCAAATACCAAGATCACGACGGATCCCCGTCGTACGCCAACGCGCGCTCGACGAGCGGGTGCCAGTCCTCCAGACCCGTCCGGCCGGTGGAGCACCACCGATTCCGGCTCGTCGAGCACGGCCGCGACCTCGCTACTGTGCTGCTCAGCCTCCTCCTTCAACCGCTGCTCCACCGGTTCGGGGGATGGCGATCGTCCGGTCCCTGGCCGCGCCTCGGCGCGATCCGGTCCAGCCACTGGTAGACGGCCCGGCCGCGCAGCGCGACATCGGCTCCGGCGCCGAACACGTGTACCCCGTCACCGGTGGGCACGTACAGCACAATCGGACCTCAGTTTCGGTCGCATTGCCGGCCCCCTGATCGGTGATCGCCCGAGTATCGGGGCCCCGCGCGACGCAGTCCCGACGGTGGCACCACAGGAGCGACCACAGGGTCCTCCGCTACCGCCTTCGGGGCGCCCCCGAAGCGCCGGAGCCTGACCGGCACGCACCGCGCGCCGTACGCCTCGCACCGCGCACCGCGCGCCTCGACGGCCCCCACCGCGATCCACCGCTCCCGGCCCGCCCGGGCCGGGAGCACCACCACCGAACGGGGAACACACCACCGGGCCGGGAGCACCACCGGACCGCGACCGCTCAGCGCCACCCCGCCGCCCTTCGGCCTGTCGGCGCCGCCCGGATGCCACCAGCCGATAGGAATGAGCACCGGACCGAACCGCACCCCGGAGGCACTGGTGAACCACCCGATCCTCGACCAGATCCAGCAGCTGCGCGCCGAGTTGGCGCCCGGCGACGCCCCGCCCTTCGTGGTCACGGCGCTCGCCGACGGCACCGCCCCGCGCCGGCTACTGGCCGAACTCGCTGCCCAGCAGCACCGGATCATCCGCTCCGACCGCCGCAGTCTGCTCGCGCTCGCCACCCGTTGCGCGGACCGCCCGGTCGGTGCCTGGTTCGCCACTCTGGCCGAGGGCGAGAGCGCCGCGCTGCGCACCCTGCCCGCGCTCGCCGCCGCCTGCGGTCCGAGCCGCACCGCACCGCAGGCCCGGCCCCCGCTGCCCGGCTGCCAGGCCTACCCCGGCTACCTGGCCTGGCTCGCCCTGAACGGCCGGCCCGATGCCACGGCCGCCGCCCTGGTCGCCAACTTCGCGGCCTGGGGGAGCTACTGCGCCACCATCGCGCAGGCGCTGCGCCGGCACTACGGCTTCGCCGACGAGGCGTGCGCCTTCTTCGACTTCTTCGCCCGGCCGGCGACGGAACTGGAGCAGCAGGCCGCCGACGCGCTCGGGCCGGCCCGGCTCGACGAGCCGGCCCTGGCCGCCGCCCGGGAGTACGGGTCGATGCTCCAGTCCTACGAGCACCTGTTCTGGGACACCCTGGGCGTGCTCGACGCCTGACCGACGACGACCCCCGCTCGCCCCACCGCCGGCAGGCGGCCTCCGCCTCGCCCCACAGGCTGCGCAGCCCGGACCGGTACAGCTCGTACTCGGCGCGGTCCCAGCGGCTGATCTCCGCCCGCCGAGAGAGCACCACCGCTGCCCCGGCACGGCAACCGGAGCTCGATCGCCCGGTTCACCTCCACCCGCCCGCCGCGACCCCGGCCGCGCCGACTACGCCCGGGCGCTGGAGCACATCCGCTCGGCGGCGCTCAGCCGGGGCGCCGCCTCTGCGGGCCCGACCATGGCCCCCGACCACCGGACAGGACCCCCGAACGCCCTCGCCACGGCGTGTCGTCCGGTGGATGTGCCAGTGGCACAGGCCTGCGGCACGGGCCGCCGCAGGAGGCACGCAGAACCAACAGAACACCTTCAAATCACGGGAGTTGACGTTCAGTCAGTTGTACTGTGGAGTGAACATGACGCCCTGGCCGGCGTCGCGTGCCCCGGGGGCTGGGGCCGGTCGGCCGTGGCTGCCATCGGCGCAAAGGGGGAGCATCCTGATGGCATACGCGAAGGGTTATGACGTCTCCGACTTCCAGTCGGGCATTCCGGGGGACGCGGAGTTCGTCTTCATCAAGGCCACCGAAGGCGGCCACACCGGCCAGTCGGGGTACACCGACAAGCTCGCGGACGCCCGGGGGCGCGGGCTGGTGGTCGGGCACTACCACTTCCTGCACGCGGAGAACCCGGTCGAGGGTGAGGTGGAGCACTTCTGCCGGGTCGTGGGGCAGGTGCCCCCAGGCGAGCTGCTGGTGCTGGACTTCGAGCCGTACGGACAGTCGGTCGGCGACGGCGACGCGACCGAGGCGAAGAACCGGTGGCTGGCGGCGGTCAAGCAGCGTTACCCGGACCGCCTGGTCGGGCTCTACACCAACCGGGACTACTGGTTCCGGACGGACGACAACGCCGGTGACTTCCTGTGGATAGCGGACTACGTGTCCGCGGGTTCGCCGCGCATCCAGGCATCCTGGCGCTTCCACCAGTACAGCGACGACCCGCTCGACGCGGACATGTTCAACGGCTCGCTGGACGAGTTGCGGGCGTGGGCCGGCGCCGGCCGGGCCCCGGACCCCGAGCCACCCGCGCCGACCCCGACCCCGGGGCCGCAGTCGCCCGACTGGCCGGGACTGCAGCTGGTGGACCGGGACCAGTGGGGCGCGCGGCCCTGGCGCGAGCCCAACGGTTCGATCCCGTACGCCGGTCCGCGCGCCGGAGTGAAGGTGCACTACCTCGGCACGGCGTACACCTTCGACACCCACGACACCTGCCCGGCCTACGTACGACGCCTCCAGGCCTCGCACATGGACGACGACGGCTGGTCGGACATCGGCTACAGCTTCGTGGTCTGCGAGCACGGCCACGTGTTCGAGGGCCGCGGGCTGAACCGGCGCAACAGCGCCAACGGCGATGTCCCGCTCAACGAGGCGCACTATGCGGTGTGCGGGTTGGTCGGCTCCTCCGGCTCGACCGAGCCCACCCCGGAACAGCTCAACGGGCTGCGGGACGCGATCGAGTACTGCGAGCAGCAGGGCCCGGCGGGCCCGGAGATCAAGGGGCACCAGGACGGCTACTCGACCGACTGCCCCGGCCCGGCGCTGTACGCCTGGGTGACGTCGGGTGCGCCGCGCCCCTCCGGCACGGTGGTCACCCCGCCCCAGCAGCCCGCGCCCCAGCCGGACCCGGCCCCGGACCCGACCCCGGCCAGATACCGGAAGGACGTCGGCGGCCTGTCGTACGGCTACGGCGCGCACGGTCCGCAGGTCACCATCGTCGGCGAGGCGCTGGTGGCGGCGGGGTTCGGCTCGCACTACGGCCAGGGCCCGGGACCGGACTGGACCGACGCCGACACCCTCAACTACGCCGACTACCAGCGCAGTCTGGGCTACTCCGGCGGGGACGCGGACGGCGTGCCCGGCGAGTCCTCGCTGCGCCGGCTGCTCGGCGGGCCGATCCCGCTGGCCGAGGTGTCGAAGTCGCGGGTGGTCGCGGCGGCCCGCCAGGACCCGGACGCGCCCCAGGGCGCCACCACGCACGCCGACGACGTGTACACGGTGGAGCGGGCCCTCGTCGCCGAGGGGCTGCTCGACCGGCAGTGGGCCGACGGCTCGTTCGGCACCCAGACCATCGACGCCTACTCCGCGCTGCAGCGCCGGTACGGGTACAGCGGGCAGCAGGCGGACGGCATACCCGGCATCGACTCGCTGACCCGGCTCGGCCAGGCGCACGGATTCACTGTCGCCGGCTGACGTCGGCCGAGGAGGACAGATGTACCAACTCGCCCTGTCCCTGTGGCGCACGTGCGTGCCCTACATCGTGGCGTTCCTCGTGGTGCAGGCCGCGCGGCTCGGCATCCACCTGGACAACGCCTCCGTCACCTCCGCCCTGGTCACCGGCTTCGGCACGGTCTACTACGCCGCGTTCCGGTTCCTGGAGCACCGGTTCGGCGCGAGCTGGGGATGGTTCCTGGGGGCCGCCCGGCCGCCGTCCTACCAGCCGCCGGTCCCCGCGCCCACGCCCACGCCGGCCACACCTGCACCTACGCCTGCCGCACCTACGCCTGCGCCGTCCGCACCTGCACCCACGCCTGCGCCCGCGCCGGCGCCTGAGCCCGCGCCAGCTCCTGAGCCCGCACCCGCACCCGCACCCGCACCGACGCCGCCGGACCCCACGCCGGCCCGACCCGACTACCGGAACCTGCCCGAAGGCGGCTGACGGGCACCGGCACAGGGGTTGTGGAATGCCAAATTCCGAAACCCCCGAAAAGACCCGGTAATACAATTAGCCTTTCCCGTTCAGGCCTTGACGAATTGTCACCTGAATCCGAAACTGAGTCTGCCACCAATGCATCCGGATCCCATTCAACGGCCTCGTGATGCACGAAGTGAACGGAGGGGGAATTGCCGACGACACCGACCTACCCGGGCGTCTACATCGAAGAGCTTCCCAGCGGCGTCCGTACCATCACCGCGGTGAGCACCTCGGTGACCGCCTTCGTCGGGGCCACCCGGCGCGGCCCGCTCGACCAGCCGGTCACCATCACCAGTTTCGCGGACTTCGAACGCCGTTTCGGCGGACTCGCGAGTCAGAGCCCGGTCAGCTACGCCGTCCAGCAGTTCTTCCTCAACGGGGGCTCGGTCGGGATCGTGGTCCGGGTCGCGGCGGCCGGCACCGGCGCCGCCGCGGGCGTCACGCTCACCTCGACGGAGACCTCCACCGCCACCCCGTCCCTGGAGGTCACGGCCGTCGAGCCGGGGCTCTGGGGCGGGGGGCTGCGGGTCGCCGTGGACTACCGGACGCCGACCCCGGCCGAGACCTTCAACCTCCAGGTCTTCGACACCTCCGGCGCCGTCCGGGAGTCCTTCGCGGACCTGTCGGTCCGGGCTGCCAGCCCCCGGTTCGCCGAGACGGTGGTGAACAGCGGCTCGACCGTCGTCCGGGTCAAGGTGCTCGCGGAGAGCCGGCCGGATCCGGTGGGCACCGTCTCCAAGCCCTTCGCGGCCACCCTGCCGGACCTCACCCACGAGATCCAGGTGAAGATCGCCGACGTCTCGCGGACCGTCAAGATCTACGACCCGGCCGCGGACGGCATCGCGCCGACCACCGTCCCCGAACTCGCCCTGCTACTGGAGCGCAAGCTGCGGGCCCTGCCCGACGCCCCGGGCAAGCGGGCCTTCGCGGGCACCCGGGTGAGCGTGTTCGGGCGGCAGCTCCAGGTCGTCGCCGGCTCCACCGACCCGGCCGACGTGGTGCGCTTCCTCGGTGAGGCCGCCAACAACCTCGGACTGGAGGGCTCGGTCAACCCGCCGGTCCTCGCCCTCGCCGGCGGCCAGGACGGCGGAGCCCCCGGCATGACGGACCTGATCGGTAGCGAGGCCGGCAAGACCGGCATCCAGGCCCTGCGCGACGTGCCGGACGTCAACCTGCTGGTGCTGCCGGAACTGGCCGGCTACGCCAGCGTGGACGACGCCGTCACGGTCGTCTCGGCCGCCCAGGCACTCTGCGTGGAGCAGCGGATGTTCCTGATCGTCGACTCGCCGCAGGCGTGGACGACGCTGGACGCCGCCCGGGCGGGCCTGTCCGCCTTCGACTCGGTGCGCAACGACCACGCCGCGCTGTACTTCCCGCACCTGGAGCTGGTCGACCCGCTCACCGGCCGGCTGCGCAGCTTCCCGCCGTCGGGCACCATCGCCGGCGTGATGGCGCGCACGGACGGCCAGCGGGGCGTGTGGAAGGCACCCGCGGGCACCGAGGCCGGGCTGCCCGGGGTACGCGCGCTGACCGTCCCGCTGACGGACCGGGAGAACGGCCTGCTGAACCCGCTCGCGGTGAACTGCCTGCGGACGTTCCCGGTGGTGGGCCCGGTGGCGTGGGGCGCGCGGACCATGGCGGGCGCCGACGCGCTCAGCTCGCAGTGGAAGTACGTCCCGGTGCGGCGCCTGGCGCTGATGCTGGAGGAGAGCCTCTACCGCGGTACCAAATGGGTCGTGTTCGAGCCCAACGACGAGCGGCTGTGGGCGCAGATCCGGCTGAACGTGGGCGCGTTCCTGCACTCGCTGTTCCAGCAGGGCGCGTTCCAGGGCACGTCGGCGCGCTCGGCCTATTTCGTCAAGTGCGACAAGGACACCACCACGCAGGACGACATCAATCGCGGTGTGGTGAACGTCGTGGTCGGATTCGCGCCACTCAAGCCCGCGGAATTCGTGATCGTCAAGATCGAGCAGCTCGCCGGACAGTTCGAGGTTTAGGATCTCCATGGTCGAGTTCACCGTCAATCCGCACCGGTTCGATCCGTACAAGAACTTCAAGTTCCTGGTCGTCTGGGACGGGCGGGTCGTCGCCGGAATCAGCAAGATCAGCCCGCTCAAGCGCACCACCGAGGTGGTGAAGCACCGCAGTGGGGGCGATCCGAGCGCGCCGCGCAAGTCGCCGGGGCGCACCGACTTCGAGGCGGTCACCCTGGAGCGCGGGGTCACCCACGACCCGGAGTTCGACCGCTGGGCCAACAAGGTCTGGATGGTCGGCGCGGGCCGCGGGGCGGAGGTCTCGTTGCGGGACTTCCGCAAGGACCTGGTGATCCAGGTGCTCAACGAGGCCGGTCAGGTGGCGGTCGCCCACAAGCTGTACCGCGCCTGGCCGAGTGAGTACCAGGCGCTCGGTGAACTGGATGCCAACGCCAACGCGGTGGCGATCCAGAGCCTCAAGCTGGAGGTGGAGGGCTGGGAGCGGGACGAGGAGACGCCCGAGCCGGAAGAGCCCTCGTTCCAGCAGCCGGCCTGAGCGGCCGACCGATGGAACTCGCCGGGGAGGCAGCCCTGTTGGCCGCCTGGGAGGCCGGGCTGGCGGCCGGCCGCACCGGGCGGGCCCTGCTGCTGCACACCGTCGCCCGTCCGGGCGCCGGGGCGGAGGAACTGCTGGCCGTACCACTCGGCCGACGGGACGCCGAACTGTTCGGCCTGCGCGCGGAGCTGTTCGGCGAACGGCTCAACGTGCGGGTCGGCTGCCCGAGTTGCGCGGAGGAGATGGAGTTCGCCTTCGACGCCGGGCAGGTGGTCGGTGCCGCGCGGCCGGCGGACGGCCCGCTGCGGGTGGAGCTGGACGGCTGGCAGGTCGGCTTCCGGCTGCCCACCCCCGGCGACCTGGCCGCCGCCGAACAGGTCCCCGCAGGCCGGGCCAGGGCCGTTGTGCTGGAGCGGTGCGTGCTGACCGCCGAGCACGGCGGGGAGCCGGTCACCGCCCGGCAGCTCCCCGAACCGGTCCAGCGGCGCGTGGCCGAGGCCGCCGCCGCGGCCGACCCCTGCGCGGACGTCCGGCTGAACCTCAGCTGCCCCGAGTGCGGCGAGCAGGCCCTCGCCGAGCTGGACATCGCCTCCTACCTCTGGGAGGAGCTGGACGACTGGGCCCGGTCGACCCTGCTCGACGTCCACCTCCTGGCCACCGCCTACGGCTGGAGCGAGGCGGAGATCCTGGCGCTCAGCCCACTGCGGCGCCGCTACTACCTGGAGCTGTGTGCAGATGCCTGACCACTTCGACCGACTGGTGGCGAAGGGCGGCCCGGGCGGGGACCGGGCCGGGGTACGGGTCCGCCCGCGCCTGCCGGGGCCGTTCGAACGGCTCGACGCGCTCGCTCCGGCGCCGCCGGTCGTGGACGAGGAGTCGTTCGGGCCGGGCCGCTCAAGCAGGCGACCCGCTCCCGTGCCACTCCCCCGGCCGCCGGCGGCGCCGGTCGAGAGGGCGCTGCGGACGGTGGTCGGTGAGGACCGGCCGGCTGTCGCACCCGTCCTTCCGCTGCCGCGCACGCCGCTGCTGATCGCGCCGCCGGTCACCCCCGTTGCCGCACCGGCCGTCGAGCCGGCGGTGCGGAGGGAGGACGCCCGCCCGGCAGCCGTACCGACGCCCGTCACCGCATTGCCCCGGGCGGCTGCCCCCGAGCTGCCGACCGTGGCACCGCCCGCGCCGGTCCGTACGGACGCCGCCGCGCCGGCGTCCGTACGGCGGGCCGCCGCGGCAGCCGCCCCGGGCCAGGCGCACGGGACCGGGACCCGCCGCCAGCAGCGGCCGGTCGAGCGGGTGGTACGGGTCCAGATCGGGCGGGTCGAGGTCAAGGCCGCCCAGCGCACCCCGGCCGGACCGCGCAAGCCGGCGGCCGCCCGTCCGGGCCCGGCCCTCGACCTGGACAAGTACCTCAACCGGGAGTCTCAATGACTGAGTCAAGCCGTCTGCGCGACCGGATCGGGGGTGAAGACCCGGTTGTCGCGCAAGAGTGCCCACAGGACGCTGACCCGGC
>NZ_JBEZIQ010000059.1:0-52154 GCF_040651155.1 Kitasatospora sp. NPDC048545
TTGTGGGCGGCCTGGATCTTCCTGCCGTCCGCGGCGCACGTGGCGTGGTCGCGCGCACCGGCCGGTGCGCGCCCCCTGTGGTTCGGGCGGTGATCAGGAGTAGACCGGCCCGGTGAACTTCTCGCCCGGGCCCGCGCCCGGGGCGTCCGGGACGACGGAGGCCTCGCGGAAGGCGAGCTGCAACGAGCGCAGGCCGTCGCGCAGCGGGGCGGCGTGGAAGTTGCTGATCTCCGGGGCTCCGGCGGTGACCAGCCCGGCCAGCGCGGTGATCAGCTTGCGGGCCTCGTCCAGGTCCTTGTCCTTCTCGCCGCCCTCGGCGAGACCGCACTTGACGGCGGCCGCGCTCATCAGGTGCACGGCGACGGTGGTGATCACCTCGACGGCCGGGACCTCGGCGATGTCGCGGGTGAGGTCGTCGAAGCCGATCGCGTCGTCGTCCGCGCCGGGGGTCTGGGTGGGCTCGCTACTCAAGGGGGGCTCGTTCCGTCGTGTCGTGCGGGTACAGGTGGAGCGTACAAGGGCCCCGCGGCGCGCCGGCCGGGCAGTGCGCCGGGGTCGGAATGGCTTTCGACCTCCCAGCGCTGTATGCTTCGAGACTGACCGGCCGGGATCCTGAACGGGCCCCCGGCCAGCAAGTGGAGGCTCCACCGAGGAGGCCCGAGAGGGCAACCGCGAAAGTCTCCCACCCGATCGGCCTCACGGTCGACGGGTCCCGGTCCGCGACGGGCGCCTGGCGCCGAGTCGCCGCAGCGCCCCTCACCGGGCGCAGCCCCCGGTTGTGTGGAGCCCCGCTTGTACCGAGCGGGGCTTTTTTCGTGTCGCGGGTGCAGGTGCCGGAAGGCGCCGGGCAGCGCAGCACGAATGAAGCCCCGCCCAGTGGTCGAGTCCACTACGTGCGACCGCCGTCCGACGGCCGCATCGCAGAAGGTGCAACCGAGGAGGCCCCATCAGCACCGAGCCCCGCATCAACGACCGGATTCGCGTCCCGGAGGTGCGACTTGTCGGTCCCAGCGGCGAGCAGGTCGGCATCGTGCCGCTTGCCAAGGCGCTGGAGCTCGCACAGGAGTACGACCTCGACCTGGTCGAGGTCGCGGCGACCGCCCGGCCGCCGGTGTGCAAGCTCATGGACTACGGCAAGTTCAAGTACGAGTCGGCCATGAAGGCCCGTGAGGCGCGCAAGAACCAGGCGCACACGGTCATCAAGGAGATGAAGCTCCGGCCGAAGATCGACCCGCACGACTATGACACCAAGAAGGGTCACGTCGTCCGGTTCCTCAAGCAGGGCGACAAGGTCAAGATCACGATCATGTTCCGCGGTCGTGAGCAGTCCCGCCCCGAGCTGGGCTTCCGCCTGCTGCAGCGGCTCGCCGACGACGTCCAGGACCTGGGCTTCGTGGAGTCCTCGCCCAAGCAGGACGGCCGTAACATGATCATGGTCCTGGGCCCGCACAAGAAGAAGACCGAGGCGATGGCCGAGGCCCGCGCCCTCGCGGACGCCCGCAAGGCGGAGCGTCAGGGCCGGACCCCCGGTTCCGACGCCGACCCGGAGGACGACGACGCGCTGGCCGAGGACCTCGTGACCGAGGACCTGGTGACCGACGACGCGGCGACCGAGGCGCAGGACGACGCCCCGGTCGAGGCGCCGGTCGCCGAGGCCGACGCTCCGGTCGAGCAGCCGGCCGCCTCCCAGGGCGCCTGAGCCTTCACCGGCCAGGGCGGCCCGGGAGACCGGCCCCCCACGGTGGCGGGCGTCCCGCCCGGTCACCGCAGATCCATCCAGTTCACGCCCGCGTGGTACGAGCCGCGCGGGCGTGGACGGGACCGACGAGGAGATACGGCGAAATGCCGAAGCAGAAGACGCACAGTGGCGCCAGCAAGCGCTTCAAGATCAGTGGCTCTGGCAAGGTGCTGCGCGAGCGCGCCGGCCGCCGCCACCTCCTGGAGCACAAGCCCTCGACGCTGACCCGCAAGCTGGCCGGGACCGTCGAGGTCGCCCCCGCTGACGCCAAGAAGATCAAGAAGCTTCTCGGCAAGTGATCGCCTTCCCGCCCGGCGAGAGCCGTGCGCGGGGCAGCTGATCCTTCCCGACCCATTCGAATGACGGACCACGTGAAGTAGTCCGTGGTCCAACCCAAGGAGTAATCAAGTGGCACGCGTCAAGCGGGCAGTCAACGCCCACAAGAAGCGCCGGGTCATCCTGGAGCGCGCCAGCGGCTACCGTGGCCAGCGTTCGCGGCTGTACCGCAAGGCCAAGGAGCAGGTCACCCACTCGCTGGTCTACAACTTCAACGACCGCAAGAAGCGCAAGGGCGACTTCCGTCAGCTGTGGATCCAGCGCATCAACGCTGCGGCCCGTGCCAACGGCATCACCTACAACCGCTTCGTGCAGGGCCTGAAGGCCGCCAGCGTCGAGATCGACCGCAAGATGCTGGCCGACCTGGCCGTCAACGACCCGGGTGCCTTCGCCTCCCTGGTCGAGGTCGCCCGGAAGGCGCTGCCGGCCGACGTGAACGCCCCGAAGGCCGCCGCGGACGCCGCCTGATCTTCCGAGATCGGTTGAGCTCTGACCGGACCCGCAGGCCTCCTGCGGGTCCGGTTCTGGTTTCCGCCCACTCCGCGACGCCGGCCCCACGCGACGTCCGCCCCGCGGCTCCCGTCCGCCTCCGCGGCTCCCGTCCGTCGGCCGGTGCCCCCGACCCCTCAGCGCCCCAGAGAACGAGGCCATGCCGAGCACCGACACCCCCCTGCTGACCTCCCTGCGCTCGCCGCGCGTCGTCGCGGCCCGGCGGCTGGCCAAGCGCAACCAGCGGACCAAGGAGCGCCGCTTCCTGGCCGAGGGCCCGCAGGCCGTCCGGGAGGCCATCGCCTTCGGCAGGCTGCCCGGCACGGACGAGCACGCCGTGGTCGAGGTCTACGTGACCCAGGAGGCCGCCGAGCGGCACGCCGGCATCGTCGAGGCCGGTCTGGCGGAGGGGCTGCCCGTGCTGACCGCCACCGACGAGGTGATCGCCGGGATCTGCGACACCGTGACCCCGCAGGGCATCGTGGCGCTCTGCCGCTTCATCGACACCCCGTTCGACGAGGTGCTCAGGGCCCGCCCGAAGCTGGTCGCGATCCTCGCCCACGTGCGCGACCCCGGGAACGCCGGGACGGTGCTGCGCACCGCCGACGCGGCCGGCGCGGACGCCGTGGTGCTCACGGACGCCTCGGTGGACCTCTACAACCCGAAGGCCGTCCGGGCCTCCGTGGGCAGCCTCTTCCACCTGCCGGTGGCGGTCGGCGTGCCGGTCGAGGAAGCTGTCGGGAAGCTGCGCGAGGCCGGTGTCCGGGTGCTCGCCGCGGACGGCGCGGGGGAGCGCGACCTGGACCGGGAGCTGGACGAGGGCACCCTGGGCGCGCCCGGCGCGTGGGTGTTCGGCAACGAGGCGTGGGGGCTCCCGGAGGAGACCCGCGCGCTCACCGACGAGGTCGTGCGCGTCCCGATCCACGGCCACGCCGAGAGCCTCAACCTGGCCACCGCCGCGGCCGTCTGCCTGTACGCCTCGGCCCGGGCGCAGCGTTCGCCCGGCGGCTGCCGCTCGAACGTCTGACGCACCCGGGGGCGCACCGGGATCACCCCGTTGCAAGCCCTACTGCGGGGGCCTGCGAGGCGCTAGGGTCTGCCTCGGTGGGGGGAACGGCACGGTGGGTAATCGGGGAGGCAACCCATGGTCGGCAGCGGGCCCGAGCTCGACCCGGACGACCTGCCGGACGGCCTGGTGGTCGCCGACGCGCTGGGCCGGGTGGTCTGCTTCAACCGGGCCGCGGCCCGGCTCACCGGCGTGCTCCCGCAGGCCGCCCTCGGCAGCGCGCTGGAGGACGTCCTCCCGCTGGAGGACCTCGACGGCCGGCGCTGGTGGCAGCTGACCGACCCGTACGGCGGCCTGACCACCCGCACCCGCCAGCCGGAGCGCAACCTGCTGCTGCCCGGCGGCCTCGAAGTGCTGGTCTCCGCCAGGTACGTCCGCGCGGTGCCGTGCGGGCCGCTGGAGCGCCTGGTGGTCGCCCTGCGCGGCACCGAGGCCCGGCGGCGCACCGAGCGCAGCCACGCCGAGCTGATCGCCACCGTCGCGCACGAGCTGCGCTCCCCGCTGACCAGCGTCAAGGGCTTCACGGCGACGCTGCTGGCCAAGTGGGAGCGGTTCACCGACGGGCAGAAGCGGCTGATGCTGGAAACCGTGGACGCCGACGCCGACCGGGTCACCCGGCTGATCGCCGAGCTGCTGGACATCTCCCGGATCGACGCCGGGCGGCTGGAGCTGCGCAAGCAGGTGGTCGACCTGGCCGCGGCGGTGCGCCGCCACGTCGAGCGCAAGGTCGCCACCGGCATCCCAGAGGAGCGCTTCGACATCCGGGTCAGCGAGCCGCTGACCGTCCTGTGGGCGGACCCGGACAAGGTCGACCAGGTGCTCGCCAACCTGCTGGAAAATGCGGTGCGGCACGGCGAGGGAACTGTCACGATCGAGGTGGCACCGGCCAAGGAAGTCGTCGAGGCGCCCGTCTGGGAGCGCTCCGGCACCCCGCCCCGCATCGTGGAAGGCACAGCGGTCACCGTGAGCGACGAAGGCAGCGGCATTCCCGAGGAGTCGATGCCACGCGTCTTCACCCGTTTCTGGCGCGGCTCCAAGCGCGGCGGCACCGGCCTGGGCCTCTACATCGTCAAGGGCATCGTGGAGGCCCACGGCGGCTCGATCCGGGTCGACCGCGCCCCCGGCGGCGGCGCCCGGTTCCGATTTATCCTGCCCGCCGGCGTGCCCGACTTCATGCTCTGACCGAGCAGGAACGACGAGCGGAGCGTGCTCCGCGTCGGGGCCGGACGGGCTTCGCGGCAGCGGCGCTACGCGCTGCGACTACACTCGACCTTTGGCGTCGCGCAACGCCCTGTGCGGCTGAGCCGCGGACACCCACTCCCGTGAGCCTCCGGTGAACGGAGACCGGCTGCCCGTGCCCCGGCCCCGCCGGGCGTGACGCGAAGGCGAGCCCACACACCTGAGCACGGACGAGCAGGAGCACGGGAAAGATAGAGATGTCGGCACCCAACAAGTCGTACGACCCGGTCGAGGTCGAGGCCCTCAAGCCCGAGGTGGTGGAGCAGGCGCGGGACGAGGCCGTCGCCGCCTTCGCCACCGCCAGCACCCTGGACGAGCTGAAGCAGGCCAAGGTCGCCCACACCGGCGACCGGTCCCCGCTGTCCCTCGCCAACCGCGAGATCGGCGCCCTGCCCCCGCACGCCAAGGCCGCCGCGGGCAAGCTGATCGGCCAGGCCCGCGGGGCCGTCAACAAGGCCCTCGCCGCGCGGCAGGCCGAGCTGGAGGCGGAGCGCGACGCCCGCGTGCTGGTCGAGGAGGCGGTGGACGTCACGCTGCCGTACGACCGCGCCCCGCGCGGCGCCCGGCACCCGCTGACCACCATGGCCGAGCGCATCGAGGACACCTTCGTCGCGATGGGCTACCAGGTCGCCGAGGGCCCCGAGGTCGAGGCCGAGTGGCTCAACTTCGACGCCCTCAACCTGGGCCCGGACCACCCGGCCCGATCGATGCAGGACACCTTCTTCGTCCAGGCCCCGGACGGCTCCGCCGACTCCGGCGTGGTGCTGCGCACCCAGACCTCCCCGGTCCAGGCCCGCACCATGCTGGACCGCGAGCCCCCCATCTACGTGGTGTGCCCCGGCCGGGTCTACCGGACCGACGAGCTGGACGCCACCCACACCCCGGTCTTCCGCCAGGTCGAGGGCCTCGCGGTGGACGAGGGCATCACCTTCGCCGACCTCAAGGGCACCATCGAGGTCATGGTCGAGAAGCTGATCGGCGACCACCTGGAGCTGCGCTGGCGGCCCTCGTACTTCCCGTTCACCGAGCCGTCGGCCGAGGTCGACCTGCAGTGCTTCGTGTGCCTCGGGGCGAGCGTCGGCAACCCGGACCGCCCGTGCCGCACCTGCTCCTCGGAGGGCTGGATCGAGCTCGGCGGCTGCGGCGTCGTCAACCCGCGGGTGCTCGTCGCCTGCGGTGTCGACCCCGACCGTTACAGCGGCTTCGCGTTCGGCCTCGGCCTGGAGCGGATCCTGATGAATCGTCACAACGTCGCCGACATGCGCGACATGGTCGAGGGTGACGTGCGCTTCACCCTCCCGTTCGGGATGGAGATCTGATGCGCGTCCCGCTTTCCTGGCTGCGCGAGTACGTCGACCTGCCGACCGGCGCGACCGGCCGTGACGTCGCGGAGCGCCTGGTCCGGGCCGGCCTGGAGGTCGAGACCGTCGAGCAGATCGGCGCCGACCTCAAGGGTCCGCTGGTGGTCGGCGAGGTGCTCTCCATCGAGGAGCTGGCCGGCTTCAAGAAGCCGATCCGGCACTGCTTCGTCAACGTCGGCGACGCCAACGGCACCGGTGAGCCGCAGGAGATCGTCTGCGGTGCGACCAACTTCGCCGTCGGCGACAAGGTCGTGGTCGTGCTCCCGGGCGCCGTGCTGCCCGGCCCCTTCCCGATCGCGGCCCGCAAGACCTACGGCCAGACCTCGGCCGGCATGATCTGCTCGGCCCGCGAGCTGGGCATGGGCGACGATCACGACGGCATCATCGTGCTCCCGCCGGAGTACGAGCCCGGCACCGACGCCATCGAGCTGCTCCAGCTCGTCGACGAGGTGCTCGACATCGCCGTCACCCCGGACCGCGGCTACTGCCTGTCCATGCGCGGCGTGGCCCGGGAGGCCGCCGCCGCGTACGGGCTGCCGCTGGCCGACCCGGCGCTGCTCGACGTACCGCCGGCCAACTCCTTCGGCTACCTGGTCAAGGTCAACGACCCGGCCGGCTGCGACCGCTTCGTGGCCCGCACGGTCGTCGGCGTCGACCCGAACGCCAAGTCCCCGATCTGGCTGCAGCGCCGCCTGCAGAAGTCGGGCATCCGCCCGATCTCGCTGACCGTCGACATCACCAACTACGTGATGCTCGAGGTCGGCCAGCCGCTGCACGCCTACGACAAGCAGCGCGTGGACGGCCCGATCACGGTCCGCCGGGCGGAGCAGGGCGAGACCCTCACCACCCTCGACGGCGTCGAGCGCAAGCTCGCCGCCGAGGACCTGCTGATCTGCGACAACAGCGGCCCGATCGGCCTGGCCGGTGTCATGGGCGGCGCCTCCACCGAGATCCTCGACCCGGCCGCCGGCCCGGGCACCACCGAGGTGATCATCGAGGCGGCGCACTTCGACCCGGTCGCCATCGCCCGTACCGCCAAGCGGCACAAGCTGCCCTCCGAGGCGTCCAAGCGCTTCGAGCGCGGCGTCGACCCGGAGGCCGCCCGCGCCGCCGCGCAGCGCGCCGTCGACCTGCTGGTCCTGATCGCCGGCGGCACCGCCGAGGCCGGGGTCACCGACATCGCGGCCCCGCACCCGGTGCGCACCATCACCATCGCCGCCGACCTGCCCGACCGGGTGGCCGGCACGGTGTACGGCCGCGAGACCGTGACCCGGCGCCTGCAGGAGATCGGCTGCTCGGTCTCCGGCGCGGACGTCCTGGAGGTCACCCCGCCGACCTGGCGACCCGACCTCACGGACCCGTACGACCTCGCGGAGGAGGTCATCCGGCTGGAGGGCTACGACAACGTCCCCGCCCGGATGCCCGACGTGCCGCCGGGCAAGGGCCTGACCGAGGGCCAGCGGATCAACCGCCGGATCGGCGTCGCGCTGGCCGGGGCCGGCTACGTCGAGGTCAACAACTACCCGTTCCTCGGCGACGCCGCCTGGGATGCGCTCGGCCTGGAGGCGGACGACCGCCGCCGCCGGACGGTCAGGCTGGTCAACCCGCTGAACGACGAGGAGCCGGCGCTGCGGACCACGCTGCTGCCGGGCCTGCTCGGTGCGCTGCGCCGCAACATCGGCCGGGGCAACACCGACCTGGCGGTCTACGAGACCGGCACGGTGTTCCTGCCCAAGGACGAGCTGTCCGTGGCCCCGCGCCCGGCCGTCGACCACCGGCCCAGCAACGAGGAGCTGGCCGAGCTGGACGCCGCGCTGCCGGACCAGCCGCGCCGGATCGCCGTCGCCCTCGCGGGCGAGCGGCTGCCGTCGGGCTGGTGGGGCAAGGGTGCCCAGGCCTCCTGGGCGGACGCCGTCGAGGCGGCCCGCACGGTGGCCCGCGCGGCCGGCGTCGAGCTGACCGTCCGCCAGGGCCAGCTGGCGCCCTGGCACCCGGGCCGCTGCGCCGAGCTGGTCGTCACCGGCACCGACCGGGTGGTCGGCCACGCCGGTGAGCTGCACCCGCGAGTGGTCAAGGCGCTCGGGCTGCCGGCCCGCTCCGCCGCGATGGAGATCGACGTCGACCTGCTCACCGCCGACGGTGCCGAGCGGGTCGGCGGCCCGACCGTCTCCGGCTTCCCGGTGGCGACCCAGGACGTCGCGCTGATCGTCGACACGGCGGTTCCGGCCGCCGACGTCGAGGCCGCGCTGCGCGTCGGTGCCGGCGAACTGCTGGAGGCCATCCGGCTGTTCGACGTGTTCACCGGCGAGCAGGTCGGTGAGGGCAAGAAGTCGCTGGCGTACGCGCTGCGCTTCCGTGCCGTCGACCGCACCCTGACCGCCGACGAGGCCACCGCCGCCCGCGAGGCGGCCGTCGCCGAGGCCGTCGCCCGTACGGGAGCGGTGCTGCGCGGCGCCTGATGCCGTGACGCCCGCACAGGGGCCCCGCCCCGGACCACCAGGTCCGGGGCGGGGCCCTTTTTGCACATCCTTGGTTGACGGTGCCTCAGTTCGTCGAATATCTCTTTACCTATGGAAGTAGATAAAGCTGACGACAGGCCCTCTCCCATCGAGTTCCGCCTGGACCCGGCCTCCGGCGTCCCGACCTACCTGCAGCTCGTGCAGCAGGTCGAACAGGCGCTGCGGATGGGCTGGTTGACCGAGGGGGACCGGCTGCCCCGGGTGCGCGAGGTGGTCGCCGGACTGGCGATCAACCCGAACACCGTGCTCAAGGCCTACCGCGAGCTGGAGCACCGAGGCCTCGCGGCCGGCCGCCGCGGCCAGGGCACCTTCGTGCGCGGGCTGCCCGCCGGGGTCGTGCCGCTGCGCGAACGGGCCGGGCTGCGGCGGGGGTTGCTGGATTGGATGCGCACGGCGCGGGCCGCCGGGCTGGACGAAGGGGGGATGGTCGCGGTGTTCGAGGACGCGCTGCGCGACCTGCGTGAGGGGCGCGACGGGGTGGTGGCCTGATGGTGACGGACACGGTGATCGACTGCGGCGGGATCGGAAAGCGCTACCGCCGCTCCTGGGCGCTGCGGGACTGCCACCTCGCCGTTCCGGCCGGACACGTGGTGGCGCTGGTCGGTCCGAACGGCGCGGGCAAGACCACGCTGCTCGGCCTGGCCGCCGGCCTGACCTTGCCCAGCGAGGGGGTGATGACCGTCCTCGGCGACCAACTCCCGGGCTCCCCGGAGGCTCTGGACCGGATCGGGTTCGTCGCCCAGAACGCCGCGCTCTACCCGGGCCTGCCCGTGCGGGACCTGCTCGCGATCGGCGGCCACCTCAACCGGCGCTGGGACGCCGCCCGGGCGCGCACCCACCTGGACGGCCTCGGCATCCCGCTGGACCGCAAGTACGGGCGCCTCTCCGGCGGCCAGCAGGCCCAGGTCTCGCTCGCCCTGGCCCTCGCCAAGCGGCCCGAACTCCTGCTCCTGGACGAGCCCCTGGCCGCGCTCGACCCGCTCGCCCGGCACGACTTCATGGCCGTCCTGCTGACCGCGGTGGCCGAGGACGGGCTCTCGGTGGTGTTCTCCTCGCACGCCGTCAACGAGCTGGAGCAGAGCTGCGACTACCTGGTGGTGCTGGCCGGCGGCCGGGTCCAGGTGTCGGGGGAGGTCGACGACCTGCTGGGCGGCCACCGGATGCTCACCGGTCCGACCGCCGAGGCGGACGCGGTCGCCGAACGCCTGCCGGTGGTCCGCGACCGCCGGGCCGGCACCCAGTCGCACCTGCTGGTCCGCACCGGCGGCGTGGACGCCCCGGTCTCCGGCGGCTGGCGCCAGCAGCGCGTCGGCCTGGAGGAGCTGGTGCTCGCCTACCTGCGGGAGCCGACCGCCTCCGCCCTGCCAGGCCCGCGCGGGGCCGTCCGCCCGAACGGGACGACCGCGACGACCGGGATGACTGCGACGACCGCGACGACCGAGAAGGCGATGCTGCCGTGAGCTCGACCACCCTGGCCCCGCCCCGCTCCGCCGTCCTGCGGGCGGCCGGGCTGCGCCACCGGCCCGCCCTGCTGACCCTGCTCACGGTGATGGCTGCGGTCTCCCTCGCCCTGCTGCTGCACGGCTGGTACCTGCACACCGGCCTGGACCGCACGGGCGCCGCCGCCTGCGATCCGTCCACGGATGCCTGCCTGGCCGCGTACAAGCGGTTCACGCGCACGTACGGAGACGGCCTGCTGGAGCTTGACAGCGTGGTCTACGTCCTCGGCGGCGTGTTCGGCGCGTTCCTCGGCGGCCCGTTGCTGGCACGGGAGTTCGAGCACGGCACGGTGCGCTTCGCCTGGACCCAGGGCGCCGGGCGGACCCGGTGGACGGCGGGCGGCCTGGCCGTGGGCGGCGCGGTTCTGGCCGTCGTGGCGGCGCTGTTCGGGCTGTTGCTGCGCTGGTGGAGCGAGCCGCTGGCGATCAGGGCCGGCGTGTTCAACCCGGACCTCTTCGCACTGGCGCCACCGGTACTGGTGGGCCGGGTGCTGGTGGCCTTCGGGGCCGCGGCGCTGGCCGGTGCGGTGCTGCGCCGCACCGTGGTCGCGGTCGGTGTCGGGATGGCGGCCTCGGTCGCGCTGCCGTTCCTCGCCGTGGCCGTGCGCTCGCACTACATGGCCCCCCTGGAGGAGCCGATGCACACGCTGAACGCCATGGCGGTGGACGATCGCTGGGTGCTGGACGTGTGGTTCTCCGACCCGGCCGGGAACCGGATCCCCACGGACGACTTCTACCGCCTCGGCGACTCGGGCGGCGCGTGGCAGTCGCTGCTGCGCGACGGCGGCTACACGGTGCACCAGGTGTACCAGCCGGCGGAACGGTTCTGGCCGTTCCAGCTGATCGAGTCCGGCTGGATGATCCTGCTCGCCGTGGCGCTGTGCGCGGCCGCGGTCTGGTGGGTGCGGCGGCGGGCGGTCTGACCTGCGGGCCCGGAGATCGTTTGAAGAGGTTCCGTCAAAACCCTTGCGGGAGTGCGGCCGGACGGCTTTCCTTCTCTCGTTAGGAAAGTTTCCTAACCCAACGAGGAATCGGAGCGTCCCATGCGCCCTCAGCCCCGTCGAGCCCTCCGCATCGCCCTCGCCGCCGCCCTGGTGGCCGCGCCCCTCACCGTCGCGGCCACCACGGCGGCCCAGGCCGCCCCGGCCCCGACCACCGCCGTCCAGCTCAAGGCGACCGGACTGGACGACCCGCACAAGAAGGACATCGCGATGCAGCTGGTGTCCAGCGCGGAGAACTCGTCACTGGACTGGAAGGCCCAGTACAAGTACATCGAGGACATCAAGGACGGGCGGGGCTACACCGCCGGCATCATCGGCTTCTGCTCCGGCACCGGCGACATGCTGGAGCTGGTCCAGCACTACGCCGACCTCAAGCCCGGCAACGTCCTGGCCAAGTACCTTCCCGCGCTGAAGAAGGTCAACGGCACCGAATCGCACGCCGGCCTCGGCTCCGCGTTCGAGCGGGACTGGGCCACCGCCGCCAAGGACTCCGTCTTCCAGCAGGCCCAGAACGACGAGCGCGACCGGGTCTACTTCAACCCCGCCGTCAGCCAGGCCAAGGCCGACGGCCTGCGCGCGCTCGGCCAGTTCGCCTACTACGACGCCATCGTCATGCACGGCCCGGGCAACAGCTCGGACAGCTTCGGCGGCATCCGCGCCGCCGCGATGAAGAAGGCGAAGACCCCCGCCCAGGGCGGCGACGAGGCCACCTACCTCAAGGCCTTCCTCGACGCCCGCAAGGTGGTCATGAAGAAGGAGGAGGCCCACTCCGACACCAGCCGGGTGGACACCGAGCAGCTGGTCTTCCTCAACGCCAAGAACTTCGACCTCAACCCGCCGCTGAAGTGGAAGGTCTACGGCGACAGCTACACCATCAACAGCTGAGTCCTCACCGTCCCGACGGCGGGCGACCCCTCTCCCCGGGGCCGCCCGCCGTCGGCTTTCGGCTTCGCGCTTCCTTCGGGGGTCGACGCCGTTCCGGAGCCGTCCGGCGGCCTTCCTGCGGCGATGCGCACGGATCATTCGCTTCATAACGAATCGGACGGGAGGATGACGAAGTCTCCTTCACTTATTGACGCATCGGTCCGGTGGCGCTTGACTCCGTGGCACTGCCGCGACGTCGCGGCGCAGTACAGGAGGCACCACCGATCATGAACAGACCCATCCGTCTCGCGGCCGCGGGCACGGCCGCCGTGTCGCTCGCACTCACCCTCGCGGCCTGCGGTCAGACCGTCGCGTCGCAGCAGCCGGGGGCCGGCGGGAGCGAACGGAGCATCGGTCTGCTTCTGCCGGAGAACACCTCCTCCACCCGCTACGAGGCCTTCGACAGGCCGCTGATCCAACAGACGGTCACCAGCCTCTGCCCGGGGTGCACGATCGACTACGCCAACGCGGACGGGAACGAGAGCACCCAGAAGCGCCAGTTCGATGACATGCTGGCCAAGGGCGTCAAGGTCATCCTGCTCGACCCGGTCAACGCCAAGACCACCGCCCCGTGGGTCGAGGCCGCCACTGCCAAGGGCGTGAAGGTCGTCGCCTACGACCGGCTGGTCGCCGGCAAGGTCGCCGCCTACGTGTCCTTCGACAACGGGCGCACCGGTGAACTCCAGGGCCAGACCCTGTTGGACGCGCTCGGCCCGAAGGCCGCCTCGGCCAATGTCGTGATGATCAACGGTGCCGAGTCCGACCCCAACGCGGCCCAGTTCAAGGCGGGCGCGCACCGCGCGCTGGACGGCAAGGTCAAGAAGATCGCCTACGAGCAGTCCGGCGAGTGGAAGCCGGAGGTGGCCACGGCGAAGATGAACGAGGCCATCCAGAGCCTGGGCAAGGACGGCATCCAGGCCGTCTACGCGGCCAACGACGGCATGGCCGCGGCCGTCATCGAGTCCCTGAAGGCGGCGGGCATCAAGAACGTGCCCGTGGGCGGTCAGGACGCGTCCATGGACGCGGTGCACCGGGTGCTCACCGGCGAGCAGACCTACACCATCTACAAGCCGTACAAGCCCGAGGCGGACGCAGCCGGCAGGATCGCCGTCCAGCTGGTCGAGGGCCTGGACATCAGCTCGACGGCGACCTCGATCACCGACAGCGGCGGGCTGCACATCCCGTCCCTGCTGCTCACCCCGATCGTGGTGACCAAGGCGAAGGTGCAGGCCACGGTGGTCGGCGGCGGCCTCTTCAAGGCCGCCGACATCTGCACGCCGCAGTACGCGGACGCCTGCGCGGCGGCCGGCGTCAAGTAGCGCGAGGACCGGTGCCCCGCCCCGCGGGGCGGGGCACCGGCCGCGTCGCCGCCGGCCGGAGCCGCCGTTGTGCGGAGGTGTCCTTCGCGGGTCAGGCGCTCGCGGTGTAGTCGTAGAAGCCCCGGCCGGACTTGCGGCCCAGCAGGCCCGCGTCGACCATCCGGGAGAGCAGCGGGGGAGCGGCGTACAGCGGCTCCTTGTACTCGTCGTACATCGACTCGGCGATCGACACGATGGTGTCCAGGCCGATCAGGTCGCACAGGCGCAGCGGGCCCATCGGGTGGGCGCAGCCGGCCTCCATGCCCTTGTCGATGTCGGAGGCGGTGGCCACGCCCGACTCGAACATCCGCACCGCGGACAGCAGGTACGGCACCAGCAGCGCGTTGACCACGAAGCCGGCCCGGTCGCGGGCGCGGATCGGCTCCTTGCCGAGCACCTGGGAGGCGAAGGCCTCGACCCGCTCGGTGGTGGTCGCCGAGGTGGTCAGGGTCGGGATGACCTCGACCAGCTTCTGCACCGGCGCCGGGTTGAAGAAGTGCAGGCCGATCACCTGCTCCGGGCGGGAGGTGGCGGCGGCCAGCTTCACGATCGGGATCGAGGAGGTGTTGGAGGCGAGGACCGCGTCGCGGCGCTCGATGACCTGGTCCAGGGTCTGGAAGATCTTGACCTTGATGTCCTCGCGCTCGGCGACGGCCTCGACCACCAGGTCGCGGTCGGCGAAGTCGGCCAGGTCGACGGTGAAGGACAGCCGGGCCATCGCCTCGTCCCGCGCCTCGGGGCTCAGCTTGCCGCGCTTGACCGCCGTGTCCAGGGAGTTGGTCAGCCGGGTGCGGCCGAACTCCAGCGCCTCGCCGCTGGCCTCCGACACCAGGACGTCCAGCCCGGCCCGGGCGAAGACCTCGGCGATGCCCGACCCCATCAGTCCGCAGCCCACTACTCCGACGCGCGCGATGTCACTCACTCAGTTGCCCTTCGGTGGTGCTGGGGGTCGCCCAGCGACTGGTGGCCCAGCGAGCTGCTGGTCAGCGGGTCGGTGTACCGGAATGGGTGCACCGGTCACCGCCCCGACGACGTTACTACTCCGTACCGGCCAGTAGGTCACCCCCTCCCCGGAGGAGTGCCACCGCGGACCGATCCCCCGAACGGGTGAGGCGGCGGCTCCGGCCCGTGTGCCCCGGGGCCGCCGCCGCCCGGCGGCCGACAGAATGCCGCAGGTGGGGGCCGGGGACGGACCGCGGACAGGGCGGGGAAAAGACGGCGGACACGGGCGGGGACGGAAGGGAGCACACACGGTGTCGACGGGATCGCTCGCAGGACAGGTCGCCCTGATCACCGGCGCCGGCCGGGGCATCGGCCGGGAGATCGCCATCGGCCTGGCCGCCGAGGGGATGGCCGTCGGGCTGGTCGGCCGCACCCATGAGACGCTGACCGACACCCTCAAGGAGTGCGTCGTGCGCGGCTCCCGGGGCGTCGCGGTCACCGCCGACGTCACCCGCCCGGGATCGGTGCGCGAGGCCGTCCGGCTGGTCGAGCGCGACCTCGGCCCGATCGACCTGCTGGTCAACAACGCCGGCCTGGTCGACCGCGCCGAGGTGCCGATCTGGGAGAGCGACGCCAACCAGTGGTGGCAGGTGGTGGAGACCAACCTGCGCGGCCCGTACAACCTGCTGCGCTGCGTGCTGCCCGGCATGGTCGAACGGCGGAGCGGCCGGGTGGTCAACCTCAACTCGGGCTTCGCGCTGCGCCCGGACGGCAACTACACCGCGTACGCCACCTCGAAGGGCGCGCTGCTCCAGCTGTCCGACAACATGGCCGACTCGCTCGCCCGGCACGACGTCGTCGTCCTCGACATCAGCCCCGGCGCGGTGGCCACCGACATGACCGCCGGGATGCCGATGTTCCGGGACACGAAGGACTGGGGCTCCATCCCGTACATGGTCGCGGTCACCGTGGACGCCGCCCGGGGCCGCTTCGACGGGTTGCACGGGCGGTTCATCCACGCGGGGCGGGACGACCTGGCGGAGCTGGTCGAGCGGGCCGACGAGATCCGCGCGTCGGACGCCCGCACCCTTCGGCTGCGCCCGTACAAGGACGACGACCCGATGGTCTGACCGGTACGGCCCCCCGGGGCCCTGCTCGCGCAGCCGGCCCTAGGCGCACAGTTGGCTGGCGGTCACCGGCTTGAGCCCGGCCTTGGCGAGGCCGTCCAGGATGGCCGGCAGCGCGTCGACCGTGCACTGGTGGCCCATGTGCAGGGCCACCACCGAGCCGCCGCGCACCGAGTTCAGCACCCGGCGCTGCAGCTCGGCGGCCGAGGGGTCGTTGTAGTCGCGCGGGTCGACGTCGAAGGACAGCACGTGCTCGTAGCCGACGGCCCGCGCCTGCTCGCGCACCATCGGGGTGGCGTACTGCGCGGCGGAGGGGCGGAACCAGCGGCCGATCGAACCGGTGAGCTTCTGCAGCCGGTCGGCGCACTGGGCGATCTCGGCGCGCGCCTGGTCCGGCGTCATCGCGGAGATGTTGAGGTGGTTCTGGGTGTGGTTGCCCAGCTCGTGGCCGCCGTCCAGGATCCGCTGCGCCATCTGCGGCTGCTGGTCGAGCCAGCTGCCGACCACCATCACGGTCAGCTTGGCGCCGCGCTGCTCGGCGATCTCCAGCAGGGCGGTGGCCAGCTTCGGGTCGCCGCTGCCGTGGACGGTGAGCGCCACGTTCTTGCCGGTGCGAGGCCCGTACACGACCTCGACCGGGGTGCCGGGCGCGAGCGGGGGCAGCGGGGGAGGGGTCGGCGGGGCGGACGCCCGGGCGGCGGCCGCGGTCGGATCGGCGACGGGCTCGGGATCCGCGCTGGCGGCCGGGGCGGTCGGCGCGGGGGAGGCCGGGCCCTCGCCGCCGTTCCAGGCCGGGTCGGTGATGTGCTGCGGGTCGACGGTGCCGGGGTGGGCGGCCAGCGCCCCTGGGTCGGCCCGGCGGGGCACGCCGGTGCCACAGGCGGTGAGGAGGCCTCCGGTGGCGGTGAGGGCGGCCAGCTTGGCGGCGGTGCGCAGTACGGTGCGGCGGTCGGCAGTCATCGGCAGCCAGCATAGAGAGGACGGCCGTGGTGGGCGATCCGGGATGACCCGTCCGCACCGCCCTTGACGTGCACACACCCTGTCTACGGGCGTTGCGTAAACCTGAACTCCCGCTGTTTCCACGGCGTGTCGTTGGATACGATCACCGCGCGCCGCGTGTTGACAGGCGGTCGCACAATTCCGGCATCGCGCATTGGGGGCGGACAGGATGTACGAGGACACCACGGCGACCGGCCGGGCGGCCGACACCGACTGGCACTGGGCCAGAGCGGACGACTGGCAGCCGCCGAGCGAACTGGACACCGGCATCCCGCACACAGCCCGGATGTACGACTACTACCTGGGCGGCAAGGACAACTTCGAGGCGGACCGCAAGGCCGCCCAGGCCGCGATAGCCGCCTACCCCGCGCTTCCGCTGCTGGCCCGCACCAACCGGCAGTTCCTCGGGCGGGCCGTCGAGTTCGCGACCGGCCGGGGCATCCGCCAGTTCGTCGACATCGGCACCGGCATCCCGGCCGTGGGCTCCACCAGCGAGGCCGCCCAGCGGGTCGCCCCGGACGCCCGCGTGGTGTACGTCGACAACGACCCGATCGTCGCCACCCACGCCCGCGCCCTGCTGGCCGGACACCCCGCCGGGCACACCTCGGTGATCGAGGCCGACCTGCGCGACCCGGCCGCGATCCTCGCCCACCCCGCACTGGCCGCCGCCGTCGACCTCTCCCGGCCGGTCGCGCTGATGCTGGTCGCCGTCCTGCACTTCATCCGCGACGAGGACGGCGCGCAGCAGATCGTCCGCACCCTGCGCGAGGCGCTCGCCCCGGGCAGCGCGCTGATCCTGTCGCACGGCAGCCCCGACTTCGCCTCCCGGGAGAGCGCCGCCGAGGGCACCCGGATCTACAAGAGCGCCAGCGCCCCGCTCGTCCTGCGCCCCCGGGCCGGCGTCGAACCCTTCTTCGGGGACTTCGAGTTCGTCGGCCCCGGGCTCGTCCAGCTCCCGCTCTGGCGCCCCACCGCCGGACACGTGCCCACCACCGAACTGCCCGAGGGCTGGCAGGACGTCTCCGCCTACGCGGGCGTCGCGTTCAAGCCGTAGCCGCTGCTGCCGTGGGTGGTTGCCGTGGCCGTCGGGCCCACGGCGGCCGCCGCCGCGCCCCGCGCGTGACCGGTACCCGGTCCCGGCGCCTCCCTCCTGCGCCGGGACCGGATCACCGCAGCCTACGCAGCCCCACTGACAGCCCCTCACCCGCCCGGGTAGCCTGCGGCGTGACCACCACCCTGCCGCCCCTGCCCGTCGAGGCCGCCGACCTGCTGCACGACCTCGACGCCCCGCCCCGGCTGGTCGCCCACCTCGCGCTGGTGCACGAAGTCGCCGAGGAGATCGCCGACTTCTGCGCCGGTGAGGGTCTGGAGTTCGACCGCGAGGCCGTCCGGTACGGCGCCGCCACCCACGACATCGGCAAGACCGTCCACCCGGAGGAACTCTCGGGGCCCGGATCCGCGCACGAGGCCGCCGGTCACGCCCTGCTGCTCGCCCGCGGCGTCCCCGAGCGGCTCGCCCGCTTCGCCCGCAGCCACGCGAGCTGGGGCGGGCCCGGCGTCACCGTCGAGGAACTGCTGGTCAGCCTGGCCGACAAGGCGTGGAAGAACAAGCGCGTCCAGGACCTGGAGGACCGCGTGGTCGACCGGCTCGCCGCCACCGGTCGGGAGCGCTGGGAGGCCTTCCTCGCCCTGGACGACCTGCTCACCCGGATCGGCGAGGACGCCCCGAGGCGGCTCGCCGTCCAGGCCGCGCACCCCGTGCGCGCCGGGGGAAACCCACGCGACAGGGCGCGCCGGGCGGTGTTAGCTTCCGAGGCATGGAAGCCCTGAGTGAGAACGAGATCCGCGCGTCCTTCGTCAACTGCTCCAAGGGCGAGGCCCGTCGGCTCAACCTTCCCCGGGGCCTCGCCGAACTGCCCTGGGAGGAGCTGGACTTCCTCGGCTGGCGGGACCAGGGCGCGCCCGACCGCGCCTACCTGGTGGCCCCGCACGGCGGCGAACTCGTCGGGGTGACGCTGCGGGTGCCGACGGTCCGGCGCAGCCTGACCAAGACCAACGTCTGCTCGCTGTGCATCACCGGACACGCCGGCACCGGCGTCGCGCTGCTCGCCGCCCGCCGGGCCGGAGCCGCCGGCCGCGAGGGCAACACCGTCGGGACCTACATCTGCGCCGACCTCGCCTGCTCGCTCTACGTGCGCGGGCTGAAGAAGTCCACCCTGGTCACCCGGCCCGACGAGTCGCTGCCGCTGGCAGACCAGATCGCCCGGACGCTGGCCAACCTCGACGCCTTCCTCGCCCGGGTGCTCACCGACACGACCGTCACGCCCGGCTAGGCCCTGCCCGGACCCAGGCCCTGCCCGGCCGGGGCTCAGTGGCCGCGCAGCCCGTCCAGCTCGCGGCGCTCCCGCTTGGTCGGGCGCCCGGCCCCGCGGTCCCGCTGCCCGGCCGCCGCGACGAACTCGCGCGGCGGCCGCGGCGGGCTGTTGTCGACCAGGCACTCCGCGGCCGCCGGGGCGCCGACCCGCTTGCGGATCAGCGTCCGCACGACCACCACCCGCTCGTGGTTCTCCTCGCGCACCCGGACCTCGTCGCCGGGCTTCAGCGCCTGGGCCGGCTTGGCCCGTTCGCCGTTCACCCGGACGTGTCCGGCCCGGCAGGCGGCCGCCGCCAGCGCCCGCGTCTTGACCAGCCGGACCGCCCAGATCCAGCTGTCCACCCGCACGCTTCCCTCGTGTTCAGCCATCCTCGGAGCCTACCCAAGCGGTCGGGCCCGGGCGGCCGACGGACGACTTGCGCGGCGGGACGGGCGGCCGCCCGGCGGCTACGCCGCGGCCGGCGCCTCCTGGATCGCCCAGCCGTTGCCGTCCGGGTCGTTGAAGAACACGAAGTTGTTCCAGGCCTCGCCGTGCCCGTTCACCCGGGCACCCGCCACGAAGTGCTGGACCGGACTGACCTGGACGCCCCGCGCCACCAGTTCGGCGTGCGCCTTCTCGATGTCCGCCACCACCAGTTGGAGGCCCTTGACCGAGCCGGGCGGGGAGTCGATCACCCCCTTGCCCACCACGATCGAGCAGGGTGAGCCGGGGGGCGTCAGCTGGACCACCCGGACCCCGTCCCGCAGGCGGGTGTCGTGGTCCACCGTGAAGCCGGCCTGCTCCTCGTAGAAGAGCTTCGCGCGGTCCACGTCGGACACGGGGACCACCACGACTTCGAGTTTCCAGTCCATCGCCCTCACCCCTCTCGGTCGGGCCCTTCCAGTATCCGTCCGGCGGCAGTCATCCAAAACTGTTCCCCCACCGGCCGTCCGATAGCCTGAGAACACGATGAATCCGCAGACCACGCCCGCCGCGACCACGTTCTCCACCCCGTGGGGCACCCTCGACCTCACCCGCTTCCCCGAGGATCCGCGCGAGCGGCTCCGGGCCTGGGACGCCGCCGACGAGTACCTGCTGCGCCACCTCGCGGGCGAGACGGACAGCGCGTGCGGCGCCGCCACCGAGCTGGCCGGCCGCCGGATCGCCGTCCTCGGCGACCGTTGGGGCGCGCTGACCACCGCGCTCGCCGGGTTCGGGCCGGTCCAGATCTCCGACTCCCACCTGGGCCGCCAGGCCACCCTGGCCAACCTGGCCCGCGCCGGTGCCGCCGTCGACGGGGACCGGCTGCTCAGCACCCGGGACACCCCGCCGGAGCGGATCGACGTGCTGCTGGTGCGCGTGCCCAAGAGCCTGGCCCTGCTGGAGGACCAGCTGCACCGGCTCGCCCCCGCGCTCCACCCCGGCACCGTGGTGGTCGGCACCGGCATGGTCACCGAGATCCACAGCTCCACCCTCCGGCTCTTCGAGCGGATCCTCGGCCCGACCCGCACCTCGCTGGCGGTCCGCAAGGCCCGGCTGATCCTGTGCACCCCCGATCCGGCGCTCGACCCCGGCCCGAACCCGTGGCCGCACCGCTACGCGCTGCCGTCGGACATCGGCCCCGCCGCCGGCCGTACGGTCGTCAACCACGCCGGGACGTTCTGCGCCGAGCGGCTCGACATCGGCACCCGCTTCTTCCTCGCCCACCTGCCCGTCCCCGCCCCGGGCGCCCGGGTGGTCGACCTCGGCTGCGGCAACGGCGTGGTCGGCACGGCCGCCGCGCTGGCCGGTCCCGGCGCGGAGCTGCTCTTCGTGGACGAGTCGCACCAGGCGGTGGCCTCCGCCGAGGAGACCTTCCGCGCCAACCTGGGCCCGGACGCCCGGGCCGAGTTCCGCACCGCCGACGCGCTGGCGGCGGACGTGGTCGCCCCCGGTTCGGTGGACCTGGTGCTCAACAACCCCCCGTTCCACTCGCACCAGGCCACCACCGACGCGACCTCCTGGCGGATGTTCACCGGCGCCAAGCGGGCCCTGCGGCCCGGTGGCGAACTCTGGGTGGTCGGCAACCGCCACCTCGGCTACCACGTCAAGCTGCGCCGCCTGTTCGGCAACTGCCGACTCGTGGCCGGGAACCCCAAGTTCGTGGTGCTGCGCGCCGTCAAGCGCTGACCGGCCCCAGGCCCCCAGGCCCCGGCCGCCGCGGACCTCCGCCCCCGGGCCCGCCCGGGTGCCCGGGGGGGGTCTGCCACGAACTCCTTGCATGGATTTTCCGTCCCGCGTATATTCATGCCAAGACTAAGGAGGAACGCCATGGCATTGCGAGTCGCCGTCGCCGGCGCGAGCGGATACGCGGGCGGAGAGGTGCTGCGCCTGCTGCTCGGCCACCCGGAGGTGGAGATCGGGGCGCTGACCGGCGGCTCGAACGCGGGCGCCAGGCTGGGCGCGCTGCAGCCGCACCTGATCCCGCTCGCCGACCGCGTCCTCGAACCCACCACCCCCGAGGTGCTGGCCGACCACGACGTGGTGTTCCTGGCGTTGCCGCACGGCCAGTCCGCCGCCGTCGCCGAGGCCCTCGGCCCGAACGTCCTGGTGGTCGACTGCGGCGCCGACTTCCGGCTCAAGGCCGCCGCCGACTGGGAGCAGTTCTACGGCTCCGCGCACGCCGGCACCTGGCCCTACGGTCTGCCCGAACTCCCCGGCCACCGAGCCGCGTTGAAGGGCAGCAACCGGATCGCCGTGCCCGGCTGCTACCCGACGGCCGTCTCGCTCGCGCTGTTTCCCGCGTACGCGGCCGGACTCGCCGAGCCGGAGGCCGTCGTGGTCGCCGCCTCCGGCACTTCCGGCGCCGGCAAGGCCGCCAAGCCGCACCTGCTGGGCAGCGAGGTGATGGGCAACGTCAGCCCGTACGGGGTCGGCGGCGTCCACCGGCACACCCCGGAGATGGCGCAGAACCTCAGCCCGCTCGCGGGCGAGCCGGTCACCGTGTCCTTCACCCCCACCCTCGTCCCGATGCCGCGCGGGATCCTCGCCACCTGCTCGGCCAAGGCCAGGCCCGGCGTGACCGCCGAGAGCCTGCGCGCCGCCTACGCCGAGGCGTTCGCGGACGAGGCCTTCGTCCACCTGCTGCCCGAGGGCCAGTGGCCGCAGACCAGCAGCGTCTACGGCGCCAACACCGCCCTGGTCCAGGTCGCCCTGGACGCCACCGCCGGGCGGATCATCGCGATCAGCGCGATCGACAACCTGGTCAAGGGCACCGCGGGCGGCGCGGTGCAGAGCATGAACATCGCCCTGGGCCTGCCCGAAGAGCTGGGCCTCCCCCTGAACGGAGTCGCACCGTGAGCAACAGCAGCAACGTGGGCGTGACGGCCGCCAAGGGCTTCCGCGCCGCCGGGGTGACCGCCGGCATCAAGGCCTCCGGCACGCCGGACCTCGCCCTGGTGGTCAACGACGGTCCCTCGCTCGCCGCAGCCGGCGTCTTCACCTCGAACCGGGTCAAGGCCGCGCCGGTGCTCTGGTCCGAGCAGGTCCTCAAGGGCGGGCAGGTCTCCGCCGTCGTCCTCAACTCCGGTGGCGCCAACGCCTGCACCGGCCCGCTCGGCTTCCAGGACACCCACGCCACCGCGGAGAAGGCCGCCGAGGAGCTGGGGCTCAACGCGGGCGAGGTCGCCGTCGCCTCCACCGGCCTGATCGGCGTCCGGCTGCCGATGGACATCCTGCTGCCCGGCGTCACCCTCGCCGCCGGGGAGCTCAGCGGGACCGGCGGCGAGGCTGCCGCGATCGCCATCAAGACCACCGACACCGTGCACAAGACCGCCCAGGTCACCAGCCCGGCCGGCTGGACGGTCGGCGGCATGGCCAAGGGCGCGGGCATGCTCGCCCCGAGCCTCGCCACCATGCTGGTCGTGCTCACCACCGACGCCGCCGTCGACAGCACGGACCTGGACGCCGCCCTGCGCGGCGCCACCCGCACCACCTTCGACCGGATCGACTCCGACGGCTGCATGTCGACCAACGACACCGTGCTGCTGCTGGCCTCCGGCGCCTCCGGCACCACCCCGGACCGGGCCGAGTTCGCCGAGGCCGTCCGCACCGTCAGCGCCGAGCTGGCCCGTCAGCTGATCGGCGACGCCGAGGGCGCGAGCAAGGACATCCGGATCGACGTCACCGGCGCCGCGACCGAGGACGAGGCCGTCGAGGTCGCCCGCACGATCAGCCGCAACAACCTGCTCAAGTGCGCCATCCACGGCGAGGACCCCAACTGGGGCCGCGTCCTCGCCGCGATCGGCACCACCTCCGCCGCCTTCGACCCGAACCGCCTCGACGTCGCCATCAACGGCGTCTGGGTCTGCAAGGGCGGCGGGGTGGGCGAGGACCGCGACCTGGTCGACATGAAGGGCCGGGAGGTCGTGATCACCGCGGACCTCGACGCGGGCACCGCGAGCGCCTCGCTGTGGACCAACGACCTCACCGCCGACTACGTCCACGAGAACAGCGCCTACTCCACCTGATCCGCGCCGCACCTGATCCGCGACATCCGTTCCGACGAGGGATACCCGTGCAGATCGCACCCAAGGGCGAACAGGCCCGCAACAACACCGCGTTGCCCAAGGCCATGACGCTGATCGAGGCACTGCCGTGGCTGGAGCGCTTCCACGGCAAGACCGTCGTGATCAAGTTCGGCGGCAACGCCATGGTGGACGACGAGCTCAAGTCGGCGTTCGCCCAGGACGTCGTCTTCCTCCGCTACGCCGGACTGCACCCCGTGGTGGTGCATGGCGGCGGTCCGCAGATCAGCGCCCAGCTGGACAGGCTCGGCCTGCAGTCCAGCTTCACCAACGGCCTGCGGGTCACCACCCCCGAGACCATGGACGTAGTCCGGATGGTGCTGGCCGGCCAGGTGCAGCGCGAGCTGGTCGGCCTGCTCAACGAGCACGGACCGTTCGCCGTCGGCATGACCGGCGAGGACGCGCACACCATGACGGCGGTCAAGCGCTACGCGGTGGTGGACGGCGAGCAGGTGGACATCGGCCTGGTCGGGGACATCGTCAACATCGAGGCCGGCGCGGTGAAGGCGCTGATCGGCGACGGCCGGATCCCGGTGATCTCCTCGATCGCGCGCGGTGCCGACGGTCACGTCTACAACATCAACGCCGACACCGCCGCCGCCGCCCTCGCGGTCGCTCTCGGCGCCGAGATGCTCGTCGTCCTCACGGACGTCGAGGGCCTCTACAAGGACTGGCCGAACTCCGACGACGTGATCAGCCAGCTCAACGCGAGCGAACTGGAGGAGCTGCTGCCCGGCCTGGCCAGCGGCATGCTCCCCAAGATGGAGGGCTGCCTGCGCGCCGTCCGCTCCGGCGTGGGCACCGCCCGCGTCCTGGACGGCCGGGTACCGCACAGCCTGCTGCTGGAGATCTTCACCGACGAGGGCATCGGCACGATGGTCGTGCCGGACGACGAGCCGACCGTGACCGGGGGACTGGCATGACGCACAACGAGCAGCTCACCGACCGGTGGCAGCACAGCTTCACCGACAACTACGGCACCCCCCGGATCCCGCTGGTGCGGGGCGAGGGCAGCAAGCTGTGGGACGCCGACGGCAAGGAGTACACCGACCTGCTCGGCGGCATCGCCGTCAACGCCCTCGGCACCGCCCACCCGGCGGTGGTCGAGGCGGTCGGCCGGCAGATCGCCACCCTCGGCCACGTCTCCAACCTCTTCATGGCCGAGCCCACCATCGCCCTCGCCGAGCGGCTGCTGCGCCTGGACGGCCGGGCCGGCGGCCGGGTGTTCTTCTGCAACTCCGGCGCGGAGGCCAACGAGGCCGCCTTCAAGATCAGCCGACGGACCGGGCGCACCCACCTGGTCGCCCTCCAGGGCGCCTTCCACGGCCGGACGATGGGAGCCCTCGCGCTCACCGGCCAGCCCGCCAAGCAGGACCCGTTCCGCCCGCTGCCCGGCGACGTCACCCACGTCCCCTTCGGCGACATCGAGGCGCTGCGCGCGGCCGTCACCACCGAGACCGCCGCCGTCTTCCTGGAGCCGGTGCAGGGCGAGAACGGCGCGATCCCGCTTCCCGACGGCTACCTCCGGGCGGCCCGCGAGATCACCCGGGCCACCGGCACCCTGCTGGTCCTGGACGAGATCCAGACCGGCGTCGGCCGCACCGGCCACTGGTACGCCCACCAGGCCTTCGAGGGCGTCGAGCCGGACGTCGTCACCCTGGCCAAGGCGCTCGGCGGCGGCCTGCCGATGGGAGCCGTCCTCGCCTTCGGGGAGGCCGCCGAGCTGCTCACCCCGGGCCAGCACGGCACCACCTTCGGCGGCAACCCGGTGGCCGCCGCGGCCGGTCTCGCGGTGCTGGACACCATCGAGTCCGAGGGCCTGCTGGAGCACGTCCGCAAGCTCGGCGAGCGGCTGCGGCACGGCGTCGAGGCGATCGGCGACCCGCTGGTCTCGCACGTGCGCGGCGCCGGCCTGCTGCTCGGCATCGTGCTCACCGCGCCGGTCTCGGCCCGGGTCCAGGCCGTCGCGCAGGAGGCCGGGTTCCTGGTCAACGCGGCCGTCCCGGACGCCGTCCGGCTGGCCCCGCCGCTGGTGCTGACCGAGGAGGAGGCGGACGCGTTCCTCGCGGCGCTGCCGGGCATCCTCCGGACGGTGCGCGAGAGCGCCCCGGCCGATGCGAGTTGACCGTCGTCCGGGAGAATAATCACATGACCGTTTCCCACTCAGGCCCGTCCGCCGCCGGCCCGACGCCGCAGGTCCCACAGACCCGCACCGCGCGCCACCGGCGGATCGTGGACCTGCTCACCCGCCAGCCCGTGCGTTCGCAGAGCCAGCTCGCCAAGCTGCTCGCCGACGACGGACTCGTGGTCACCCAGGCGACCCTCTCCCGGGACCTGGACGAGCTGGGCGCGGTCAAGATCCGCAACCGGGACGGCGCGCTGATCTACGCCGTCCCGGCCGAGGGCGGCGACCGCACGCCCCGCGCGCCGATGGGGGAGTCGGCCAGCGAGGGCCGGATGGCCCGGCTGGCCGGCGAGCTCATGGTCTCCGCGACGGCCTCCGGCAACCTGGTCGTGCTGCGCACCCCGCCGGGCGCGGCCCAGTTCCTGGCCTCGGCGATCGATCAGGCCGAGGTGTTCGAGATCATCGGCACCATCGCCGGCGACGACACCGTCCTGCTGATCAGCCGTGACCCGGCCGGCGGCCAGGCGCTCGCCGACCACCTGATGCAACTCGCCCAGGCGAAGGCGCAGTAGCCCCCCGGACACCCGCAACCCCGGCCGACGGATCCCGTCCGGCCGGGGTTTTGTGTTTCATACGCCGTCATGCATACTTATGCCACCAGCCGCACATGTGTGAAGGAGCCCCGCGATGACCGCCCAGCAGTCCTCCGACGTCCGCCTCTGGGGCGCGCGCTTCGCCGACGGCCCGTCCGAGGCGCTGGCCAAGCTGTCCGCCTCGGTCCACTTCGACTGGCGGCTCGCCCCGTACGACATCGCCGGCTCCAAGGCCCACGCCCGGGTCCTGCACAAGGCCGGGCTGCTCTCCGACGACGAACTGGCCGCCATGCTGGACGGCCTCGACCGGCTGCTCGCCGACGTCGAGGCGGGCACGTTCACCGGCACCGTCGCCGACGAGGACGTCCACACCGCCCTGGAGCGCGGCCTGCTGGAGCGCCTCGGCGCCGAGCTCGGCGGCAAGCTGCGCGCCGGGCGCTCCCGCAACGACCAGATCGCCACCCTGTTCCGGATGTACCTGCGGGACCACGCGAAGACCATCGGCGGCCTGCTGCTCGACCTCCAGCAAGTCCTGGTCGGCCTCGCCGAGGCGCACCCGGACACCGCCATGCCGGGCCGCACCCACCTCCAGCACGCCCAGCCCGTGCTCTTCGCCCACCACGTCCTCGCGCACGTGCAGGCCATCGGCCGGGACGCCGAGCGGCTGCGCCAGTGGGACGCCCGCACCGCCGTCTCGCCGTACGGCTCCGGGGCGCTGGCCGGCTCCTCGCTCGGCCTCGACCCGCAGGCCGTCGCCGCCGAGCTCGGCTTCGAGGGCGGCTCGGTCGGCAACTCCATCGACGGCACGGCCTCGCGCGACTTCGTCGCCGAGTTCGCCTTCGTCACCGCGATGGTCGGGATCAACCTCTCCCGGATCGCGGAGGAGGTGATCATCTGGAACACCAAGGAGTTCGGCTTCATCACGCTGCACGACGCCTTCTCCACCGGCTCCTCGATCATGCCGCAGAAGAAGAACCCGGACATCGCCGAGCTCGCCCGCGGCAAGTCCGGTCGCCTGATCGGCAACCTGACCGGCCTGCTGGCCACCCTCAAGGCGCTCCCGCTGGCCTACAACCGGGACCTGCAGGAGGACAAGGAGCCGGTCTTCGACTCCTGCGACACGCTGGAGGTGCTGCTGCCGGCGTTCACCGGGATGATGGCCACCCTCACCGTGCACCGGGAGCGGCTGGAGGAGCTCGCCCCGGCCGGCTTCTCGCTCGCCACCGACATCGCCGAGTGGCTGGTCAAGCAGGGCGTGCCGTTCCGGGTCGCGCACGAGGTGGCCGGCGCCTGCGTCAAGGTCTGCGAGGCCGAGGGCATCGAGCTGTCCGACCTGACGGACGAGCAGTTCGCCGGGATCTCCGGCCACCTGACGCCGGAGGTGCGCTCGGTGCTCAGCGTGCACGGCGCCATCGCCTCCCGCAACGGGCGCGGCGGCACCGCCCCCTCGGCGGTCGCGGTCCAGCTCGCCGAGGTGAAGGCGGACCTGGCGCGGCAGCAGGAGTGGGTGCAGGGCTGACCGGGGGTCGGCGTGAGCAGGGGCGCGGCGGTCCGACCGGCGCGCCCCTGCGGCGTCCGCGCCCCGGTCCGGGCGTAACCGGCCCCGCCCCGAGGCGTCATGCACGGTGTGTGCACCACCCTTCCCCCCGTCCCCTCCGCCGAGGACGTCTACCTCGCCGAACGCCGCCGCCGCGTGGTCCGCGAGACAGTCGCCGCCCTGCCCGGCCGCTGCCCGCAGCTGATCGCCGCGCTCGCGGAGGACCCGCCGCCCAGCTACCGCGAGCTCTCCGAGCGCCTCGGCATGCCCCGCGGCTCCATCGGCCCCACCCGCTCCCGCTGCCTCGCCTGCCTGCGCACGCTGCTCCACGCGGAGCGGTACCCGTGAGACGCGGGAGGGGCCCCGGGCGCGTCCGCCCGCACTCCCCGGTGCGCGTTCCACGCCGCGCGCCCCGTCCCACCACTCCCTCCTCGCCCGGGCGTGACCCTCGCCACGTCTGGCCCCCCGAAGGTTGAGGGAAGCTGACACCCGGGTAGAGCGCTGGCGAACGCAGCTCTTGACGGTGGCGCGATCACTCGGATACTGAGCGTGAGCGCGTCACCCTCTGCGCGCCGGGCACGACGACTGGGGAGGCCCCTCCACATGGGCATGAGCGTGATCATCTCGGCCGCGGCGGCCGAGGACGCGGAGCAGATCCTCAAGCTCCAGTACCTCGGCTACCAGCCCGAGGCCGAGCTGTACGGCGACTGGGCGATCGAGCCCCTGACGCAGACCCTGGAGAGTCTGCGCGCCGAACTGACCGAGCAACACTTCCTGGTCGCCCGGCTGGGCGGCGAGGTGGTCGGCACCGTCCGCGGCCGCGTGGAGCCCGACGGCGTCGCCCGGATAGGGCGTCTGGTCGTCCACCCGCGGATGCAGCGCCACGGCCTCGGCGGTCGCCTGCTGGACGCGCTGGAGCGCCGCCTCGCCGAGGACGGCGCGGTGTCCGCCTACCGCCTCTTCACCGGCCACCGCAGCCTCGGCAACCTGCGCCTGTACGCCCGCCAGGGCTACCGGCAGACCCGGGTCGAACAGGTCAACAGCCGGCTGAGCTTCGTCCATCTGGAGAAGCCCGTCAGCACGCCGCTCGCCGCGACGGCCTGACCGGCCGCCCCGCGCCCCGCCCCTCGGCGCCGCCACCATCCGGACGATCCGGTGGCGGCGCCGAGCCATGTCTGCGCTGGTCAGAGCGGTATGCGTCCGCATTGCGGACAGCCTGGTCAAATAATTGGGCGTACCTCGAACCATCTGTTTTACTGGCTCACATGACTGCGACGACGAACTGCACCCCCACCGGCACGCTGCCGGCAGGTGAGCGTGCCATGTGCCGTCGAATGTGTCACTGCTGAGGGCCACCGCCCCCGGCACCCCTCCGAGGGTGCCTCCCCTCGCGCCCCGAAGCGAGACTCCGGCGCCGCTCCCGCCCGTGTGAGCGCGCCCTTCCTCCCGTACCCCTCCCCCTGTCGTGCCCGCCCGCCCGCGGGCGTCGACTCGTAAGGCCACGCCGTCGCGCGGCCCGGCCGTCCGACGGCCGCGATCAAGGGGTGGCAGGTCCGGATCCCCCTGGCGAAGCGCCGCAATGACACCGCCGACCGAAACCCGGTCGGGCGGTCGACCCGCGCCGCCCGCCCCCGACCCACGGAAGCTGCTGTGATCACCACCACGGACCTCACGAAGGTCTACCGCTCCCGAGGCCGCGAGGTGACCGCCCTCGCCGGTGTCGACCTGCACGTCCGCCCGGGCGAGGTCTACGGCGTCGTCGGCACCAGCGGCGCCGGCAAGTCCACCCTCATCCGCTGCGTGAACATGCTGGAGCGCCCGACCTCCGGCACCGTCACCGTGGACGGGGCCGAACTCACCGCCCTGTCCGGCGGCGAGAACCGCGCGGGACGGGAACTGCGCGAGGCGCGGCGCCGGATCGGCATGGTCTTCCAGCACTTCAACCTGCTCTCCTCGCGGACGGTGCAGCAGAACGTCGAACTCCCGCTGGAGATCATCGGACTGGACCGCACCCAGCGCCGCCGCAAGGCCGCCGAACTGCTCGACCTGGTCGGCCTCGGCGACAAGGCCCGCAGCTACCCCAACCAGCTCTCCGGCGGTCAGAAGCAGCGCGTCGGCATCGCCCGCGCCCTGGCCGGCGACCCCAAGGTGCTGCTCTCCGACGAGGCCACCTCGGCGCTCGACCCGGAGACCACCCGCTCGATCCTCAAGCTGCTGCGCGACCTCAACCAGCAACTCGGCCTCACCGTCCTGCTGATCACCCACGAGATGGACGTCATCAAGTCCGTCTGCGACTCCGCCGCCCTGATGCGCGGCGGCCGGGTGGTCGAGTCCGGCGAACTCACCGACCTGCTGGCCAAGCCCGGCTCCGAGCTGGCCCGCGAGCTGTTCCCGCTCAGCGAGTTCGGCACCGGCCACGCCGGCTCCACCGTGCTGGAGATCACCTTCCAGGGCGACACCTCGGCCCAGCCGTTCGTCTCCCAGCTGGCCCGCACCTACCAGATCGACATCAACATCCTCGGCGCCGCCGTGGAGACCATCGCCGGCCGGATGGTCGGGCGGATGCGGGTCGAGCTGCCCGGCGGCCACCAGGACAACGTGGTGCCGATCGGCTACCTGCGCGAGCAGGGCCTGCAGGTGGACGTACTGGGCGCGGTGGACGGAGCGGTGGCATGACCTGGGACGAGATGTGGGCCCTGATGGGCCCCGCCACGCAGGAGACCTTCCAGATGGTCGGGGTGTCCGCCGTCTTCACGGTGCTGCTCGGCCTGCCGCTGGGCATCCTGCTGGTGCTCACCGACAAGGGCGGCCTGCTGGCCAACCGGGCCGTCAACAAGGGCATCGGCTTCGTGGTGAACCTGGCCCGCTCGGTGCCGTTCATCATCCTGATGATCGCGCTGATCTCCTTCACCCGCTGGCTCGTCGGCACGTCGATCGGCTGGCAGGCGGCGACCGTGCCGCTGACCATCGGCGCCATCCCGTTCTTCGCCCGTCTGGTCGAGACCTCCGTCCGCGAGGTCGACGGCGGCCTGGTCGAGGCCGTCCAGTCGATGGGCGCCGGCACCTGGACGATCGTCCGCAAGACCCTGCTGCCCGAGGCGCTGCCCGGCATCGTGGCGTCGATCACCACCACGGTCATCACCCTGATCGGCTACTCCGCGATGGCCGGCACGGTCGGCGGCGGCGGCCTCGGCACCCTCGCCGTCAACTACGGCTACCAGCGCTTCGAGACCGCCTTCATGTGGGCCATCGTGGCCGAGCTGGTGATCATCGTCACGGCCGTCCAGCTGATCGGCGACTTCGCCGTCCGCCGCCTCTCCCACCGCGGCCGCACCGGCGGCCGGACCCGGCTGTTCGGCCGCGGCCCGGCCGGTCCGGCCGCCGGCGACAAGGACCTCGTCGCCTCCTAGACCTCCCGCCTCCGACTCCGGACGCGGCTCCCCGCATCACGCAGAAAGGCACTTTTCGTGCGCAACGCCCTGAAGTTCACCAGCGCCCTGGCCACCGCCGGCCTCGCCCTCTCCCTCGCCGCCTGCGGCAGCTCGGGGTCCTCCTCCTCGGACCCGAACGCGCCGCTCAAGGTCGTCGCCAGCCCGACCCCGCACGGGCAGATCCTCAAGTTCGTCAAGGACAACCTCGCGGAGAAGGCGGGCCTCAAGCTCGACATCAAGGAGGTCACCGACTACGTGACCCCCAACACGGCGGTGCAGGACGGTTCGGCCGACGCCAACTTCTTCCAGCACGTCCCGTACCTGGAGGACTTCAACAAGAAGCACGGCACGACCATCGTGTCCGTCGAGCCCGTGCACCTGGAGCCGCTGGGCCTCTACTCCAAGAAGGTCAAGGCGATCGCCGACCTGCCGGACGGCGCCACCATCGGCCTGCCGAACGACGCCACCAACGAGGGCCGCGCCCTCAAGCTGCTCGCCGACAACAAGCTGATCACCCTCAAGGACGGCGTCACCACCACGGCCACCCCGGCCGACGTGACCGGCAACCCGAAGAACCTCAAGTGGAAGGAGCTGGAGGCCGCCCAGCTGCCCCGCTCCGTCACCGACCTCGACGCCGCCGTCATCAACGGCAACTACGCGATCGACTCCGGCCTGAAGCCGGCCACCGACGCGCTGGTGCTGGAGAAGGCCGACGGCAACCCGTACGCCAACATCCTCGCTGTGAAGAAGGGCAAGGAGGACGACCCGCGGGTCAAGAAGCTCGCCGAGCTGCTGCACTCCGACGAGGTCAAGAAGTACATCAACGACACCTTCCAGGGTTCGGTCATCCCGGCCTTCTGATCCGTCGCACCGCGGTACGCCGCGACGCCCGACCGGGCCCCCGCCGCACTGCGGCGGGGGCCCGGTCGGGCAGTATGCACCGGGGACGCCCCCGGGCGACGGCGTTCTGACGTACCGTCGTGCGCGCGGCGCACCAGGTGGTACCCGGAGTGCGACGGAGGCGTACGGTGTTGTGTTCACGACCCGGCGAGGAGAGACGGCATGGCAGCGAGCTTCCCCGAGACCGCGATCAGCACCGAACGGCTGCTGCTGCGTCCCCTTGCGGAGGACGACGCCCCCGGCCTGGCCGCGATGATGGCCGACGACCTCGTCCTGGCCTGGACCGACCTCCCGCACCCCTTCACCGAGGCGTACGCGGCCGAGCTCGCCCGGACCCTCGCCCCGGCCCACCGGGCCACCGGGCGCGGCATCGTCCTCGCCGTCACCGAGCACCTGACCCAGCGCCTGGTCGGCCTGGTCGAACTGCGCAACACCGACTGGCGGTTGCGCAGCACCGAGATCTCCTACATCACCGCCGCCTGGGCCCGCGGAGAGGGGTACGCCCCGGAGGCCGTCCTCGGCGTCGCCCAGTGGCTGTTCGAGGACCGGGGCTTCCTGCGCCTGGAGATGCGCACCGCCGCCGGGAACACCGCCGCCCAGCAGGTCGCCCAGAAGATCGGCGGCATCAGCGAGGGCGTGCTGCGCAGCGCCTGGATAGTGCGCGAGTCCGGTGAGGCGGCGGGCGCACCCCCCGGCGGCCGGACCGCGGGGGAGAGCCGCAGCGACCTCATCCTCTGGAGCCTGCTCCCGGAGGACCTGGAGTCGCCCGGACTGCACCGGCACGGCTGGCACGGCGACCACCGCTACGTGCTGCGCGACTGACGCCGGGCTGCCCCGGACCGCCGGACCGGGGCAGCCCGGCGACCGGACCGCCGTCGACCGTCCGTCTGTCCACCCGCCCGCCACGGACATGTGTACGAGATGTCCGTCCCCGGGGGATCACACCCGGTAGCCTCTGCACCGGTGCGGCAGCACGGCGCACCGGGTGGCGCACGGAACGGCGCAACGAGGCGAGGGAGAACGGCCGCAGATGGCTGACCGGATCACGGTCATCGGGTGGGACGGCACGCCGCTGACCGAGGCCGCCGGTGCGGCCCTCGCCGCGGCGACCCTGGTGGCCGGAGCCCCCTATCAACTCAGCGCCCTCCCGGTGCCCGAAGCCGCGGAGCGGATCACCCTCGGCGACGTTCGGCAGGCCGCTCGCCGGATCGCCGAGCACCGCGGCGCCGCCGTCGTGGTCGCCGAGGGCGACCCGGGCTTCTTCGGCGTGGTGCGCACCCTGCGCCGCCCCGAGTACGGCCTCGAACTGGAAGTCCTGCCCGCCGTCTCCTCCGTCGCCACCGCCTTCGCCCGGGCCGGCATGCCCTGGGAGGACGCCCAGGTGGTCAGCGCCCACGGCGGACGGCTGCGCCGCGCGGCCAACATCTGCCGGGCCCACCCCAAGGTGGCGGTGCTCACCGCCCCGGGTGCCGGGCCGGCCGAACTCGCCCTGATGCTGCGCGGGGTGCACCGGACCTTCGTGGTCTGCGAGGCCCTCGGCACCCCCGAGGAGGACGTCACCGTCCTCACCTCCGACCGGATCGCCGACCACGACTGGCGCGACCCCAACGTGGTGCTGGTGATCGGCGGTGGCGCCCAGGCCGCCCCGGTGGACCAGGCGGCCGGCTGGCTCGCCGGGCGCCCGGTCGGCTACCCCGGCGCGGAGCGCGGCTGGGCGCTCCCCGGCGACGCCTACGCGGGCGCCGGGCGCACGGGTGGTGAAACGGGCGCGCCGGACACGCTTCCCGCGCACGTGCGCGCCCTGGTGCTGGCCCGTCTGGGCGCCCGCCCGGGGGACCTGGTCTGGTCGGTCGGCGCGGGCAGCGGCGCCCTCGCGGTGGAGGCGGCCCGGTTCGGCGCCGCCGTCGTCGCGGTCGAGGGATCCCGCTCGGCCTGTGCCCGGCTGGCCGTCAACGCCCGCCGGTACGGCGTCGAGATCGAGGCAGTGTACGGGAGTGGCCCCGAGGTGCTGGGCGGTTTGCCGGAGCCGGACGCGGCGGTGGTGGAGTCCGGCGGGCCGGACGTGGTGCGCGCCGTGCTGGCCCGCAGGCCGGAGCGGTTCGTCGCGCTGGCCCGGACCTTCGCCGAGGCGGAGGAGGTCCGCCGGGCGATCGACGGGGCCGGGTACCGGGCGGACGGCGCGCTGCTCCAGTCGACCCCGCTGGCGTCCGCGGGGGAGGGCAGCGGGCTGGGGCTGGGGTCGGGCGGAACCGGCGCGCTCGTGCTCTGGGGTGAGCAGATCGTGTGAAAACCTCGGGCGCGCGCCGGGGCCGCGCGGTGGTGCGGACGGTTGCGCGGGCGCGGTCCACGCGCGGTGCGGACGGTGATCCAGGTCGCATCCGGACACCGATTCGAGAGGTGACCGCGCCGGGCCGGTAGTGTGACGTCCTGGGCGGCTGCAGCTGTCGGCGACCCACCCGATTCGGTCGGTTTGTCACCTTTTTGACGTGGTGCAACCCGGTTCCGCTCGGAGTGTGGGCAATTCGACGAGCCTCGTGCCGGACCTGGAGAATGCCGTAGGGTCCGGTGCGGTCGTGCCGGTTGCTCCGGGGTGTCGTTGTTTCAGACGATGCGCCGCCCCGTGTGGCGGTGCGCCGGGCCGGGGTGCCGCGGCGCACCGGATGGACTTGGGCCGCAGCGCCATGGCGCGGCGGCCGCGTGTGGTTGAGGGGCGGGTCGGTGCTGGCCCGGCCCGTGCGGATGGGCGCTGCGATCGGATCGTGTCGCCAAGGGCGCGGCAGCGGCCTGGAAGGAGCTTTGACAATGACCGATGGCGGCCACGTCCCGGGCGAGGGACTGCCGGAGCACCTGCACGCCGGGCCCGACCCGCTCGGCGGACCGGAGGGCGTCGCGGGCGTTGCACCCCTGCAGGGCGTCGCGACGGACGGCGGAATGATCCCGAACCCGGCGGCCCCGCTCGGCGGACCGCTCGGCGGGATGCCCCCGGGTGCCGGCGTCATCCCGCCGCAGGGCCAGCCCGGCTACGGCATCCCCGGCGTCCCCGGCGAGGGGTGGGCCGTCGACCAGGGCGCCCAGCGCCCGGCCTTCCACTTCCTCGACCAGCCCGACTCGCCGGACGGCCTGGACGACGATGACGACGTGCTGCTGATGCCCGGCCCGCAGGGCTCCTGGGGCGAGCCGATGGCGTCCGTCCCGGCCGAGCAGATGCCGCTCGCGTCGCAGCAGGACGGCACCCCGCTCGAGCCGTCCTGGCCGCCGGTGGACCCGCCGGCGCTCGGCGCCGAGCACGTCCAGCAGCAGCCCGTCCCGCTGCAGCCGCAGGTGCAGCAGCCGATGACGCAGGCTCAGCCGCGCCGCCCGCTGCACGCCGGCCCGCCGATCCCGGACCCGTCGCTGATGACCGGTCAGGTCCCGGTGCGCTCGCTGGCCGATCGCGGCCCGTCGCAGGGCGGCACGCCCGCGCACGGCATCCCGGTCGTCGGCCGGCCGCCGATGGCCGAGGCCGCGCCGCCCGTCGCGCCGCAGGCCGTTCAGACGCTGGCGGCGCCGCCGGTCGTTCCGCTGGTCCCGGGCACTCCGGTGGCTGACGGTCAGCAGCTGCCGCTCGCCCAGGACGTCCAGCAGGTGCCGCCGGCCTCGCAGCCGGTCGAGTCGATGCTCGCCGTGGAGACGGTCGGGGCGATCGAGGTGATCGAGGTCGTCGAGACGCCGGAGGCCATCCAGGGCGTCCAGCCCGTTCCGGTCCAGGTGGCGCCGGAGTCCGCTGTCGAAGCCGTGGCCGTCGCGCCGCAGGCCGTCGTGGCCGAGCCGGCCGTCGAGCAGGCCCCGGCCGGGGCTCCCGCCGCACCGGTCCCCGCCGACTCCGTCGCCGTCGAGACCGTTGCCGTCGAATCCGTTGCCGTCGAGACCGTGGCTGTCGAGTCCGTGGCCGTCGACGCGTCCGCCGAGCAGGCCGAGGCGACTCCGGCCGGTCCGCAGCGCCGGATCTCCGCCTTCCTCGCCGCGCCCACCCCGCACGGCCTGCCCAAGGTCGAGGCGGCCGGGCAGGCCCCGGTGGCCGAGGCCGCGGCACCGCAGCAGCCCGCGCCCATAGCGGCCGCCGACGTGCCGCAGACCGTCGACGGCGGTGACGCCCTCCAGGTGGCTCCCGTCGGCGAGCCCGGTCAGGGCGGCGAGGGTGCCGAGGCCGTGGCCGTCGCGCCGGAGGCCGCCGTCGAGCCGGCCGCCGAGACCGCCGCCGGCACCGGGGAGATGCCGTCCGGTCAGCCCGTCAACGAGCCCGCCGCCGAGGCCGGGCAGCCGCAGCAGCCGGAGGCCGCGCCGGCCGAGGCCCCGGCGGCGGCGTCCGCCGAGCAGCCCGCCGAGCAGCCCGCGGAGCAGGCCCAGGCGGAGGTCCCGGCCGAATCGGCCGTCGCAGCCGAGGCCGTTGCCGCCCCGGTCGAGACCGCCGCGGAGCCCGTTGCCGAGGCCGAGGCGGCGCAGCCCGCCGTAGCGGTCACGCAGGAGCCGGAGCAGCCCGCCGCCGAGCCGGCCGAGGCCGTTGCCGCCCCGGTCGAGACCGCCGCGGAGCCCGTTGGCGAGCCGGCCGCCGAGTCCGCCGCCGGGTCCGCCGCCGAGGCCGGGCAGCCGCAGCAGCCGGAGGCCGCGCCGGCCGAGGCCCCGGCGGAGGCGTCCGCCGAACCGCTCGCCGAGCAGGCCGAGGTTCCGGCCGAGGCGCCCGCCGCTCCGGCCGAAGCCGCTCCGGCCGAGGTCGCTGTCGCTGTCGCTCCGGCCGAGGCCGCCGAGCAGGCCCCCGAGGCCCCCGCCGCCGAGGAGCCGCAGGCCGCGCAGCCCGCCGACCAGCAGGCGGAGCAGCCGGTGTCCGAGCAGCAGGCCACCGAGGAGCCCGCCGTCGACCCGTCGGCCGCCGAGCAGCCGGTGTCCGGGGACCAGCAGCCCGAGGAGCCGCAGCCCGAGGACCAGCAGCCCGAGGAACCCGCCGAGCCGCGCGGCCCCGCCGCCCCCGGCTACGACGAGCTCGGCCGAGAGGCCGTCCACCAGGTGATCCGCGAGCGCCGCGACGTCCGCAACGGCTTCCGCCCGGACCCGATCCCGCACGAGGTGCTGATCCGCGTCCTGGAGGCGGCCCACACCGCGCCCAGCGTCGGCTACTCGCAGCCCTGGGACTTCGTGGTGATCCGCTCGGGCAAGACCCGCAAGCGGATGCACGCCCTGGCCGAGCGTCAGCGCGAGGCGTACGCGGACTCGCTGCCCAAGGGCCGGGCGAAGCAGTTCAAGGAAATCAAGATCGAGGCCATCCTCGAGACCCCGGTCAACATCGTGGTGACCGCCGACCGCACCCGCGGCGGCCGGCACACCCTGGGCCGGCACACCCAGCCCCAGATGGCTCCGTACTCGGCCGCCCTGGCCGTGGAGAACCTCTGGCTGGCCGCCCGCGCCGAGGGCCTGGGCGTCGGCTGGGTGAGCTTCTTCGACGACGAGCAGCTGGTCCGCGAGCTCGGCCTGCCCGAGCACCTGGAGGTCGTCGCCTACCTGTGCGTCGGCTTCGTCGACTCGTTCCCGGACGAGCCGGAGCTGGAGCAGCAGGGCTGGGCCAAGAAGCGCCCGCTGTCCTGGGTCGTCCACGAGGAGCAGTACGGCAACCGCGCGCTGCCCGGCGAGGAGCCGCAGAGCCTGCTCGCCGAGACCCTGCGCGGCATCCGCCCGCTGGACGCCAAGGCGCTCGGCGAAGCCTGGGACCGGCAGAAGCGGATGACCAAGCCGGCCGGGTCGCTCGGCATGCTGGAGATCATCTCCGCCCAGCTGTCCGGGCTGTCCCGCAAGTGCCCGCCGCCGATCCCGGAGCCCGCCTGCGTGGCGATCTTCGCCGGCGACCACGGCGTGCACGCCCAGGGCGTCAGCCCCTGGCCGCAGGAGGTGACCGCCCAGATGGTCGGAAACTTCCTGGCCGGGGGAGCGGTGATCAACTCCTTCGCCAAGCAGATCGGCACCGAGGTCTGCGTGGTCGACGTGGGCGTGGCCGCCGAGCTGCCGGAGGCCGTCCAGCAGGGCCGGGCCACCGGCCTGCTGCCGCGTAAGGTCCGTCCCGGCACCGCCGACATGACCCAAGGCCCGGCGATGACCCGCGAGGAGGCCCTCAAGGCCATCGAGGTCGGCATCGAGACCGCCCGTGACCTGGTCGCGGCGGGCAACAAGGCGCTGGTCACCGGCGACATGGGCATCGCCAACACGACTGCCTCGGCCGCCCTGATCTCGGTGTTCACCGGTCTGGACCCGGCCGAGGTCACCGGCCGCGGCACCGGCATCGACGACGAGACCCACGCCCGCAAGATCGAGGTGATCCGCGCCGCGCTGGCCCTGCACCAGCCCGACCCGAACGACCCGGTCGGCGTCCTCACCGCCATCGGCGGCCTGGAGCACGCGGCCATCGCCGGCTTCCTGCTCGGCGCCGCCTCGCTGCGCACCCCGGTCGTGCTGGACGGCGTCATCGCCGGTTCGGCCGCCCTGGTTGCCAAGGCGATCGCACCCGAGGTGCTGGCCGCCTGCATCGCCGGCCACCGTTCCGCCGAGCCCGGTCACCAGGCCGCGCTGGCGAAGCTGGGCCTGCGTCCGCTGATCGATCTGGACCTGCGGCTCGGCGAGGGCACCGGCGCCCTGCTGGCCCTGCCGCTGGTGCAGAGCGCGGCCCGGGCGATGCACGATGTAGCCACCTTCGACTCCGCCGGGGTCACCGAGAAGGCCTGACGCGCACCTCGCACCGCTCCGCGGACCGGCCCGAGGGCGCGCCGGCCCGCGGAGCGGCGTCTCGCCGTACCGTCCCCACACCCTCACCCCGATCAGGAGCACCGTCGATGACCGCGCCCACCCCGCACCCGAGCACCGAGGGCCGTACCCCGTACCCGGTCGGCCTGCTGCTGGCCGGCCGCCGTGTCGTCGTGGTCGGTGGCGGCCAGGTCGCCCAGCGGCGGCTGCCCGCCCTGATCGCCTCCGGGGCCGAGCTGCACCTGATATCGCCCGTCACCACCCCGGCCGTCCAGGCGATGGCCGACGCCGGCGAGCTCACCTGGCACGCCCGCCCGTACCGGGACGGCGACCTGGCCGACGCCTGGTACGTCCTGGTCGCCACCGACGACCAGGTCGTCAACACGGCCGTCAGCGCCGAAGCCGAGCGCGGCCGGGTGTTCTGCTCGCGCAGCGACGACGCCTCCGCCGCCTCCGCCTGGACGCCGGCCAGCGGCCGGGACGCGGGCGCCACCGTGGCCGTCCTCACCGGGGACCCGCGCCACTCCGCCGCCCTGCGCGACGCCATCGTGGACGGGCTGCGGGACGGCTCGCTGGCCGCCCGCCAGTACCGCTCGCACGGCGCCGGTGTCGCCCTGGTCGGCGGCGGCCCGGGCGACCCGGACCTGATCACCGTGCGCGGCCGCCGGCTGCTCGCCGACGCCGACGTGGTGGTCGCCGACCGCCTCGCCCCGCGCGAGCTGCTCGCCGAGCTGCCCGAGCACGTCGAGGTGATCGACGCCTCCAAGATCCCGTACGGCCGTTTCATGGCCCAGGAGGCGATCAACCGCACGCTGATCGAGCACGCCAAGGCCGGCAAGTTCGTGGTCCGGCTCAAGGGCGGCGACCCCTACGTCTTCGGCCGCGGCGGCGAGGAGCTGCTGGCCTGCGCGGAGGCCGGCCTGCCGGTCACCGTGGTGCCCGGGATCTCCAGCTCGATCAGCGTCCCCGCCTCGGCCGGGGTCCCGGTCACCCACCGCGGCATGACGCACGAGTTCACGGTCATCTCCGGCCACGTCGGTCCGGACGACGAGCGCTCCCTGACCAACTGGGAGGCCGCCGCGAAGATGAGCGGCACCCTGGTGCTGTTGATGGCCGTGGACAAGATCGGCGCGATCGCCGCCCGGCTGGTCGAGTTCGGCCGCCCGGCGGACACCCCGGTCGCGATCGTCCAGGAGGGCACCACCGCCGCCCAGCGCAGGGTGGACGCCACCCTGGGCACCGTCGCCGCGGTGGTCGAAGCGGAGGGCGTCAAGCCCCCTGCGGTCATCGTCGTCGGCGACGTCGTCAACGTCCTGGCCGCCGCCTTCCAGCGGTAGCCCTGGCCGGAGCGGGAAGTCGGCCCGGCCGACTTCCTACTCCAGCGGCTGCTCCGTCCAGATGACCTTCCCGGTCGCCGTGTAGCGCGTCCCCCAGCGGTCCGCGAACTGCGCGACCAGGAACAGCCCGCGCCCGCCCTCGTCCTCGGTCGCCGCGTACCGCAGGTGCGGCGAGGTGCTGCTGCCGTCCGACACCTCGCAGATCAGCGCGCGGTCCCGCAGCAGCCGCACCCGGATCGGCCCCGAGCCGTAGCGGATCGCGTTGGTCACCAGCTCGCTCAGGATCAGCTCGGTGACGAACGAGGCCTCGTCCAGCCCCCAGGCCTCCAGCCGCCGGGCCACCTCCCCCCGGACGGCACCCACCGCCGCCGGGTCGGACGGCACGTCCCACTCCGCCACCTGGTCCGGCGCGAGCACCCTGGTCTGCGCCACCAGCAGCGCGATGTCGTCCTGCGGATGCGCCGGCAGCATCGCCCCGAGCACGTCCGCGCAGGTCTGCTCGGGCGTGCGCGGCTCGCCGGCCAGTGCCGCACGCAGCAGCTCCAGCCCCTCGTCGATGTCCCGGTCGCGGTCCTCCACCAGTCCGTCCGTGTACAGCACCAGCCGACTGCCCTCCGCCAGCTCCAGCTCGGCGGTCTCGAACGGCAGTCCCGCCAGCCCCAGCGGCGGCCCGGTCGGCAGCTCCGGGAACACCACCCGGCCCTCCGGGTCCACCACGGCCGGGGGCGGGTGACCGGCGGCGGCCAGGGTGCAGCGCCGCGACACCGGGTCGTAGATCGCGTACAGGCAGGTCGCCCCGGTCAGCCCCGCGTTCTCGCCGCTCGCTGCCTCGTCCTGGTCGATCCGGTTCACCAGCTCGTCCAGGTGTCCCAGCAGCTCGTCCGGCGGCAGGTCCAGGGTCGAGAAGTTGTGGATCGCGGTGCGCAGCCGGCCCATCGTCGCCGCCGCGTGCAACCCGTGCCCCACCACGTCACCGACCACCAGGGCCACCCGCGCGCCCGGCAGCGGGATCACGTCGAACCAGTCCCCGCCCACCCCGGCCTGGGCCGGCAGGTAGCGGTGCGCCACGTCCAGCGCGTTCTGCGCCGGCAGGTTGCGCGGGAGCAGGCTGTGCTGCAGCGTCACCGCCATCGCGTGCTCCCGGGTGTAGCGGCGCGCGTTGTCGATGCACACCGCCGCGTGCGACACCAGTTCCTCGGCCAGCGCCAGGTCGTCCGTCTCGAACGGCTCCGCCCGCTGCGCCCGCCAGAACCGGGCCACCCCCAGCAGCACGCCGCGCGCCCGCAGCGGCACCCGCAGCAGCGAGTGCACCCCGTACGCCAGCACCTGCGCCGACCGCTCCGGGTCCTGATCGCGCCACTGCCGGGCCTGTGCCAGGTCCGGTTCCAGACCCGGCTCACCGCTGTGCAGCGCCCCGGCCAGCGGCGTCGCGGGCACCACGTCCAGCACCGTGCCCACCGGGTAGAACGGCGCGTCCTCCCGGACGCCCGTCACCGCCGCCCGTCGCATCCGCCCCAGGGTGGAACCCGTCGGCGGCTCCTCGCCCGCCAGGACCTGCTCCGCGAGGTCGACCGTGACGAAGTCCGCGAACCGCGGCACCGCGACCTGCGCCAGTTCCTCCGCCGTCCGCGTCACGTCCAGCGTGCTGCCCACCGTCACCCCGGCGTCGTACAGCAGCCGCAGCCGCCGCTGCGCGCGCTCGGCCCGGCCGGACAGCGCCAGCAGTTCGGTGGAGTCGCGCAGCGTGGCGACGCAGCCGCCCGCGCCGCCGGGAGCCTGGTCGGTCAGCCGGACGTTCACCGCCAGCAGCCGCTCCCCGGCCAGCACGACCTCGTCGGTCACCTGCCGGTTGGCGGTCAGCAGCTCCAGCGGAACCTGCTCCAGGCCCAGCTCGGTCACCGGACGGCCCTCGGCGTCCGGCGGCAGGTCGAGCAGCCGACGTGCCTCGTCGTTGCAGAGCAGCAGCAGCCCGTCGCCGCCGACGATCATGACGCCCTCGCGCACCGCGTGCAGCACGGCCGCGTGATGCTCGTACATGCGGGTCATCTCGATCGGGCCCAGCCCCCGCGTCTGGCGCCGCAGCCGACGGCTGATCAGCGCCGTCCCGAGCGTGGCCAGCCCGATCGCGCCGGCCGCCGCGCCCAGCACCACCGGCAACTGGCGCTCACTGGCCGTACTGACGTTCGCCAGGGTGACGCCCGCCGAGACCAGCCCGACGACCTGGCCGTCCGGCGCGTACACCGGGACCACGGCCTGCACCAGCGGGCCGAGCGTGCCCGTGATGTGCTCGGTCACCACCTGGCCGTGCAGCGCGGGTTCGTAGGTGCCGACGAACTTCTGGCCGATCCTGGCCGGGTTCGGGTGGGTGTACCGGATGCCCTGGTTGTTCAGGACGACGATGAAGTCCACGCCGGAGCCGATCCGGGCGGACTGCGCCTTCGGCTGCAGGATCGCGCTCGGGTCGGGGGAGCGGAGCGCTTCGACCATGCCCGGCGAGTTGGCGAACGTCTGGGCGACCGAAACCGATCGGTTGCGCGCCTCGTTGTCGGCGTCCCTGTGCGACTGCACCACCAACGCCACCACGGCCGCCGCCACCAGCAGCAGCACGACCAGGATCTGCAGCGCGAACACCTGTCCGGCCACCGAACGGTGCCACACCGGCCACGCCCGCTTCGCGTGCGGCAGCTGTGGCCGACCGTGTGGGCGCCCACCGGAGGGGCCGGCGGAGCCAGTGGCGCCATTGGCCGACGGAGCCCAGGATCGGCCCGGATAACGGGCCATACGGTCATATTTGCACTCCGACTAGCCGGGGACCACCCCGTCCTGTCGGCCGTTTGGCCTTCGCCGCCCCGGCTTGGCAAGATCGCAGGGTGTCCGAACCCAGCACCATCACCGACCCGGCCGACCCCCGCCTCGCCGACTACACCGGCCTCACCGACGTCGAACTGCGCCGCCGCCGCGAACCCGCCGAGGGCCTGTTCATCGCCGAGGGGGAGAAGGTCATCCGCCGAGCCCTCGCCGCCGGCTACCGGATGCGGTCGATGTTGCTCACAGCGAAGTGGCTGGACGTGATGGCCGACGTCATCGCCGAGGCCGACGCCCCGGTCCACGTCGTCGAGCCCGCCCTCGCCGAAACCGTCACCGGCTACCACGTGCACCGCGGCGCCCTCGCCTCGATGGAGCGCAAGCCCCTCCCGGCCGCCGCCGACGTGCTCGCCGGGGCCCGCCGGGTCGCGGTCCTGGAAGGACTGGTCGACCACACCAACCTCGGCGCGGTGTTGCCTTTGGGTCTACGGGAACATGCAGTCCGGCGCGTCGCCGTGTTCGAGGATATCGTCGATCACGCCAACATAGGGGCGGCCTTCAGGAACGCAGCCGCCCTGGGCGTCGACGCGATCTTCCTCACCCCGCGCTGTGCCGATCCCCTCTACCGGCGGTCCGTGAAGGTGTCGATGGGTGCCGTCTTCCAGGTGCCGTGGACTCGCCTGGAGGCCTGGCCGAAGGACATCGAGATCCTGCGTTCCGCAGGCTTCACGATCGCGGCGCTGTGCCTGAGTGACCAGGCGATCACCCTTGGTGAACTCGCTTCGCGGGACGACGAGAAGCTTGCCCTGGTTTTCGGCACGGAGGGCGACGGCCTCGCCGCCAAGACGCTCGCTTCGGTCGACGAGCATGTCCGCATCCCGATGGATGCCGGTGTCGACTCGCTCAACGTCGCAGCGGCCTCGGCGGTGGCTTTCTACGCGACCCAGCCGCGACGAGAGCTGGGCCGGTAGATCACTCAGGGTAACTCCTGGGCTTTTTGCCCTCCTCCGGTCCGGCGGATCACCAGCAATGCAGTGCCGTGGCGCAAGGTTCGGTGCTTCCTCCTTGCCGCGAAGGCTCGCAGGCAGCTTCCAGCCTTCGGGAACTGCTGGAACGTCGACCGGGTCCGAGCCGTTTGAACAGACAGCTCGGAGGCGTTGTGAGACTGTGCGCCACGCGATGAGCTTGGTGGTGGCTGCCGAATTGGGACGGGTTTCGAAGATCCGGCAGGGTTCATGTGCGCGCTCTCTCAACTGGTCGGCGGGCTGTGCCGCGGGTCCGTGGCGGGTGCGCCGGGCTTCCTCGGACGCGGTCACGCGGAACGCGTCGCGGTCGAGCGCCAGCAGCTCCTCGCACTGCTCGGCGCCGAGTCCCGGCGGCGCCGAGCAGGTGCGCACCACGAGCCGCGCACCGGACGCGAGCAGGCCCATCAGCCCGCTCCGGCCGTCCAGTTGGACAGCATGTCCATCTGGAAGTACGGGGCCGTACCGTTCTCCGATTTCCAGGTGAACATCACTTGCGGTTTGGTGATGGCGCAGTATGTGACGACGTCGGCCGGCGGGACGGGCGGAACGGCTCGCGCATCTGCGCGAGGTCGGGACCCTGGCGCTGACCGCATCTCCGATCACCCGGCGAGCCTGCTCCACCTTCGTAACCGCTCCCATTCCGCCTCCGCTCGATGTTGGCCGGGCAGGTGGACGGCTTCGGTCACGACGCCTGCCCCGGAGGAACCGTTGGCCCACGCTGGAAGTCCCGTTCCGGTGGTGCCACCACGCGGTTGACGGTGTGTCATAAACCGGCACCATTGACCGCATCAGAAGCGATACGAACTGGTCCGGTCACGAACCCGCACGTAGAGTGCACGAAGGCCGTCATTCAGATGGCACACAGAAGGCACACAGGGTGGGGACCATGGCCGAGGGTACGGGCTACGCGATCCAGGCAGGCGGAGCCGAGGGGCAGGCGAAGGCGCTGGACAAGGCGTCCCTGGACCAGGACAAGATATGCGCGGCGACCATCGACCCCGTCAACCTCGCCGAGAACGTGTACGGCGGTGAGGATGCCGACCCGGCGTACCAGAACTTCCGCAACGCATGGCAGTCCGAGACCACAGTGATCCAGGGAGCCCTGAGCGAGCTGGCGCTCAAGGTACGCCTTTCCTCGCACAACTACCAGAAGGCCGAGAGCGCTGCGGTGGCCGGCCTCCGGGAGGCGGCCTCCGGCGGCGACTACCGCCCCTTCGGCTGAACATGGCACCAGGGGGATCAGGGGGGCTGACAAACCGGCATGGCAAAGGAATCCACTACTCAGCGCTGTAAGGCGCTGGGCGACCGACTGAAGGACGCCCGCGAGGCGGACTCCAAGAACGACCTCATCGACGCGATCAAGGGCGCCCTCGCCGTCCACGCGCCGCTCGGATCCCCGAGCGCCATCGAGGCCGCCGGAAACCGTTTCAAGAAGGCGGCCGCCGACTCGGGCCATCTCCATCAGGATGTCGTGAAGATCACCGACTCCGGTCTACCGGACGTCTGGACCGGCAACACCGGCGCGAAGGCGGCCGAGGTGGTGGGCGCCGCGGGCCGTGCACTCGACCGCCAGACCACGGCGCTCCACAACGGCGGGATCGCTCTGCACAGCCTCGCCGACGCGCTGAGTGCCGCCCAGAGCCAGGACAGCACCGCACGCTCCGAACTCCAGCAGGTGCTGAGCTCACTCGGCGGGAGGGAGGGCTTGCTCGACGAGTGGTTCGAGGACGATGACGACGAGGCCAAGCGCAAGAAGGCGCAGCAGGCCGCCATACCGCATGTCGAGTCGATGCTCGACGCCGCCAAGAAGGCCGACGAGGCGGCCCGGGCGGCGGCCCGTGACCTCAACAAGCTGGCGTCCGAGGCCCGGGCCGGCAAGTTGCCCGTGGTCAACGGGGTCACCTCCGCCGACAAGCTGATGCTGGCCGAGACCTCTGGCCCGGACGGCCCGACCGAGCTGAACGAGCTGCTGACCGCCAACGATATGAATCGGTCCGGCGAGTACCTGAACAAGATGAACGACAAGGACCGGGCGGACTTCGAGAAGCTGCTCGCTGCCTCCGGTTCCCCGCAGGAGCGCGCCTACCTGATGAAGGCGCTGGCGGCCGGTCACAGCCTGGACGAGATCCGCACCTTCCAGAACAAGATCCACGGCAAGACCCCGGAGTGGCTGCGTACGCACCTGACGCCCGTCTACACCAGGAGCGAGGACAAATCCAGCGGCGGAGTCAATGACGACGGCTCCAACAGGAACACGGACACGGTGAACTTCGGCACCGGCGTATGGAGGCAGAAGATCGGCGAAAACGCTGGTGAGAATACCTGCGTTGCCTCCTCCACCGTCACCGCCCGGGCGATGGTCGACCCGCTCTACGCATTGGACCTGACCGGCGGCCCGTCCGGCCAGGAGAATGACCCTGCGGCGTTCCAGAAGCGACTGTTGGACGAGGAGCACCGTGTACATGCGGAGGGCCACGGTAACGAGAAGGGCATGGAGGCGAACGGCAAGGGGCAGGTGCTGGAGAAGGAGGTCAGCCCGCATACCGGCGCCGACTTCGACTACAAGAAGCTGCCGGACGACAACGCCCGGCGTGAGATCCTGCCGGACATCGAGAAGGCGGTCGCCGACGGCAAGCCGGTCCCGATCGGTATCGAGGGCCACGACAAGGACGGCAAGCGCGAGGGCCACGCCCTGCTGATCGTCGGTCAGGAGGGCAACATGCTGCAGGTCTATAACCCCTGGGGCTTCACCACCTGGGTCAGCGAGGACGATTTCATCAACGGTCACATGGACCGGGCAGCGGATAACCGGGTGCCAACCGCCTACGCCGTCCACCTGCCGAGGTGACCAGACCGATGAAGGCAGTCACGAAGACACTGCTGCGGGTGGTGGCGCTGTCGGTCGTACTGGTGGCGGGCCTGACGGCCTGCGGGTCGGACGGGCCGGACCGCGGCCGGGTGCTTCGAGCGGACGAGCGCGCGGTGAGCCTCGCCGTCGGCCAGCGCTTCTCGATCGCCGTCTGGGACAATGCCTCGGATGGCGACTACTGGAACATTGTCGACCCGAAGCCGGACGCCGCCGTCGTGACCAACGTCGGCGAGGTGCACGACCTCCCAGAAGAGTCGAAGACCGCAGACGGTGCCGGCGGCACCCGCTATTACACCTTCAAGGCCAACGGCAGCGGGACCACCACCATCACCCTCTTCAACTGCTATCGCACACTCTGCAACCACCCGAAACTCGGCGACGACGAGAGCAGGAAACGGGTCGTGCGCAACACCTACACGGTGACCGTCCGATGACCACCAACGACCGCTTTCGCCCCAAGACGGACGACGAGCTGCGACAGCTCGACGTGCCCGCTATGCTCCGCTACGGCCTGGCCTTCGCCGGCCCCCACCGGACGACCCTCTTCGGTGAGGGCGCCATCGCCGCGGCGCTGGCCGCCGACGGGCTGGGGGTGGTCCCCCGCTCGCTCGTGTTCCTCGCCGAGGTGGTGCGTGCCGGTGGCGCCCGCTGTGCCGCCGACCTCGCCGAGCCGCTGCCCGGCGAGGAGCCGACCCGGCTCGCCCGCGAGTGGTTGAGCTCGGCCACCACCATCGTCACCACCACCGACGGCGACCAGCTGCTCGCCCGGTGGCTGGTGGCCGTCGCGGAGATCCTGGGTATGCGTCGGGATGTCCGCTCCGGCCCGGCGAACGGGACGAGCTGAACCGGAAGCAGGCGCGGTCAGAGGGTCCGGCGGCAGCGTGACACACCCCCTGCAGACGCGCGGTGAACGGGGCGTGCTCGGCCGCGGTGGCGCCCAGCAGCGGGAGCGCGGGCCCGAAGTCCGACTCCGAGACGAAGCTGAACAGCACGTTGACGTGCAGCGGCCAGCGGCGGATCTGCGGATCGTGCTCCTCCCGGATCCGCTGGACGGCCTGCCACAGTTCCGTCGGTGGCAACCAAGCGCCGTCCGGGGTGTCGGTCCGACGTCCAGGACCCCCGGAACGTAGATCGGGCGTCTGTCCACCCCTCCATGGTGACCGCTCCTGCGGGCCCGAAGCCGCGCGCGGGGCCGGGGCGGTATCGGGTCGCGAGGCATGCCGCAGAGGGTCCGCCGAAGCCGGCGGCGCACCGCAAGAGCGCACGATGGGCGGCGCGATCTTCCGCAGCGCCGCCGCCCTCGGCATGGACGCCGTCCTGCTCTCGCCGGACTGCGCCGACCCGCTCTACCGGCGCGCCGTCAAGGTCTCCATGGGCGCCGTCTTCGCGGTCCCGTACGCCCGCCTCGACCCCTGGCCCGCCGGCCTCGCCACGGTCCGTGCCGCCGGCTTCACCCTGCTCGCCCTCACCCCCGCCGACAACGCCGTCGACCTCGCCGGCCTCGCCCCGCACGGCCTCCCCAAGGCCGCCCTCATGCTCGGCGCCGAAGGCGACGGCCTCACCCCCCAGGCCATCGCCGCCGCCCACCACCCCGTCCGCATCCCCATGGCCCACGGCATCGACTCCCTCAACGTCGGCGCCGCCGCAGCCGTCGTCTTCTACGCCGTCACCACCCCCGCCTCCTGACCCGGCGCGCCAGGGGACGGCCGCTCCGACGTCCCGCGCGCCCGCACTGCCCCCGCTGCACGGAACGTCGGCCCGCCGGACCGCTCCGGCACCGGCGGCCCCGAAGCCCCTCGGGCGTCGCCCCCACCGGAGCCGGCGCCCGACCATCCGAGAAGTCGGCCCACCCGACGTCCCGCGCCCGCAGTGCCCCCCGCCGCAGGGAAGGTCGGCCGATCAGACGACCCGCGCGGGGCCTCACCCGGGCCGCCGGTGGCCCTCAGGGTCCGCGGTGAACCCTCCTCCTGCAGAGTTCGTGCCGGGAGAAGGCCCGTGCGCCGCAGGAAGTCGGCCGGATCGACTTCCGGTACCGACGGCCCCGAAGCCACCTCGACGCCGTCCTCACCGGAGCCGGCGCCCGACCATCCGAGAAGTCGGCCCACCCGACGTCCCGCGCCGCCCGTCCGTACCGGCGCACCGGGTCGCACTCTCGGTGCTCCGGATTTCTGTCCGTCCGGGCCCTCGTGCACCTGTCCCGCACGGGGCATCGCTCGCTCGTCGGCTTCCGGCCAGGCGCACGAGAAGTCGGCCGGCCCGACGTCCGGCGCCGCACCGGGCCTGTCGGCCCGCCCGGGTCAGTTCGCCAGGGCCGTGGGCGGGGCCGGGGCGGCCGCGGGGGGCGGCGTGGGGCCGCTGGGGGCGCCGGGCCAGGACTCGTCGAGGGTGCCGTCGGCGCGGACGGTGTAGCGGGTGGTGGTGACGGCGCCGACGGTGGTGCGCTCCTCGCGGACGACCGTGCTGCCGTCCAGCCGCCAGGCCGCCGTCGCCTGCGGGTCCGCCGCCGAGGTGCGGGAGGCGGCGGCGACCGGGGAGTCCCCGGCGAAGGTGTAGAGCTGGACGAGGTCGACCGGTGCCGACCCCTCCGCCCGTCGCAGGACGACGACCGAGGCCGGCAGGCCCTTGTACCGGGCCGGGAGCACCGCGCTCAGCGCGACCTGGGGCCCGGCTCCGGCCGAGTGCCCGTCCTTCAGGGCGACGGCGGGCCCGCCGGCCCCGTCGGGGTAGCTGCGGTTCGGCCAGTCGACGGCCGGCACCGGCCCCTGCGGGGCGCCCAGGGCGCCGTCCGCGCCGCCGCGGGCGGTCGCCGGGAGCGGTGCGGTCGGCGCCTGCGGGGCGACGTCCACCGACGAGTCCGGCACCGACAGTTCGCCGCCGCCGGTACGGGCGCCAGTGGCCGCGACCGCCCCGGTCGGCGGCCTCAGACCTTGGTTGTCCCGGTTCTCGCACCCCTGTGCCGCCGCGATGGCCAGCGCGACGCCGATGGTCACGGTGACGAAGACGACGAGCCGCTGACGCAGCAGCCGCTGGCGCGCGGTGCCGGGTCGTCCGCCGGGGGCGGGGGTGTGCTGGCGGTCGCGGGGGCGCACCCGGTCGCGGGGGCCGGGCCGGGCCGGCGGAGGTGTCTGCGGGCGGTCCGGACGTGCCCGCAGCGGGCGGGTGACGGGTGTCGGCTCGGGCCGGGGGAGCGGCGCGGAGGCCCCGTGCGGGCGCCGTCCCGCAGGTCCGGCGCCCTGGCCGCCCGGGCGGCCCGCCGCGGCCCGGGCCCGCGCCTCGGCGGGCGGCTCGGCGGGGCGGCCGGGCGCCGGGACGCCCTGCCGGGCGCCGTCCTGCGGGGCGGGAGCGGCCGCTGCGCGACCGGGGCGTGCCGTGCGCGGGCCGGCGCCGGCGGTGCCGCGCGCCGCGAGTTCGCTGAGCCGCTCGTGCAGTGCGGCCGCGCCGGGCCGCTCGGCGGGTTCCTTGGCGAGGCAGGCGCGGATCAGCGGTGCCAGTTGCGGCGGCACCGCCGACAGGTCGGGCTCCTCGTGGACGACGCGGTACAGCATCACCTCGGAGGACGCCCCCGAGCCGAAGGGGGTGTCCCCGGTGAGCGCGTAGGCGAGGGTGGCTCCGAAGGCGAAGACGTCGGTGGCGGGTGTGACGGCGGCTCCGCGCACCTGTTCGGGCGCGAGGAAGCCGGGGGAGCCGACGGCGGTGCCGACGTGGGTGAGCGTGCTGGCGCCGCGTGACCACGCGATGCCGAAGTCGATGATCCGCGGGCCCCGCGGGGAGAGCAGGATGTTGGACGGCTTGAGGTCCCGGTGGACGACCCCGGCCTCGTGCACCTTGACCAGTCCGTCGGCGAGCGCGGCCCCGATCCGGGCGGCGTCGGCCCAGTTCAGCGGTCCCTCGTCGCCGACCTGCTTGTAGAGCGAGGGCCCGGGCACGTACGCGGTGGCCAGCCAGGGCCGGTCGGCTTCGATGTCCGAGCCGACCACGCGGGCGGTGCAGCCGCCGCGGATCCGGGAGGCGGCGGCGATCTCGCGGGCGAAGCGGGTGCGGAACTCCTGGTCCTCGGCGAGTTCGGCGCGGATCAGCTTGAGCGCGACGCGCTGCCCGCGGCGGTCGGACCCGAGGTAGACCACGCCCATGCCGCCGGCGCCCAGTCGCCGGTGCAGGCGGTACGGCCCGACGATGCGGGGGTCCTCACGCCTCAGCCGCATCATCGCCATGTTCCGTTCCCCGTCAGCCTGTGGTTGAGGCCCCGTCGGTTGGGCCGTCGTCAGTTCCTGTCTGGCACAGCTTACGGACTGCCTGCTGCGGTGTGCTGATACGCAACACCTCCAGCGGCCGTGCGATTGTCTGATCTTGCGTTGACCCGCAGGTCACAGGGGTGCCGGATCGGCTCTCGGGGTTACCCCTCAGGGTTCCCCCGGGGGTCGGGTCAGCCCTGCCTCCCCCTGCGGTAGTAGGCCCCGAGTCCGGGCGTCATCCTCCGGGACGTCCGAGGAACGGTACGACGGCATGACGCCCGCAGGGCCCCCGACCAATAGCGTTGTGTTCAGCGGTGGACGGGGAGCTCGTCCCCCGAGGTAAGCCGTTCACCGCGCCAACTCGACCGGATCAGGAGCAAGGGCATGGCACCGCAGCTCACGGGAACCCCCCGCCGCCGTCGGCAGGCCTTCGTCCAGTCCCGGTCGACCGCCGAGCAGCCCACGCGGCACCCCGCGGTGGCGCTGGCCATGGCCCTGCCGTGCGCCGTGCTCCTGGTGCTGCTCTTCGGCGGGTGGGACCAGATGGCGAACCAGGCGCAGGCCGTCGCCGATCTGATCAGCCGCTGAGGAGCACCTGAGAAGGACGCCGTCCCCTAGGGGGCGGCCACAGAAACGGGCACCGGTCCCCTGGGGACGGGGAGCGGTGCCGCCGGGGAGGCCGCGGCCGCGATCACACGCGGACGGGCGTGTGCGGTGCGCAGAGCGCCCCGGCAGGCGGAGACGCCGCGTACGGACGTCGGTGAGGGCGTCCGTACGCGGCTCTTCTCTTTTCCGGGCCTTACGCGTCTCCGGATCTCCGGGCCGAGGGCCGAGGGCCGCGGTAGGCCGGTGCCGGTGCCCGTGTCGGCGAACGCAAAAGACCGAGGCCGCGATCCTCTCGGAACGCGGCCCCGGCCGTTACTGTGCGCGATACTGGGATTGAACCAGTGACCCCTACCGTGTCAAGGTAGTGCTCTCCCGCTGAGCTAATCGCGCCTGGTGTGGCGGTCCTGCAGCAGAC
>NZ_JBEZIQ010000059.1:52247-57920 GCF_040651155.1 Kitasatospora sp. NPDC048545
TACCTGGGATTGAACCAGTGACCCCTACCGTGTCAAGGTAGTGCTCTCCCGCTGAGCTAATCGCGCCTGGTGTGGCGGTCCTGCAGCAGACCTCGAAGGATCCGACGTGCGCGATACTGGGATTGAACCAGTGACCCCTACCGTGTCAAGGTAGTGCTCTCCCGCTGAGCTAATCGCGCGCACGGGGACGCCCCCGGTGGAACCGGGGGATCCTCTTGGAGGTGGAGACGGGATTTGAACCCGTGTACACGGCTTTGCAGGCCGTTGCCTCGCCTCTCGGCCACTCCACCAGGCAACACATGAAGAACGATCTTACACTGTTCTCCATCGAGCGGACGACGAGATTCGAACTCGCGACCCTCACCTTGGCAAGGTGATGCTCTACCAACTGAGCCACGTCCGCCTGTCTCCCGGGGGCCTCACCGGTTTTCCCGGCTGCGCTCCCTGGCGACGTGTTGAACTCTAGCGGATTCCCGGGCCAGCTAAAAATCCGTTCCCGCAGCGTGCCGAGGGGATGCCCGTCGAGTGCCGTCGCGTCGGCCTCCGACCGCGGTCATCGGCTGCCACCTGCGGCGCTCCCGGACGATCATCCGCAGGTCACCCGGCGCACACCCACGCGACGTCCGTGGCTGCTCACGCCCGGGTCCGTACGCCCGAGCGCACGCACGGTCACACAGGGCCGGGCCCGCGCCCCCGACCTACACTTCAGGCACCGCCGCCCAGCACACCGCGCAGGAGAACCGTGTCCGGCCACCCCGACCCCCGCACCCCGCTCGCCCGCTTCGGCGGCCGCCTGGCCACCGGACTGCGCGACGTCACCTCGGACCCGGCCGCCCTCGACTCCTCCGGCTACTGGGCCGTCGCCTACGACTTCGAGGGCCGACTGACCTGCGCCCGCTTCGACGAGCTCCGCCCCGCCCCCGCGCCGCCCTCCGGCGCGGGCTGGCGAGGCCCGGACGCCGGCACCTGGCACAGCTCCCTCGACCGCGCCGCCTACGTCGCGGGCGTACGTCGCATCCGCGAGCACATAGCCGCGGGCGAGGTCTACCAGGCGAACCTCTGCCGGGTGCTGTCCGCGCCCCTGCCCGACCCGGACCTCAGCGACGTCGACGCCCTCACCGGCCTCCTCGCCCACGGCAACCCCGCCCCCTACGCCGGCACCATCCGACTGCCCGGACACGGCGTCGAGATCGCCACCGCCTCACCCGAGCTCTACCTGCGCCGCACCGGCCGCACCGTCTCCTCCGGCCCGATCAAGGGCACCGGCCGCACCGAGGACGACCTCCTCGACAAGGACCACGCCGAGAACGTGATGATCGTGGACCTGGTCCGCAACGACCTCGGCCGCGTCTGTGACACCGGCACCGTCACCGTCCCCGACCTGTGCGCCGTCGAGAAGCACCCCGGCCTGGTCCACCTGGTCTCCACCGTCGAGGGCACCCTGCGGGAGGGCGCCGGCTGGCCCGAGCTCCTCGCCGCCACCTTCCCGCCCGGATCCGTCACCGGCGCCCCCAAGTCCAGTGCCCTGCGGATCATCGACGCCCTGGAGACCGCCCCGCGCGGCCCCTACTGCGGCGCCGTCGGCTGGGTCGACGCCGACCGCGGCGAGGGCGAACTCGCCGTCGGCATCCGCACCTTCTGGGTCGACCGGACCGACCCCGGCGCGCCCGTCCTGCGCTTCGGCACCGGCGCCGGCATCACCTGGGGCTCCGATCCCGAACGCGAGTGGGCGGAAACCGAACTGAAGGCCGCCCGACTGGTCGCGATAGCGTCGGGCAGCGAACCCGATCACACCGGGGCGTGAGCCACACCGTCCACCGCCCCCGCTGAGGAGCAGCCCCGATGCACAACCGCACCACGAGCTGGGTCAACGGCGCCCTCGTCGGCTCCGCCGACGCCGCCGTCTCGGTCCTCGACCACGGCCTCACCACAGGCGACGGCGTCTTCGAGACCATGAAGACCGTCGACGGCAAGGCCTTCGCGGTCACCCGCCACCTCGACCGGCTCACCCGCTCCGCCCGCGGCCTCGGCCTGCCCGACCCCGACCACGACCTGGTCCGCGAGGCCTGTGCCCGGGTCCTCGCCGCCAACCCCGCGCCGCTCGGCCGCCTGCGCGTGACCTACACCGGCGGCCCGGCCCCGCTCGGCTCCGAGCGCGGCACCACCGGCCCCACCCTCGTGGTCGCCATGGGCGCCATCGGCCGCCGCCCCGACGAGACCGCCGTCGCCGTCGTCCCCTGGCGCCGCAACGAGCACAGTGCCGTCGCGGGCCTGAAGACCACCTCCTACGCCGAGAACGTCGTCGCCCTGGCCGCCGCCCACCGCACCGGCGCCTCCGAGGCCCTGTTCGCCAACACCGCCGGCCGGCTCTGCGAGGGCACCGGCTCCAACGTCTTCGTGGTCATCGGCGGCCGCCTGCTCACCCCCGCTCTCGCCTCCGGATGCCTGGCCGGCATCACCCGGCAGCTCGTCATCGACTGGTGCGGAGCCGAGGAGGCCGACCTCCCGCTCGACGCCCTCCAGGACGCCGATGAGGTCTTCCTGACCTCCACCACCCGTGACGTCCAGGCCGTCACCCGCGTCGACGACCGCAAGCTGGCCGGCATCGGCCCCGTCACCGCCGAGGCCATGAAGGTCTTCGCCGAGCGAGGCGACGACGACCTCGACCCGTGATCCCCGCCTCCGGGAGACGGAACCGGCCGCGTGCCCGACCTCGTGGATAACCTCCCGGACAAGGGGAAGGGACCACCACATGACCACCACGCTGCGCCCCGAGGGCCCGGAGACACCCACCGCGGCCGGCGGCCGCACCAGACGCTGGCGGATCCTGTCGAACGGCCACCCGGTCGGCGCGCTGCGCACCACCGGCACTCCGCACGACGGCCGACTCTGGGGCGAGATATCGGAGTTGGAAATCACCGAGGGGCGCGGCCGGGGGCGCGGCACGTTCGGCGCGCTGGCCGCGGAGGAGGTGCTGCGCCACTGGGGCTGCACCCGGGTGGACGTCAAGGTCCCCGAGTCGGCGCCGATCGCACGCGCCCTCGCCGCCACCCTCGGCTACACCGAGCGGATGCGGTCCCTGCACAAGCGCCTCACCGATGCCCCCGCCCTGCCCGCCGGACTCACCGCGCGCCCGATGGACCCCGCGGCGCTCCAGGACTGGCTCGACGGGGGCACCGAACGCTTCGCCCGCTCACTCGTCGCCTCCGGACTCACCGAGGACCAGGCGCGCGCCAAAGCGGGCGGCGGCGGGCGGACCCTGCTGCCGCAGGGCACCGAGACCCCCGGCGTCGTCCTGAGCAGCCTGTACGGCGCCGACGGCGGGCCGGAGCCCTGCGGCTCGGTCTGGGTGGCCCTCCACCTGCGTGACCTGCCGGACGGCGAACCGCTCGCCTGGGTGATGGTGGTCGAGGTGTCCCGGGCCCACCGGGGCCGGGGACACGGCCGCACCCTGATGCTGCTCGCCGAGCGGGAGTGCCTCGCCGCCGGGGTGCGCAACCTCGGCCTCAACGTCTTCGCCGACAACGAGGTCGCCATCCGGCTCTACGACTCGCTCGGCTACGCGGTCACCGACCGCCTCTACGGCAAAGCACTCTGACGTGCCGTCAGGACGTCCGTGCCGCCTCGATGACGGCCACGATCCGCTCCCGCAGCCCGTCCTGGCTCTGCCCGCCGTCCAGGCGCTCACCACCGATCACGTACGTCGGCGTACCCGTGACCCCGATCGCCTTCCCCTCGGCCTGGTCGGCGTCGACGGTCAGCATGTGCCGGCCGTCGATCAGCGCGGTGTCGACCTCGTCGGCGTCCACCCCGACCTCCCGGGCGACGTCCAGCAGCACCTGCTGCCCCCGTGCGTCCAGGTCCTCGACCCGGGCCAGCAGCGCCTCCACGAACGGCCAGCCCAGCCCCTGGTCGAACGCCTCCTCGGCCGCCTCGGCCGCGGCGTACGCGTGCTTGTGCTTCTCGAGCGGGAAGTGCCGCAGCTCCACGGACAGTGCGTCGCCGTACTGCGCGCGCAGCGCCCGTACATCGTCCAGCGCGGTGCGGCAGTCCGGGCACTGGAGGTCGCACCAGAACTCGAGGCGGGGGAGGGAACCATCGATCATTCCCCCAGTGTTCCACTAGTGGGCGTCCGCTCCGGCCGGCGGTGCGCCCGAGGGCGGACCGACAGGGAGGCACCGATGACCAGGACGACCGGACGCGAAGGGGTGGCCCCGTGCTGAGCGCGGCGATCAGCTTCATCCTCACGGCGGGCGGGGTGGTTGTGGCGGGCCTGCGGGCGTACCAGCGGCGCTTCCTGTCGGCGACCCGCTGGTTCGCGGTCGCCCTGCTGCCCGCCGGGCTCTACCTGACCGGCCTGTTCCCGCTGGCGAGCACGATCGGCCGGGCGTTCACCGACTGGGCGGCCAAGCTGGTCCTCGACCCGCGGGTGTGGACCGGCATCGCGCTGCTCGGCGTCTCCGCGGTCCTGCTGGTCACCACCCGCTGGGTCGGCCGCCGCGGCGCCGTCGAGGCCGAGCCGCAGCGTCCGGCGGCCGCCGGTCCCGCGCCCGAGCGTCCGGCGGTGGCACCGGCGCCCAAGGCGCCGAAGAAGCCGGCCGGGGGCAAGCGCGACGACGGCCTCGGCGACTTCGCCGACATCGAGGAGATCCTCCGCAAGCGCGGGATCTGACCACCGGATCCGGTCCCCGGACCCGAGCGCGGCCCCGGGGAAGAGGCCCTGGAGGACAGGACTCCGGGGTCCGGAACCCCCGGGCGAGTGCCCCTGGTGTCAGGCGGAGGGGACGGCTTCCGCCGAGCGTTGCCGCGCCCGGTAGGCGGCGACGTGCAGCCGGTTGCCGCAGGTGCGGCTGTCGCAGTAGCGCCGCGAGCGGTTCCGGGAGAGGTCCACGAAGACCCGCGCGCAGTCCGGTGCCTCGCACCGGCGCAGCCGTTCCCGCTCGCCGGCCACGAGGATGAAGGCCAGGGCCATGCCCAGCTCGGCCGCCAGGTGGTCGCCGAGCGCGGCGTGCGGTGCGAAGTAGTGGATGTGCCAGTCGTGGCCGTCGTGGTCGGTCAGCCGGGGCGTCGTCCCGGCGGCCGCGACGATCGCGTTGACCAGCTCGGCGGCCTCGGCGGTGGATTCCGTCCCGAACACCTCGCGCAGCCGGGTGCGCAGCTCGTGCACCCGGCGCAGGTCGTCCTCGGTCAGCGAGTCGATCTCGCTGATCTCCTGGCGGACCACGAAGGCGTCGAGCGCGGCGACGTCCGGCAGCCGCTCGGCGCCGCACACCTCGGGTGCGGTGTTGAGCAACTCCACGAGGATGCTCAGCGCGCACTCGGTGTCATGGGTGATCAGCACGTTGGGGGCTCCTCGCGCAGGGGGACTCCGATACCCCGCGTCCACGGTTACCCCAGACCATACCGGGCCTTGTGCCAGAAGGGCGGCGCGTTCTTTCGAAGGTGTGCACGGATCCCGTCAGAGCGTCCGAAACCGGGCGTCGGCCCGCGGTTTCGGCCTTCGAACCCGAGCGTGGAGCCGGTCTCCGTACGGCCCGTTTCCGAGCGGCCGCTCCGTGTGGCCGTCTTCGTGCACGAGCCGGAAAGACGACGGCGCCCGGCACCGAGGCCGGCCACCTTGATGGTGATGATGCGCGGCGCGTTCGGGGACATCTCGTCCGGGGAGTCGATGGC
>NZ_JBEZIQ010000060.1:0-57381 GCF_040651155.1 Kitasatospora sp. NPDC048545
CTGCAGTACCGCCCCGAAACCCTCGACGGCTTCATAGCCGGCACCGGCCTGACCCTCGACACCCCAACGTCACCCTGACAAGCCGAAGTCAGTAAAGGAAAGGCAAGGCGAGGACTGACGATGTGCCGGCCCGGGCAACCCCCGGGCTCGCGAAGAAACCGCCCGCACCACCAATAGGCCGTTCACATCAAGAGGATCACCTGCTGGCCGAGCTGCGAGCGCCGGTCCGAACCCGCACTCTGGTCAGGCGGCCACCGAAGTCATCGGCCGTCGCATGGCCGCTGGCCTCCACGGCACAGAACGGAACCGCAGGATGTCGCAGTCGCAGGGCTTCGGGCACACCGTGGCAGCCGGGGTCATTACCGGTGTAATCTTTCTCCTGATCGGCGGCGGCATCCCCTCAGCGGCAAAGTCCTGCTCGTCGGAGCCGCCACCACCGCCCTCCTCGCCGCCGATCGGGCCCTCGCAAAGCCCGAGCCCCAGCCCTAGTACTGCAACGGTGCTTACCATGACGAGGCTTCAGCTCTTGGGCTGTGGCCTCGTCTCTTGTAGTGGCTGGTCCGGGCCTGATGTTGGCGTCGGCGGCGCCATCGGGACCAGTGCAGGACGTGGTCGATGCTGCGGCGGACAGGCTGGGTGAGATACGTGATCAGCCGGCGGATCTCGGGGACGGTGAGGGGTATCAGGTCTGGCGTTCGAGTAGGTCCGGCCCCCTTTCGAGCTGCTGGGCCCGCATGACAGTGAGGTAGGCGTGGGCGGCCATGGCGAGAGTGATGTGCCGGTACCAGCCCTGGTGGCGGCGGACCTGGTAGTCGTCCAGGCCGCACTGACCCTTCGCGCTCTGGAGCACTCCTCGATCGCCCAGCGGGCGCCTGCGACGGCGATCAGGTCATTGAGTGTGGCATCGGCAGGTGCGTAGGCGATGTAGTAGGCGATCTTTGCGGGGTCGGTGATGCTGCGGCGGGCCAGGACCCAGTGCCTGCGGTCGGGGCGGTGCCAGGGCCGGACCTCGATGCGGGCCCGGTCGTAGATCCGCAGGCCGTGGGCGCCGTCGCCGCAGGACCGACGCTTCCACTTCTGCCGGGGCAGGTCTGCGACCAGGTCGTGCAGCCGATGGTCCATGGCCCGCCAGGTGACCACGGTGTCGTGGCGGGTGGTGGCGACGACGTGGAAGACGTCGGCCTGCTCTGACTCGTAGCGCCAGCCCTTGCTGTAGCCGTAGCCGGCATCCGCGGTCACCCACCGGAACGGGATCCGGTCGTCGATCGCACGGCGGACCATTGCCCTCGCGAGCTCGACCTTGGTGGCGAACTCGACCTTGTCACCGATCCCCGCCGCCCGACAGCGTTCGCGGTCGTCCGTCCAGGACCTCGGCAGGTAGAGCGCCCGGTCGATCAACGTCCGGCCCAGCCCGCTCGAGTAGGCGAGGAAGACCCCGACCTGGCAATTCTCGGTACGGCCCGCGGTGCCCGAGTATTGCCGCTGGACACCGGCCGACCGCACGCCCTTCTTCAGGAAGCCGGTGTCGTCCACGATCAGCACGCCACCGGGATCCGACAGGTGCTCGACGACGTAGGCGCGCACGTCGTCGAGCACCTCGTCCGCGTCCCAGTCGATCCGGTTCAGCAGCCGCTGGATCCGGTCCGGACCGCTGTGACCGGCCTCCTCGGCCACCGTCCACCCGTTCTTGCGCTCCAGCGGCGCCAGCAGGCCCCGCATGTAGGCCAACGCCGACTCCCGCGACTCGCTCCGCGCGAACCGGTGCCCAAACCACTCGTGCAACCCGACCAGCGACGAGCATCGACCTCGGATATGTCCCCACCCATGAACAGCCCAACGAGCGAACCCGACAACCGTCACGGTAAGCACCGTTGCAGTACTAGAACCCGGCACCGACACCGCCCCGGACATGAGGCGACCGCCCCTCTGCCTTCGACGACCTCGCCCAAGCGGTTGAGGAATCGTTTCCCCAGCACCCGGACGCCGAGATCATCCTCAGCTTCCCTGGCCTGGGTGTTCAGCTCGGCGCCCGGGTGCTCGCCGAGCTCGGCGACGACCGGCAGCGGTTCGCCGACGCCCGAGGGCTCAAGGCCTACGCTGGCGCCTCACCCGTCACCCGGGCCTCCGGCAAGAAGTCGAGCATCACCCGGAGGTGGGTCAAGAACGACCGGCTCAACCACGTCGGCTACCTCTGGGCGTTCTCCGCCATCCCCGCCTCCTCCGGCGCCAAGGCCCACTACCGACGCCGTCGCGACGTCCACGGTGACTGGCACGCCGCCTCCCAACGCAACCTGTTCAACCGCATGCTCGGCCAGCTCTTCTCCCTACGGTTTGAGACTGTCTCAGCGAACGGGTGACCGCGTCGTCGACCACGCCTTACGCGTTCGGGTCCCAGGCGAAGAGCCGCTCGAAGATGACCCGGTCGCCGTCGATCTTCACCGAGTCCAGCGGGGTGCGTCCGTAGAACCACAGGACCAGCTCACCGGCCGTGCCCCGGGCGGAGGCGTCGGCCGGGGCCTGGGCCTCGCCCTCGCCGGCAGCCGGGAGGCGGACGGCGCGGGCGCCATCCGCCTCGACCGTGAAGCGCCAGGAGCGGCCCTCGGTGGCGTGGTAGTCGACGACGGCCGGCTCGTGCGGCCAGACGCCCGACCACGCGCAGCAGGTGAACAGGAAGTCCTCGACGCCGTCCAGCGCCACCTCCGCCGGCAGCGGCTGCGCGGCGCCCACGGTGAGCTGGGCGTCATAGGTGTGCATCGCGATCTCCTGAAGCTGGTGCCGGGCGACGGCACCGCTGGTCCGCGGCGACTGCGAGGCGCCCCACCACGTCCAGCACTCGGCGTCCGGGCCGACCTCCCGCAGGGTGTCCAGCAGCTCCTGCGTCGATGCGGCCAGCCAGGCCACCAACGCCTCGCGCTCCCGGGGCGCCTGCGCCTCGGCGCGCGCCGCCACAGCCTCGGCCGGCGGGGCGTCGGCCGGACCGGCCTCGACGACGGCGGCCCAGAACGGGCGGCCCGAGCCCAGGTGCCGCGCCAGGTCGAACAGCGTCCACTCGGGACAGGTCGGCACCTGCACGTCCAGGCTGGGCGCGGCGGCGATCGCGGCCCGGAAGGCCGTCGCCCGCTCGTCGATCAGTCGCAGCAGGTCAGGGAGTTCAAGATTCTTCTGCACTACGGCTGTCTATCACCGCCCTCCGGCGGCCGAAAGCGAATTTTCCCAGCCGCCGCCTGCCGCCGCCGTCCGAACCGCCGCCGGCGGCGCGGCCGCGGGCCGCTCCACCCCCGGGCCCGAGCAGCAGCAGTGCTTCGAGGACGGCGCGAAGGCCATGCGGGAGCTGAAGGACCTGTACGGCCCGCTGCAGGTCCAGTGGTTCACCGCGGCGGCCTCCCTCCGGCACCACCAGGAGGTCGACGCGGCCTACCGGCAGCTCGAGGCTGCCTGGCCGGGCACGGCGTGCAGGCCAAGGGCGAGGAGGCGTTCTTCGCCCTCGTCGACCGGAGCATCCAGGCCGCCGACGCCCCCGCCGTCGCCCACCTCGGCGAGGTGTACGCCACCTGCACCGCCACCGCCTCACCGGGGCGGCCTTTCACGCCTACGGTGGACCGTCCACACCTTCCTCGACCACACCGCCCGCGCGCTCGACCTACCCCGCCTCACACCCCTGGCCGGTGACCTCCTCACCACCTGGACCGCCACCACACCCACTAAACCCGCACACCAGCCAACCGCCAGCCACCCCCGGACCGACGGGCGCATACAGGGCTCTCATCCAGACCGCGGGAATCCCCACTACTGACGGCCCTTTCCATGCCTACGAGTTCAGGCGGCTGGTGCCCGTGCCCTACCGCTGCTGGCGCTGCGGCTCGGCGGCGGGTGCGGGCACCAGGCGGTACCGGTCAGCTCCCAGGTCGTGAAGGTGGGCAACAAGGTTTTCGTCGGCAGGTGGTGACGTCGGCACCGGCGCGGTGGCGCGCAGCACGCGGTACTCGGTGCAGCCGGATCGGCAGGTGGCTCCGCCCAGCACGGGCATCGGCCACTTCTCCCGGGGCCAACTGCCCAGGGCAGGCGGCAGGATGGCGGGTCCAGCGCCGCCGGGCGCTGGCCACGGGTGCGGGGGCGGAGCACGCCGCGCATGGCGAGGTTGGGTCGTCCGGACATGTCGGACACACACAAGCGTGAGTTGTGGGGCCGTTGGAAGGCCGGTGAGTCGATCAGCGAGATCTCGCGGGCGCTGGGCAGGCCGCCTGGCTCGATCTTCACGATCATCAGTCCAACGGCGGCTACGTTCCACCGATCCGGCAACGAAGGTCGGGCCAACTGACGCTTCCTGAGCGGGAGTCGATCTCGCGTGGTCTTGCTCGGGGTGCGGGACATGGCCACCGTCACCGCGAGACTGTCCGCCACGACGCTCGACCTGCCCGTCGAGCTGGACAAGCACGGTGAAGCGGGTGGAGCGTTCGACGACCGTGGCGATCTGGGTCAGCCTGCGGTTCCCCCCGCTGTCGCGTTACGCCTCCGTTATTCCCCCCGCCTTGCAGGCGTACAGGCGTGACAAGGCGACGACGCAACTCTGAGTCCAGATGCGTTGCGCTGTCGCCCGCTCGCGGTGGTCGTCGCGCGCCGGGTAGCCGAAGGCACCGGTGGGGTGTTGCTGGCAGAGAAGGAAGTCGATCCCGTCACGGGTGATCCGGTGATCGGCCCAACCGAGGATCGCCAGGCCCTTGAGGAGCGCGGCGACTTCTTCGAGCCTGTAGCTCTGGCAGGCGGTCGGCAGGGCAGCTGCGAAGTGCTCTGCGACTGGATACCAGACCGAGGTGTCGTGGCCGAGACGACCCGGATCCTCGTCGGCGTACTGAGCCAGGGCGGTGGCCGTGACCGCGGGTGCGTGGTTCTCGGCCAGCAGGCTCGCGGGATCCGTGGCGGCGAGGAGGGAGCCCGCCTGTTGCGGGGTGAGCCAGCCCAGGTCTCTCAGACGACAGACTCCGCCGGCGGCGGTCGCGGGAACGGCGCTGAGGCCGTTGAGCGCTGCTGCCGTGTCCGCCAGGAACCGGTCGAGGGAATCGCACGTCAGATCGCAGGCCGACAGGCCCCGCGCGCAGTCGAAAACCGCATCGGCGCCCTGCCGGCCCCACACCACCCGTTCGACGAGGGCGTTCTCGGCACGTTGCACCAGGCTCCCGACCGTGTCGTCGAACACGGCGATGACCTCGTACTCCACCGCGCTGAGACCCGACAAGCTCTCTCTGCTCGGGAAATCCACCCCTGATCCCCTCCCACCACGACCTTTTGCCCGTCCAACGGCCCCACGCTAGCCCCCGGCGGTCACCGAGCGCAGGCGAACCACTACGCCCGTTCCGGAGGACCTCAACCGGGGGACGATTTATAAAACCGCCGCAGGTCAGGGGCCTGCGGCGGGACGGCCAGAGCCGCTCAGATCTGCCGGTCCGGGTCGGAAAAGGTCAGCCCGCCGGGCGAGAGGCGGCGCCGGGCCGGGGCGGGTACGGCCACGGTCTCGCCGGGCGGCTGGCGGAAGTCGGCGCCCTGCTCGACCGGCAGCAGCCGGCGCCCGCCGGACTGAGCGGGCACGGGAGCGTCGGTGGCGGACTCGGAGAAGCGCAGGGAGAGCCTGCGGCGGTCAGTCATGATCACCAGTCTCGCAGACCGGAGGAGTCGGGGTAGGCCGACCGCCCACTATCACCGGCGGTAGTGCCTTGGCCCCACCCACAGGGCCAAAGAGGAAGGGCCCGGGCAGGTGCCCAGGCCCTCTCCTTCGTATTCCGTACTACCGACTCAGGCGCGGCGGGCCTGATGTTCGCCGTCGCCGCCAGTGCGGCGCAGGGGAAGGACGTTGTCTCCCCCGCCGGCCTTCGCAGTGAGGCGGTAGTACGGGCTGCTGTCACTGACCTTCTCCAGCCAGCCGGAGCGGGTGAGCGCGAGGCGAAGACGGGAGAAGAGGCTGGGGTTCATGTCGATCTCGGCCGCGAGGTCTTGGCCGGTCGCCATGACAGCGCCGGTGCGCTCGTTCTGCTCGGAGCTGGCGTAGAGGATGACCACGACGCGCTGGTTGGGCGGCAGGTCAGCCGTGCGCTTGAGCATGGCCTTCACGTCCTCGGCGGACCTAATCTGTGCCATGGTCACTCTTCCTCTCCAGCGGCGGCCTTGCGGGTCCGCTTCGGCTTGTCCTTCTGCGGCGGAACGTACGCGGGGATCTCCGGCGGGTTCCAGTCCCTGATGGCCGTGCGCTGCTCGAACGCGCTGCCCTGGTGGGTCAGGTAGGGGGTGACCCGGAAGAAGCGGTTGCGGCCGATCGTCTTCACGTGCAGCAGCAGGCGCAACTTGTTGAGCTTAGCGACGTTCCGGCTGAGGGCCTTCGGGTCCATCTTGAGCCGAGCTGCGATCTCGGTGATCGTCAGCTCGACGTGCATGTCCGGGCCCGGAGTGTTGGCCAGCCACCAGATCAGCACCCGGGCCTCGCGGTCGGTGATCGTCTCGACGGCCTCCGCGATCCCGTTCATCCGGGAGTTGTCCACGGTGCTGTAGCTACCGGCGTACCCGAAGTTCGTCGTCGGGACGACGTTGCCCTCGGCGTCGTAGCGCTTGGGCGACCCGGCTGCTCGCGCCATGGGCTCTGCTCCTCACTCCAGCTCAAATCGGGGTGCTTGCGGGCGTGACGGTGCAGAACAGCTCAGCAGCACCACCGGTAAATATACTAACAGTGCATGCACTCATGGTGCATTTAGGTTGCTGGGGACACCACCAATATGACCTTTAAGTACATGCACTCAAAGGTCATTTCGGTGATCCTGAGATCACCACTTGGGGATCGCTGGATCACCTCAGGTGATCCCAGGATCACCGAAGAATCGACGTTTCCGCAGGTCAGTGACTTGGGTGGGCGCGCACCTCTTGTGTGGTCATTGACATGCGGAACGGGCACCTCCTGCGGATGGCCGTCCGTGACGTTCACCCGCATGGCTACCCCAAGTCCGGCGTGTCGTCCTCCGCAGTGGTCGGCGACGACGCCTCCGGCAGGAGGCGGACCCGTGCCGCTACCGCCACCCGGCCTGGGCACCGTCGCCGACAGCACCACCCGGTCGGCCGGGCTGTACGGCGCCGATCACGAAATCGCGGCTGCCGCCGCGACCGGGCCTTGACGGCCCTTTCCGCGCTCATCCATCACCAGGTGGGCACCCGTGCCGAGTTGGCGCAGCAGTACCCGGTCGCTGGCGATCCACCGGTCCCCGCGGCCGGGCGGCAGTCGGGTGCCGGTCGGCCAGTGGTGCAGCGGTCTCGTGCAGGTGGGTGGTGACCTGGGAAAGCGCTCGGTGATGGGCAAGTCAGTGGCAGCGGGGCAGGCTGGTGCGGCACGTACCCCGGCCAGGCACGAGCATCAGCCAGCTGGCGAGGGCCAACTGCCCAGTGTCACGCCGTCTTCGGCGTGACCGGTTCGGCGACGGGCCGACGGCGGGGCCGGCCACGGCCCTGACGGCGGATCCGTCGCCGCAGGGCAGGCGGCAGGGGCTGGTCCAGCGCAGCCCTTGGCGCTGGCCAGGGTGCGGTAGCGGAGCGCGCCGCGCCCAGCTATTTGCATGGTCAGGTCCGCGTGGATCACCGGGTTGCCGCCCGGTCCTGGCTTCCCGGCAGGGCACGTGCTGCCACCGGCCGGGCGGGGAGAGGGAGGGGCGGAATCCGGGATGGACTCATGGTTCATTTTGGTGATTGTGGTGTCCCCCAAAATGGACCATGAGTCCATCCCTCACTGGGACGGGACGGCCCGACTTCACATGCATGTGACGTGATCCCAGGATCACGTCACATGCACGCCTGCGGTCACCCTGGACTACCGACGCAGCACTGCGGGGTTGAGGTCAAGCGGGAAGGGATCGGTGAGTGCGGTGCTCTCGCCAGCCTGGACGATCCGGTCGGCGTAGGCGCCGTTCCGGAAGATTTCAAGTCCAGTGAGACGGTCGTGACGCTATGAGGTTTGTGGTGTGGGTTCCCTGTGCTTGGCGGGGTCGTTGATCCACGCTGTCTTCGGGATCTCGGGTGGTCCGGGGCGGCGGCCGAAGCGTTCGGGGTGCCGTGCGTAGGCCTCGGCGAGGGTGACGGCCCGCTGGTCGCGGATCTCCTCGGCGGTGCCGAAGTGGACGCTGGCGGGCGTGTGGAGTCCGATGCCCGAGTGCCTGTGCTCGTGGTTGTAGTACGAGATGAAGGCGTCGAACCATTCACGGGCGTGGGCCAGGGAGTCGAACCGCTGGGATGGTCGGACATGTACTTGGTGGTCTTGAACTGGGCCTCGCTGTAGGGGTTGTCGTTGGAGACCTTCCGGGCGCGAGTGACTTCTGGTGACGCCGAGATCGATCAACAGTCGGGAGACCTTCTTGGAGGTCATCGAGGTGCCTCGGTCGGCGTGCACGGTCTCGGGGACGATGCCGTTGCGCGCGATGGTCTCGCGGATCAGCTCCTCGGCCCGTTCTGCCGATTCGGCCAGTTCGACGGTGTGGCCGACGATGTAGCGGCTGAAGATGTCGGTGATGACGTGGGCGTGGTACCAGATGCCCTTCGTGGGGCCGGCCGCTTTGGTGATGTCCCAGGTTTCCCTGTCAAGTCCGCGTGTTGACCGAGACCACCACCTGAACCATGCCACCGCTTTGGTGCAAGTCTGCGGCCGGTCCCGTAAGTTCCAGGTTCTTACTTGCCGACGAGGTCCGAGCCGTAGATTGTGTTCATGATCGAACAGGCGTCGTCCGAGCAGATGGAACGATCAAGCACGAAACGCAGAAAACATGCTGCGCCCAAGCGAGTTGAGGCCGACGAGGTGTTGCGGTCGTCCGTGCTGATGGCCGCCGGGACGGTGGTCTCGCGCGTCACCGGACTGATCCGGCAAGTGCTGCAAGCTGCGGCATTGGGCACCGGGCTGCTGGCCACCACCTACAACCAGGCCAACACGGTGCCCACCAGCTTGTACTTCCTGTTAATCGGCGGCGCGCTGAACTCCGTTCTTGTCCCGCAACTGGTCCGGGCCCGGACAGAGGACTCCGACGGCGGGATGGCCTTCGAGCAGCGTCTGGTGACCCTCGTGCTGTGCGTACTCGGACTCGGCGCCGTGCTGGCGACCTGGGCTGCTCCTGAGATCATCAGCATCTACCAGCAGGACACGCCGACCACACACGACGCGTTCGAGCTGACCGTGGTCTTCGCCCGCTTCCTGCTTCCTCAGATCTTCTTCTACGGCGTGTTCAGCATCTTCGGACAGGTCCTCAACGCCCGGAACCGGTTCGGGGCAATGATGTGGACGCCGGTCCTGAACAACGTAGTCCTGATCACGATGTTCGGCCTCTATCTCGGCATGATGACCACTCCGGAGAACGTCTCGGACATCACCAGTGCCCAGGTCAGGCTGCTCGGAATCGGAACCACCCTGGCCCTGGCCCTCCAAGCGATCGCGTTGATTCCGTACGCTCACGCATCCGGATTCCGGCTGCGACCGAGCTTCCACTGGCGGGGCGCTGGCCTGCGCAAGAGCATGAACGCGGCCCGCTGGACCCTGCTGTTCGTCCTGGCCAACCTCGTGGCGAGCACCGTGGTCACCCGCCTGGCCTCCGCCGCCGACGCCGCCCTGCCCAACGACGGCGTCGGCTACACCGCCTACAGCTACGCCCAGCAGATCTGGATGCTGCCCCAGTCGATCGTCACCGTGTCCCTCGTCACTGCTCTCCTCCCACGCATGAGCCGGGCAGCGGCCGAGCGCCGTCTCGACGACCTACGCGCCGACCTGTCTCGCGCGCTTCGGGTCAGCGGCGTCGTCATCGTCCCGGCAGCGTTCTTCTTCGTCGCCTTCGGCCCGCAGATCGCCCAGCTGCTGTTCGCCCATGGTGCCGCCGACGCTGCGGCAACCGTTCCCCTGGGCCACATGCTTCAGGCCTTCGGCCTTGGATTGGTCCCGTTCTCCGCCCAGTACCTTCTGCTGCGCGGCTTCTACGCTTTCGAGGACACCTGCACGCCGTTCCGCATGGCGCTGTGGATCAGCGGCATGAACATCGTTCTGGCTGTGGTCTGCCACCTTCTGCTGCCCCCTCGGTGGGCGGTCACCGGGATGGCCGCCGCCTACGCTCTGTCCTACGCGGTCGGCCTTCTTCTGACGGCTCTGCGGCTGAGGAAGCGCACCGAAGGCCTGCTCGATGGCCGACGGATTTGTCGTACCTACGCCAAGTTGACCGCATCCTCCACCTGCGCCGGGGCCACCGGCTGGCTGATCGCCCGCTTGTGCAGTCACAACCTGACGTCGGTTGCCTCGCTGGCCGCAGGCGGCATTGCGATGGCGTTGCTGTTCATTCTCCTCGCACGGCTTCTGCGAGTTGGTGAACTGCGTAGCTTGCCGCGGCTGGGCTGACTCGGGGGAAGGCGTGGATGACCGCTATTGAGGTGGTCTCCGCTTGAACGAGACGACATTGGGATTCGGTATCGGGGACTGCACCGCGCTGCTGGACGTGCTCGTAGAATTCGTTGCGCAGGTCGGGGTGGCGTTGGGTCAGCGCGTTGCGGGGGACCCCGGCTTCCTGGGCGAGGACCACGATCGTCAGCGCGCCGTTCGAGTTCCGTGGGATGCCGGTCAGGATACGTTGCATGGCGGCGCGGATGCGGTCGCGCTCGTCGGGGGCGGGGTCATTGCAGTGTGGTTCTCGGCTCGGTGACGCGGGTGCGGTCGTGTTCGTCGGCCCAGGACTGTAGCCGGGCGGCGTTGGACCGCAGGCGATCGGCGATGGGCTCGGGTGTGTGGTGGGCCTGCTGGTGGAGCTGGTCGGCGCGGGCGCGCAGTTGGTCGGCGTGGTGGTCGGTGCGCACGGTGTTCCCGCAGCCGGGTACGCACCGGTTGAGGGACGGGACGTCCCGGACGCCTTCTCGGGCGCACAAGGCCGTGTCGCTCCGGTAGAGGCACAGGAGCAGGGCGTGCGGTTGTCGTAGAGGACGGTTCCGCCGCGTCCGAGGAAGGTACGGGCGAAGCGAGGGGTGATCCGGCGGCCTTCGAAGCGGGGGGTGTTGGCGGCCTGTAGGAGGGCCCGGCGGGCGGCAGGACCGGACACGCCTCCGCCGGCGGCGAAGTACTCGCAAAGGTCGGCGGCTGTCTCGGCGACGCTGAGGGCGGTCTCGATGTCGATGACGCCGTGGATTCCGCCCCGGGCGCGGTTGCCGTACCGGCCGGAGGTCTCGGTGTCGAGTGCGGTGCGCAGGTGCCCGTACTGGATGGCCAGGGCGACCAGGCCGCCGGGGCGGCGGGCGATGTGCCAGGCGAGGGTGCGGCGGAAGCGGGCGAGCCCGACTTTGCCAGCCGGGTCGGGCGGGATGGTCTGTTGCGGAAGGCTGTGCCGGGCGGCTTCGGTGTTGCACCAGGTGATGAAGTCTTCGACGCGCACGCGCATGCTGTGCTGTTTGAGGGCACCGGTTCCGGAGCGTTTGCACGCGAAGTCGTGGACGTTGCGGTCGAAGAGGAGCGCTGCGGCGGGTGTGATCTGCTCCAGCACACGGATGGCGCGGACGACGGGCGGGATCGCGACCCAGGGCACGGTGCGCTCCAGGCCGGCGGCCACATGGTTGCCGTCCTCGTCGACGACGGACTTGAAGTGCGTGCTGGTGATGAGGTGAGCGTCAGACCCGGCCGTCTCGGAGCCGCCGGGGCCGACGTCGGAGGTGTCCGCCGGGTCCGCCACGCGAATCAGGTGCCGTGCGGGGGCGCCGTCGGGGCGCTCGTCCGGATCGGGGCAGCACCCGGAGCGCAGCGCGAGGACTTCCTGGGGGCGCATGCCGGTCAGGTAGGCGCAGACGATGAACGCCGCGGTTCCCAGATGCCTCATCAGCGTGATGGTCTCGGTGTAGTCCAGGTGCTCGCGCCAGGGCCGCCCGGCGACGAGGCCGGTGACGGGCGCCTGCAGCGGGAACGGGCCTGGGCGGCGGGATGCGGCGCCGGTGAGGTCGTGGGTCTTGTTCATCGCGTCGAGCTGCTTGACGGAGGCGCCGGTGTGGGCGAGCAGGTAGTCGCGCGCCAGCCGGATCGCCCCGTTCTCCTCGTTGGAGGGCAGAGGCAGCGCGTCGGTCAGCAGGGGCTCGAAGAAGGCGTGCAACGCGGCCTTGCCCTGCGGGGTGGACCTGTTGGCCCGGGCGATCCCTCGCAGGCGCCCGCTCTCCCGCCAGGCCGCCAGGATGTCGTCGGAGAGGTCCTCGACCACGCGGACGGCCCAGACGAGCAGCGGGCCCATGGTCTCCTCGGCCAGCGGCTCGCGCGCGTTCTCCCCACCCAACGTGGTGGCGGCAGGCAGATAGTCATCGACGCCGAACTCGTCCCACGGGGGTCGGGCGATCCCGGCCGGGCACCCGCTGAGGCCGTCGAACGCCCACAAGCGGATCAGCGCGGTGAAGGGACGGACCGCAGTCTTGCGCGAGGAGCTGGTGTCGCGGATCTGGAGCCCGTAGTCGTGAAGCACCTGCTGGTCGCACGCGGCCAGCGAGCGGACTTCCCGGTTGGCGAGCCAGAGGGCGAAGTACTTCCAGTGGTCGATGGTCTCGCGGACGAGTGCGGGCGACAGACGGGTGCGCATCTTGACGCCGCGTTGCTTCACGAAGGTCGGCCGGAGCTCGCCGTTGATCAGTGTCCACGCCACGAGGCGAATCTCCTCGCGCAGCGTGGCCGGGAACTGCCGCCAGGGGATCGAGCGCAGGCTCTCGCCCGGGTTGGCGACGAGCGGTGCGAGTGACCACACCGGGTCCGAGAAGCCCGAGTTGAAGTGTGCGTGAACGGGCGCGGCCAGGTGGGCCGGCACGACCGGTGTCCCCGGGCCGGGCACGGGGAGGCGGAAGCGGTCGGGTGCGGTGGCAGTGGTCACGGGTCGAGGTCTCCGGAGAGCAGATGGCCGATGAGGGTCCGGTCGGCTTCGGTGACGCCGGCCAGAGCGTGGCGCCAGGCCGAGCCGCCGACCTGGCGGGGGAGGTCTTCGAGACGGGCGTGGGCGTCACCCCACCCTTCGGCCCAGACCGCGGCCGGCAGCACGGGGCAGGCGTTGTCGAGCGCCTGGTGCAGGTGGGCCAGCCGCGGATGGTGGCCGGGATGGATGCGCGCGTTGCGGCAGCCCGGGCAGAGGAGGAACGAGGCGCTGCAGCCGCCGTCCGCAGTCGGGGCGGGGCCACGCTCCGGCTCGTGGCAGCCCGCGAGCACGGTGTGCCGGTCGGCCGGGTCGTGGGACTCGCGCAGCTCGGCTGCCAGCTCCACGCTTTGGCGGGCCCGGGCGAGAGCGTCGTGGGCGCCGGCCGCGATGACGGGCACGGCGGCGTTCTGCACCTGCTTGTCGGGCAACACGTAAGCACGGTCGTGGGTGTCCTGGGCTCGCCGTTGGCCGCGGCGAACACCCCGTTCCAGGAGTGCGGCCGCAGCGGCAGGCCCTCCTCGGTCAGCCACAGCCACAGCGGCTCCCGACCGTCGGCCCCTTCGGTGAACAGCAGCATCCGCTCCTGCCAGGTGAACTTGCCGAGTTCCCGCTCGCCGCAGGTCCCGTCCCGCTCCACCCACCGCACCCTCGGCTTCAGCCCGGGTACCACCTTGGTGACCAGCCGCATCCCCGGAAGGCGGTCATACCGGCCGGCCCGCTGAGCACCGACGATCGACCAGGCGCGCGAGGACTCCACGTAGCTCTCCACGTCGCCGACCGCTCCGGCCGAGACGTAGAAGGTGCGCGAGGTCTTCGAGCGCGTCACCCTGGCGGCCACCCGGCCATGGGCGTACCGGATCCCGGCGGGTGGCACGTCCGGGACTTCGAAGGTCAACAGCGACCCGGCCTCCTGCCGCCGCAGCCCCGACGACGTCACCGTCCGGACGAACGCCACGTTCCGGTCCTCCAACCGGCCCGCCCAGCCGAACCGCTGCCGACCATCCCGGTCGAGCCCACGAAGCCCGACATCCGTCCACAGCCGCCACGTCCGGGGAGTCAACCACCGCACATTCGACGACCGGGCGTCCTTCGCCCGGGCCTTCGGGAGCTCGGCCACCGTCCCGTCCCGGCCCACGACCTCCCGCATCTCCACCGGGTTGGAGGCGATCCACCCGGCCCGCTTTGCCCAGCGATAGAGCGCCGTGAACGCCGCCAGCTCACGGTTGCACTTGGACCCACCGATCTGCCCGGGGTTCTCCGGCGCGTCCTGACGCCAGAACTCGTAGTCGTTCAGGTCCTGGCCCGTCGCCTGGAGCCACGACTTGCCCCGCCCCCACAGAAAGGTCAACAGCAATGCGATGTCGGTTGTGTAGTTCCTCTTCGTCTCCACCTCGTAGAAGCGGAACACCCTCGACTGCGCGAAGCGGCTCAGCACGGGGTCGACCTGGCAGTCCGGCGACAGGAAGATCGGGTCTCCGGGACGGACACCGCTCGACGCCTCGCGTTCCGCGAGGCCCTCCCCGCCGGGCAACAAGCCCGGCCGGACGCTGGCCGGCGCGCAGCCCTCCGGTACCCAGAACACCTTCCAGCTTGCCAACGAGTACCCCTTCGGATCGCCTTCAACAGGCACATCCAATAGGGAACTCGTGCGCCACGACCGAGGGTGGCAGGACGGGCGCATCTACAGCGACCCGATCCCCGGCGCCCTCGAAGCCCTGCACACCCTCCAGGCCATCAGGTCGGTTTTCGTTGTCACGGCCCGCCACCGCCGCTACCACCCGCAGATCGCTGCCTGGCTGAGGACCCACGGCTTCGACGCCATCGTTGACGAGGACCCGGACCGCGCCTACCGGCTCGGCGACACCGTGCTGGTGACGAACAAGAAACTCGGCGGGGCGATCTACATCGACGACCGCGGCCTGTGCTTCGAGGGCGACTGGGACACCGCCCTTCCCGAGGCGCTGCGCCGCATCGGCGAGCTGCCCGGACCGGTGGCGCAGCCCGCCGTCGACGTCCCCGCGCTGACGATCCGCCAGCCCTGGCTGGCCGCGATCCTCGCCGGAGACAAGCGCGTGGAGAACCGCAGCTGGCCGACACGACACCGCGGCCCGGTCGTCCTGCACGCCGCCCGCGCTCTGGCCCGCGACGGCCAGGCCGACCCGCTCGTCCGCGCCGCCCTCGCCCGCCCCGGCGCCCCGGCCCTGACCACCGGGGCCCTCGTCGCCACCGCCCGCATCACCGACTGCCACCGCGACACCGGCTGCTGCCGCCCCTGGGGCCTGCCCGGCCAATGGCACTGGACCCTCACCGACGTCCAAGCCCTCGCCGACCCCATCCCCGCCGCTGGCCGCCTCGGCCTCTGGCGCCTCGACCCCGGCCAGCATGCACTGCTCCACCGCCACCAGGCCGCCGCAACCGCCCTCGCCCACCACTGTCCCGACCGTCCCGGTCGCGCGCCCAGCCCGGCCGGGACCGGCCACCCACCCCTGAGGAGAACCCGACCTGTGACCACCACCCAGAACCCCGCCCCCGCTCCGGCAGCCGACCGCACCGAAGAGAACACCGCCGAGGCGCTGGCCCACGTGATCGGGGAGGTAGCCAGGACCGACCAGAAGGCCGGCTTACTCCTCGGCCTCGACGGGGTCCTCGCGGCCGCCGTCGCCATCCTCGCCCAGGCGAAGGGAGGCAGCCTGCCCGTCATCGCCCCCGTGGCGGCCGTCCTGCTCGCCGCTACCGTCCTCGCCGTGCTCGTCGTCCGCCCCCGCATCACCCCGGACGACCGCAGCTCCTACGCCCACTGGGCCACCCGCACCCCCAGCCAACTGCGTGCCGAACTCATCCCCGACCGTCGGCTGGACCGACTGCAGGTCCTGTCTGCCTTTTTGTCACCGCAAGATGCTCCTGCTCCGCTGGGCGGCGGACCTCACGATCGCCGCCTTGGTGGCTCTGGCCGCAGCTGCCCTCCTCACCGCCGCCTGACCGAGCCTGCCGCGTTCCGCGCTGGCTCATTGCTGGAAGGTCCTACGGCAGGGAAGTCCGTTCGCCTTCAAACGGTCAGCGAGGCCGTGAGAGGTGGAAACGGCGTTTCCACCCCCCGTACCCCAAGCGGGGTCCTGACCTACCGACACGCTGCCTCAGGTCGTGACCAGCTCCATCGCGTCAGTATGCTGACGCCATGGCATCCCCCAATTCGGGAGTCGACCGGGAAAAGCTGACGTCCAAGCTGCCCGCGTCCCTCCGCCAAAGCATCAAGGTGCGCGCGGCCCAGCTGGGCATCGACCTCCAGGACGCCGTCACCGACGGCGTGATCGCCTGGCGGGCTCACACCACCCCCCTGCCGCTGATCGACACATCCGGGGCCGATTCATTCGGCACCTGGCTCCCCGTAGGCCTCTACGACGCGTTCAAGGAGGACTGCGCCCCCCGTGGGGTGTCCTACATCCAAGGGCTCGCCCAGGCGGTCCGGCTGTGGCTCGACCAGCACGCGACCGGCGAGGTGCAGCCCGTGCAGCAGCCGGTCCGACGGATCGTCATGGCCAACCAGAAGGGCGGCGTCGGCAAGACCGCTCTCTCCGCGGGCGTCGCGCAGGCCTACGCGGAGGACGGGCAGCGGGTACTCCTCATCGACTACGACCCGCAGGGACACCTCAGCCACCAGCTGAACATCCCCGCCATCGACGCAGGCGAAGAGAGTCTCGTCACCCACATGCTGGAGCGCGAGAAGGCCCGCAAGACCATTCAGGACCTGGCGGCCGTCATCCCCGGCGAGCGGTTCGGAGGCAGGCTCCACGTCCTTCCGGCCGCCTTCGACGCCTTCCTCCTCGACGCGGGCCTCGCCATGTTCCGCGGACCCCGGCACGCCGTGCTGGAGCGCGCCCTCAGCGCCGCGGAAGCGGACTACGACGTCATCGTCATCGACTCCCCGCCGAGCCTCGGCCTCGCCATGGACGCGGCCCTCTTCTACGGCCGGCAGCGTGACGGGGAGCAGGAAGGCCGCTCAGGCGTCGTGATCCCCGTGGAGGCGGAGGACAGCTCCGCAAAGGCCTACGGGATGCTCGTCAAGCAGATCAACGCCCTCATGGCCGACTACGACCTGCACCTCGAGCAGCTCGGGCTCGTCGTCAGCAAGTACGACTCCCGCCGCGGCTTCATCGCCACCTCCTCGCTCGAAAAGTGGCGGAGCCTCGGAACCCCGCGGGTCCTGGCCGTCAACAAGGACCTCCGCGAACAGCGCGAGGCGGTCCGCGTCACCCAGCCCCTGCTCGCCTACGCCCCCGACAGCGAGCAGGCCCACACCATGCGCCAGATCATCAGGGAGCTCGCCTCGTGAGCAGTCGTAGCAAGGCCGCCATGCTCAGCGGCTCCACCACTTTCGACGCCGTCGCACCGCAGCCCATCAGCGCCCGCGGCCGGGCGCTCGCCGCGCTCGACGGCAAGCCCGCCGCCCCGGAATCGGCAGCCACCGCCACCACCCCGCGAAACGTGGTCAGCCTCGACCGGCTCGCGCACAACCCGTTCAACCCGCGCGAGACCCTCACCGAGATCAAGGAGATGGCCGACAGCCTCGAAACCCGAGGCATCGTCCAGGTGCTGACAGTGGTGACCCGCGGCGCGTTCGCGGCCGCGCATCCCGGGCACGAAGAAAAGATCGGCGCCGCCGACTACGTCGTCCTCGACGGCAACCGCCGCCTTGCCGGCGCCCGACTCGCCGGGCTGGACGAGCTCCCCGTCCACGTCGACGACAACCTGGCGCACACCGCGGACGACATGCTGGAGTCCGCGCTCGTCGCCGCAGTCCAACACGTCGAGATCGAGCCGCTCGACCAGGCCAAGGCGCTGGAGCGGCTCGTCGCCGTCCATGGTTCCATGCGCGAGGTCGCCAAGCGCCTCGGCAAGAGCCACGTCTGGGTTTCCCAACGGCTTTCCCTCCTCAACCTGACCGCAGAACTCAAGGAAGCCGTCGAGGCCAAGCAGCTGCCGGTCGAGATCGCCCGCTCGGCAGGCAGGCTCCCCCAGGACCAGCAGCAAGCTGCAGTCGAAAAGGCGATCGAGGAACGGGCGGCCCCCAAGCGGTCGCGCAGTGCCACACGTGGAAACGCCGTTTCCACCCCCCGAGCCGCCGACCCTGCGTCACCGGCAACGGAAGAGGGTGGAAACGCCGTTTCCACCCCGACGCTGCCGGACCAGCGGGAAGCCCACACCGCCGACTCCTCCGCAGTCACAGTCCGGCTGGTCCCGTCCAATCCCCGGGCAACCGCACAGCTCCTCGTCGACGCGATGGACCACCGCCAAGCCGTCCAGGTGGCAGCCGAGCTGCTGGAGATCCTGAAGCGCGAGGCCGAGCCCAAGCACGGTGAGCACTGACGCACCCACCCGACACCCGTGTGCGACGCCCGGCCCCCGCCGGGCGTCGCACACGTTTTCGCCAAAGACTGCCGCTACCCCGGCAGGGCATAGTTCAACCCGAACCCACCCAGGCCGAGGGGAGCAGCGCGGTGTCGTGGAAGAAGGCGGTCCAGGCCGGGCTGCGGGTACTGCTCCAGCAGGACGAACACGCCGATCCGCATCTGGCACTGCTGCGCCTGGGCGCGGAGAGCCCCGAGATCGACGCCAAGGACGTCACGATCACCCTGGTCATGGACGTCGCTCTCGTCACGGGGACCCTGGTGTCGACCGAGACGTGGGAGCACCTACACCTGGACCAGCTCCGGGATCACGACTGGGACCTGCGCCGGATGGTGAAGGAAGCGATCGGGCACCTGGACGAGACCGCCGAGGACGGCCGGCGCCGCCGCGAGGTGGACCGGCGCTTCCTGCACCTGCGGGACGTCACCTACCGCACCGGACGCGCCGTCCACGTGCTGCCGCTGTAGCGCGGCCCGATCACCGCCGTCAGCGGCTGGACGCTCGGGACGCCCGACCCGCACCGTATCGGCGGGCAGTACCCCTGGCCGGTCCTTCCCATCCGAAAGCCGGCCTACCAGGCCGTGGCCGTAGTACCCGTACAGCGGGGCGGCACCGAGCAGCCGACATACGGGAGCGGTCATTTGCCCATGGATCCCAGGAACGGTCGGGCCTGGAGGCCCGGGTGTGTGGGAAGCACCTCCTACCAGCTCTGGTAGGTGGCTTGCGGTGCTGCCAGCACGCGCACCAGCATGCCGCGCTCCATCTCTGAGGAGATCGGCCAGCAGCTCACCAGGTGATCGAAGGACCCGGGTACCGCCAGGAACCTTCGACGGGGGACACTGGTACCGGTGCCGCCCCTACGAGACGCCCGGAGGACACGGTGAGCGCAGCGCCCCTGCACGGCCACCACGACGGCCAACAGCCCATCCCGCGTACCCAGGACGCCGTCGCCGCCGCTCTGCCGCCGGCACAGCGGATGGAGTTCTACCGGGAGATGGGCGAGGCCGACGTCGAAACGATCGGCGGCGTGCTGAAGCGGTGGTGGCTGCGGGCGGAGCTGTACCGCGACCCGGAAGGCGACCGGATCCACGCCGCCGTCCAGGCCGGCACCGCCCCCGGTACCTCCGCGTCCGCGGTCTTGCGCCGGCTCGGGGCCCTGTGAGCGACCACGGCGACGTCCCGGACGACGAGCACGACCCGCTCACCCTCTCCCCGGCCGTCGAAGAATTCCTCGGCGACCCGGGCACGCCAGCCGACGTGTTCTCCGCCCTCGTCGCCTTCCTCGTCGACCTGCGCGAGAACCCCTTCCCGCACCTGAGCATGCCAGTGCCGGGCCGACCCGGGATGCACTCGGCACCGCTGCGCCGGGATCTTGGGCTGGTGGAGTACGCGGTGAACGAGGCCTTGGACTCGCCCGAGATCTACGTCTCGCGGATCCTGCGGGCGGGCTGAGCGGCTGGCCCGCCCGCCAGGGGGGGCGGGTCTCTTCGTTTATGGCCGTGCGAGGTGGGTCTGCCGGATGGTAACGAGGGTGCGCCAGCAGGCGCGGACCTGGTCGTGGCCGTTGAACCAGCGCGCGGGGGAGGGGTGCTGCAGGTCGCGGCCGGCCATCTACTGGGCGATCTCGGTGTAGTAGACGTAGTCGCAGTCACGGGTGAGCTGGTCAAGGTCACGGATTGCGGTGTCGAGAGCATCGCCGTCGTCGAGGACGGCGTGGTGGACAGGGCGATGGCGATCCAGCCCGGCTGGGGCGCGGGCTGCAGCAGCGGCCAGGCCAGCCGGGTGATCACGTCGACCTCCCGCCGGTACTGTGGCATCGCCGTACGCAGCTTGCGCTGGTAGGCGAGGAACCGGTGGGCCTCCTGGTCGGTGTAGGGCCGCAGCTGCCCCGTCCGGACGACGGGCTCGGCACCGGCCGGTCCGGCCCACCGGCCGTTGGGGCCGAGGGTGTTGGCGAAGACGGCGGTGCCGTCGCGCCGCACCACGTTGACATGGTCGACCAGGTGCTGCTCCTCGACGGCCTGGACGCACTTCAGCACGGTGGCCAGGCACCGGTCATGCCCTGCGGCGGTGGTGAGCCGGCCGGATTGGTACCCGCCCCGGCTGACCTTGGCGCAGCGCAGGGCGGTGCCCTGGCGGCTGTCGGCCGCGCGCACGTCCAGCACCACAGCAGCTCGATCCGGTACCCGGCCCGGCGCCACACGGCTGTGTCGGTGAGGAAGGCGTGCGCGCGGCCCGGCGCGATCTCGATGACCGCTTCTGCGTGCCGCTCCTCTTCCACGTACACCCCACGTCAGGTCCTGTGCCTGGAGCCGGGACCGGGCGGCAACTGCGGACCTACGCGGACTGCTGCGCCATAGATGGCTGGGCGCGGCGTGCTCCGCCCCCGCACCCGTGGCCAGCGCCCAGGCGGCGCTGGACCCGCCCTTGCTGCCGCCTGCCCTGCGCCGCCGTCCCGCCGTCAGGGCCGTGGCCGGCCCAGCCGTCGGCCCGTCACCGCACCGGCCGGACCGTGGACGGTCCGGCCTGGGCAGTTGCCGCCCGGAAGAGTGTGTTGGTGTCCCCGGAGGCCGAGGCCACCTTCCGCCGGACCTGGACTGGGTGTCCTGGCCTGTCCTTCCCGTGTGGTTGTTGATGTCACCACCTGCCGACACAGGAAGCCCCCACTACCTGGAACCGCAGTCCGGCGCTCCTTCAGCCCAACGGGCCTGCGGAGCCAGCAGGTGCACGAACACCAGCCATTACACCCTGTAGCCACGGAGAGTGCCGTCGAGGTTCGGGTCCGGCGGCAACCAGACTTCTGTGACTAACGCAGTGACCCTAGGTGACGTTGACCTGCGCCCGGGGCTGGTGTGTCCAGCCCGGGATGCGGCAGCGGTACGGGGGTTACCAGCCCTCCAGAGGCAACGCTCGGAAGGAGCCGGGGAGGCCTTTATATATAAGAGGGCCGTCGGGTAGTTGGGGCTTTGACCTGCAAACTTGGAAAATCAAAGGTATGGCTGGGCCGACACTTGAGGCTCCCCAGGGTCACTGGGCGCCGACATTCAGGCCCAATGTTTCGCAGAGTTGCGAAACATTGGGCCGACGTGGCGCGACATCCCCGCAGTGCCCACATGATCATCCAACCTGGCCGGATGATCTGGCATGGTCAAGGCCGAACGGCCGCCGCGACACGTGTTTCGCACTCGCGCGCAGCATTCTTCGCACTGCTGCGAAGAACGTGTAGCGTACTGTCGACACGAGCAAAGGATCACGGCCTTGGCACAGGCAGAGCGCGACAGCACCCGCAGGCAAGCGCCCCAGCGCACCCGCCAGCCGAGACTCCAGCCCGCCGGTCCCCAGCATCAGCGCGACCTCGCCGCCGAAATCGTCCGCGGCTACGCCGGCCACCTCCCTAACGGCATCTACGAAGCCCGCACGAAGTTCTACCGACGCGCACCCCACGAGGTCCTCGGCTCTGACGGCTACGCCCTCCTCAGCCGCTACTTCGCCCGCTACGTCCTCCCCCAGGCGCTCATGTCAGGAGAGATGACCAAACTGCAGTGCGCGGTCCTCTCCAACATCGTCGGCCGGGCTGAGCGCGGCGTCTGCCACGCCATCCAGCGCGAGATCGCCGACGAGATCGGTACCAGCCGTTCCAGCGTCAGCCCCGCCCTCAAGCACCTCGCCGCCCGCAACTACATCCGCAGCGTCGGCCGGGGGGTGTGGCAGCTCAACCCCCTCATCGCGTACAAAGGCAACGGGGACGAGCAGCAGGCGTTCCTCGCCGAACTCCGCGAACTCGCGCTCGAGAACGGATTCCCTGACATCATCGGGCTGGCAGCCGCCACGACCGGGGACAAGGAGTCGACATGCTGATGGTCACCGACCTGTTCGGGCTCCTGCGGCGCCTCGAACTCACCCCCACCGCGACGAACGTCCTGTCCGTGATGGTCGAGCACCAGGACCCCGGCGGGGTCGTTCCGCTCGCCCAGCAGGACATCGCCGCAGAGCTGCAGATCCTCCCGTCGGTTGTCAGCCGCGGGATGGCCCTCCTCGTCGATCGCGGCCTTGTCCTGCGCAAGGGCTATCGCTACCGCCTCCACCCCGCCATCGCCGGCTACAGCTCCGAACTCGAGATGCAGGCCGCCATGGCCCGCGCCGCCCGCGAAGGCGTCCCGCCCATCCTGATTCCCGACTACCAGGCCGCCCCGCCCAAGGCCGGCCGCACCCGGCTGCGCGCGGTCGGCTGACCCCACGGGTTTGTCGGACCCCGGCGCTAGCGTGCACGGCAGATACCCAAAGCCGTAGGACAAGTAGGGACGATGGCGCAGCCAGCAGAGGAGTTCGTCTAGCTGATCACCGCCGCGAACAGCCGGACAGCGAAGATCGGGCGCAGCACCGATCCGGTGAGTCGGTTGGCGGCTCTCCAGGCAGGGTCACCCGTGAAGCTGCGGCTGGCGGCGTCGTTTCCTGGCGGGCCACGGTTGGAGCGCCATCTCCACAAGGAGTTCGACAGCTACAGAATTCACGGGGAGTGGTTCGACTTTGGTGACCAGGATCCGGTTGCCGAGGTCGCCGCAGCGGTTGAGTCCTACGAACCCGAACCGGGGCATGTGGATCGGGCGCAGCGGTTCCGGAACCCAGGGCCGCCGTTGCACACGCTGGCTCTCACCGGTGCGGAGTGGGCGGTGATCGACTGGATCCGTGAACACGGTGGAGCGCAGTCTCCGATTCGGGTTGCCCCCGAGGACGTGGCGCCCGACATCCTCGCGAGCACGACGACCGTCAAGATGGCCCTCGCTCGCCTGGTCAGGCTCAGGATCCTGCTGAAGACGGGCCCGCGAAGCGGCGCCTACCAGCTCAACCCCCGCCGGTTCTGGGAAGGCAGCGTCGTGACTCAGGCGGCAGCGTGTCGCCGAGTGAATGCGCCGCCCATCACCGTGGACGACAAGGCTCGGTTGTTGTCCGTACGGCAGCGGTAGGTCTCGGAACCCTGACCGGGCCCGCGCGGATCACCGCTCGCTTACGGTGTGCTCGGATCAGGTGACGGTGGGTGTGGAGACGTTCTGACGGGGCTGGTCGCCTGCGGCCCAGTGGACAGGGCGGTTCGCTCGACGAGGCCGTCGTTGGCGACGACGGCGATGCGGGCTCTTGGCCCGGGTGGCCGGAGCCAGACCGCTACCACCGGTGATAGCGGTCTGGCCTACCCGGCTTCGTTCGGGCTGCGAGGGATGGTGATCATGACTGACCGCCGTCCTCTCGCGATGCCGGCCTTCTCCTCCGACACCGCCAGCGCGCCCGTGCCCGCTCATCCGGGTGTGCGTCAGCTGCCGGTCGAGCAGGGCGCCGACTTCCGCCAGCCGCCCGGCGGGACCGCCTCCGTGCCCGCTCCGGCCCGCCGCCGCCTCTCGTCCGGCGGCCTGACCTTCTCCGATCCGGACCGCCGGCAGCAGGTGTTCGAGGCGATGCTGGAAGGCTGGCACAACCAGCAGTTGGCCCGGAATCTGTTGCCCGGGTAAAGCAACGGGATTGTCATGCGATCGACAGGTGGCAACAGTCATGCCGGACCCGGAGGCCAGGAGCCCCGTTTCAGGGCCACGAAGAAGGTAACGGGGGGACATCGGCTGCCGCAGGCGCAAACCAGACCCCGCCCCTCGTCTGGCCGATGGCCGATGGCCGAAGTCATGGTAGCTGTCTCGTTCAGGGGCCCTGGGTCACGACAGACGATCACTCCGCTCCACATCGCATTGGCGGCACCCAAGGTCTGGGCGCCATCGTCACCGCTTCCCCCAGTCCCACGGGGCCGACTGAGCGCCACGTAGGCACGCCACTTGGTGGACCGCCAACTCACGGGTCCGGGAATCAAGGTGGGCGCGGCGCACGGTGTCCATCACCGCGGTGAGCACGACGACGTCTCGGACGACCTGGTAGCCCGACCACGCGCCGATGTGGCCGTAGGGTGCTGCGACGTCGGCCCGGCTGTGCTCTGTGTAGGTGTCGTGGTAGGCCTGCAGGTCGTCGGGGCGGCCGCGCAGCAGCTCGTTGCTCCAGCGCGCGGCGACCAGGTCCCACTCCCGGTGGCCGCGCCACAGCGGTCGGCGCAGCACGAGCCGCGGGTGCATCCCGCCGTCGTGGCAGCGAGCCAGTTGTCGGGCCCCGAGGATGACGGTGGGCGGAGTCGGCCAGTCGATGTCTGCCCACTCCGCGCGTAACCAGGCGGTGCACTCGCACAAAAACCAGCGGGCGGACTCGCTCAGCGGGGTCTCGTCCAGGCCGTCCAACAGACCGGCGAACGGGTCGTGGTCCTCCAGCCACAGCGCGGCCTCGGGACCGATCCGGTGCACAGCGGCGGTCACCCACGCGCTCAGCGACTCGTCCCGACGCCGTTTCCCGGGGTCGTGCCAGAAAGTGACGGCTCGGCCGGCAGCCGCGCGCACGGCGCTGTAGTACGGGGCGACGACGGCCACGCGGTGCTGTTCCAGCAGCTCCGCGCTCCGCACCAGCGCCCGTGCCTCCTCCAGACCCAGGTGCACCAGGGCAATCGCACGCGACGCGGGCAGCGACCAGACGTCGAGGGGGTGGTCGCTGACCAACTCGGCATGCCGGGCGTCGTCGCCGGTGGCCGCGCAGGCCCGGGTCAGGGCCGCATAGGAGGCTGTGACGTCCTGCCTGCGGGCGTGGCTGGTGGTCTTGAGCAGCGCGCTGGTGCTCGGTCCGATGCTCACGGAGCAGTCCTCGGGTACGAAGTCGATGGACAAGGAGTTCTGTCCGCGACAGCTCCAGGCGCTGTCCCGGATCCGGCCGGGCCTATGCGGGGCGGCGCGCACCCGGCCACGGCGGCTGGTCGAGTCGAGGCCCACCGTGGGGTGTTCGGGCTTTCGAGAGCTCGCTCGGTGACGGACATCCGGGGCGCACCGCTGTGGGTGGCTGCGGGAACAGCAGTCGACGTCATATCCGGCCGATCTCCTCCGCAGCCACAAGACGGTGCCGGTGCGCTCTGCGGCCGTCTGTTCGCTCTGCACGGTGCGGGTGCGTGGCACCGGAACCGGCTCCGCGCGGGGCAGGCGGATATGTCTCGTGTCCTGCCGCGTGAGCGGGCGGCTCGGCAGGCTGCCCGCCGTCGGACTGGGGCAGGACTTGGTCCTCGGCCGAGGCGGCCGGAGACCGCGGGCGAAGGATTCTGTCTGCCGCCCAGGCTCGCGTCGCGGTGCCGGATGCCCGGTCGGGCCGTTCCAGAGTGATCGGGCCACTGTGCTCGGCGACCGTTCGGCCCGCCCCCGCCGGTGCCCTCCGGAAGCAGGCGATGACCGCACCGCGGGTGGTGGTGATCGACAGGTGGGGTTCGTCCAGCCGTCGGCGGATCCGCACCTCATTACCGACCAGACCTGCGGGGAGCAGGTAGAGGTTGCCCTCGAACGACACCCGTCCGTGAGGATCGACCCTGCGTTCAACGCAGATGCGGGCCGGGAATGGCCTTGAGGGCAGGGGCAGCAGAGCCCGGGCGTGGCAACCTGCCCGTCGGTGCCGACTGTCCGAGCGCTCGGTCAGATGGTCGAGGCTGTCCTGGGCCGCCTGCACGCCGAGTTCGTCGGCCGCGGTGTCCCACCAGTGAAGGACCACGGAGCGGTGGGCGCGGATGACGGGGCTGGACGCTCCCGTCTGTGGCCGAATCGCGATGGAGGCACCGTAATGGACCGCGATCTCGTGAAAAACGGCGGTCACCTTGCCGGCCGTGGAGCAGACCGGCGGAGTCCGGTCGAATAACCAGCGTTCGCCGGTGCCGCCGAGGCGACGCAGCACCTGGTCCAGGGCTTCCACGTAGTGCGGGAGGTCATGGGTGCCGGTCAGGGCAGCCCGCCAGTGGCCAGATTGGGTGAGCGAGCCAATCAGCAGGTACATCTCGCGCCCGCAGTCCCATTCGGCCGGTGGGGCAGGGAGCTGCACCCAGTCGAACTGCACGTCGTCGGAGAGGCCGCAGCCGGCCCTCTCGCGGTGGCGCGGTCCGCGGCGCGGCCACATCAGATGCCTGCGCAGGGCGCGGGTGAAGGTCGAGTAGGCGCGGTTGTAGCCCAGCTCGACAACCTCGCTGTGGAGAACGTTCGCCCGCAGGTTCGGATCTTCGTCGAGGCGGTGCCGACAGTACGGGACGAACTGCAGGAACTCGTCACGGGTCACTGCTCGGCCCCCTACGGTCCGCTCTCCGTTGAGGTAGGCCCTGACCGTCTTGCGGTCACGGCCCATGCACCGGGCGATCGTCGAGATGGACCAGCCCTGGTGACGCATGTCGCAAATCTCTCGGTATTCCTCTGCGCTGAGCATCCAGACCCCTAGCTATCGGACTTCGCCGCCACAAAGCTTCTTGAATTAATGGCGACCCGCCAGGCATGGTCGAAAAATATAGCACGCGACAGAATCACTCAAGAGGAAGAAACGTTTCTTTTTGTATAATTTCGTGGACAATTTCAGAGAGCGAGGGCGCGCCGCCTCGCGCGAGAATTGGAGGCCAGGCAGGCTCCGCACCCCCAGGCAATCATTGGGGAATTCTGCCGAGCAGCGAGAGAATTGCATATTGAAGGACACTTGAATCACGCGCACGTGAGGATTGGCGCCGAATCGTTCATGCAGCGGGCTCGGTGGTACGCCGGAACCCTGGGACACCTACCGCCGGGCTGCACGGGATACCGTGCAACGGCCGGCGGCAGGCGTGAGAGACGGTGCGCGGCCTCACAGCGGCAGTCGGCAGGAAACCGTCTTGGTTCCATCGAGATGGAAACGGTACCCCCATGAGCCGGCAATGCTCTCCACCAGAAGCAGCCCGCGACCGCCTTCCTGAGAAGCGGTTGCCCGGTGCGCCTGGGGAGCGCTCGCGGAGCGATCTCGAATCCCGATTGACAGCCACCGTTGGTCGAGCGCGATGGTCACCCTGATCGGCTGCTCGTTATCGGTGTGCCGGATCGCGTTCGTCAGAAGCTCAGTGGTCAGGAGTTCGGCGTCCTCGGCGAGGTGTGCCATCTCCCAGCGCCTGAGAATAGTGTTCACGGCACGACGTACGGGCCGCACGTAATGGGGCTTCGGCAACACGAACATGGTGATGCGCCGTCCCTGCGCGTCCTGCGCGTCCTGCGCGTCCAGGTGCGGCGGGTCTGTGGAGGTCATGGCGGTCCCCTGGTCCCCTCCCCCGGCAAAGCCGGAATCCCGTGCTTCGAGGTCCGGCAGTGGCTTGGCGCCGGCGGCCCGGAGCGAACTCATGGGTTCTTCCTCAGCGGCCGGGTGCTGGCTGTGGCGTCCGGCGGCTGGGCCGACTGCGGCGAGCGGGGACCGATGAGGTCCACGGCTCGGGGCATCGCGTCACCGGGTGAGTCCGGCGGGGCGTCGGTGGTCAGGTTGATGCCGATGTGCTGTGCGAGGCCGTCGGCGAGAGCGGCCAGAGTGGGGTGGCCCGCGACGAAGTCGCCGGCGAGCCTGACGCCGAGCGAGGCCTCCAGGCGGGTGCGCAGTTCGATGCGGAGCAAGGAATCGAACCCGAGGGCGTTTAGCGGCGTCTGCGGATCCAGGGTTCTGGGCCCCAGCCGGAGCACGGTTCGGATGTGTTCGGCCAGGTAGTCCTCGAGGACCGTGCGGCGGGCGAGGCCGGGTTGCGCGGCCCGCAGCTCGCGTCGGATGTCGCGCGCCGCATCCCGGCCGGCCGTCTCCACGGGGGTGTCGGGCGCCTCGGGCGTGAGGAGGGCGAACAGCGAGGACGCTCGGCCGGCCGAGGGGATCCAGGTGTCCGGGGGACCGGGGATGACGCCGGTGCGTACGCGGCTGTGGGTCAGGAGCGCCGCCAGGGCCTCGAGTCCTTCCGTGGTGGGAATGGTCTGGTAGCCGCGGGCCGCGAAGCCGGTGGCGGCCCCGGTCTCGCCCCAGGGCCCCCAGTTCACGGCCAACGTGGGCAGGTCCAGGGCGGTGCGCCAGGTGGCGAACGCGTCAAGCCATGAGTTGGCGGCCGAGTAGGCGCCCTGGCCCGGATTGCCGAGCAGGGAGGCCATGGAGGAGTACAGGACAAACCAGTCGAGTGGCAGTCCCTTTGTGGCCTGGTGGAGACGCCAGGCGCCGGTGACTTTGGGATGCCAGACGCGTTCGAGCTGGTCGTCGGTGATGTTGGACACCGCGGCGTCGTCGAGGACCATCGCGGCGTGGATGGCGCCACGCAGTGTCCCGCCGCTCGCGGTGGCTTCGGCCACCAGCTGCTCGGCGGTGCCGGGCTGCGCAATGTCTCCGAGCACGACGCTGATGCGGGTCCCCTGTTCGCGCAGTCCGGCGAGGACCCGTTCGGTGTCGGCCGAGGGTGGTGTGCGTCCGTTGAGAACGAGGTGGGCGGCGCCTTGGCCTGCCAGCCAGCGAGCCGTGGCGAGGCCGACGCCGCGCAGGCCTCCGGTGATGATGTAGGCGCCGTCTGCTCGCACCGGCGAGGGCGGGTCGCGCAGTACGGCGGTGGTGTGGCCTTTGCCGGGTACCGTCAGGACCAGTTTGCCGGTGTGCCCGGCGCCGGCCATGAGGCGAAAGGCGTCGGCGGCCTGCGCGAGCGGATAGGTCCGGCACGGCAGCGGGGCGAGGGTGCCTCGGTTGAATTCGGCAAGGACCTCGCCCAGGAGCTCGGCGAAGGTGTCCGGGCGGGTGTGTTGGAGCTCGACGAGGTCGACCGTGCTCATGGTGATGTTGTGTCGTAGCGGTGCGAGACCCAGTGGGGTGTCGGCGAGGATGTCGCGTACACCCAGTTCGACGAACCTGCCGAAGGGGCGCAGCGTTTCCAGTCCGGCCCTGATGGCGGGCCCGGAGAGGGAGTTGAGGACCACGTCGACACCCTCTCCAGCGGTGGCGGCGCGGGTCTGCTCGGCGAAGTCCAGCGAGCGGGAGTCCATGACGTGCCGGATGCCCATCGCCTGCAGGTATCGGCGCTTGTCCTCGCTGCCGGCGGTGGCGAGCACTTCGGCGCCCAGGCGCCGCGCGACCGCGATCGCGGCCAGTCCGGTCCCGCCGGTGGCGCTGTGGATCAGGACACGCTCGCCACTGGCGAGCCTGGCGAGGCGGCGCAGTGCGTACCAGGCGGTGACGTAGGCGATGGGCAGCCCGGCAGCCGTCTCGGCGGGCAGGCCCGCCGGAATGGGGGCGACGGCGGCGGCAGGCAGGGTAGTGAAGGTCGTGAAGAGGCCGCCTCGCACGTCGACGGCGAGGACGCTGTCGCCGGCGCACAGGTGCCTGACGCCCGGTCCGATGGCGGTGATCACGCCGGTGGCTTCGAAGCCGATGCGGTAGCCCGCTTCGTCGTCGGTCGCCAGCATGCCCATGGCGGTGAGCACGTCGCGGAAGTTCACGCCCACGGCGTGAAGGCGCAGTTCGACCTCTCCGGGGCCAGGAGACCGTCGTGGTGTGGTGGTCAGGCGCAGGGCGTCGAGGTCGCCGAGCCGCCCCGCGTGGAGCTGGAAGCGGTCGACGCCGTAGCACACGGTGCGGGTGACGGCGGTGGCGCGTTCGGCTTCGGACAGGGGGGTGTAGGACAGCCGGGCGATGTGCCGGGTGTCCCCGCGCAGGGCGATCTCGTCCTCGGGAGGGTCGGTGAGGAGTTCGGCCGCGAGTCGGTGTAGGTCGACATCGAAGGAGTCGGTGTCGATGAGGGTCGCCCGCAGCTCCGGGTGTTCGTGTGTCAGGACGCGCACGAGTCCGCGCAGGGCGCTCTGGGCAGGGTCGGCGGGTTGCCCTGGCTCCGGCTCGTGGGCGGACCGGGTGACGGCGAACAGGCGTGTGGACGTGCTATGCGCGATCGCGCTCTGTGCGGCGGCGAGCAGGCGGCGGGTACGGCGCAATGCGATCGCAGCGGCGTCGTCCTCGGGATCGGACGGCGCGGACAGGAGGACCACGGCGCACGGCGCGGGTGTGGAGTCCTGGTGTCGGGCGATGGTCTGCTTGAGCAACTGAAGGGTGGCGCTGTCCACGGGAACGTCGAGGACTTCGGTCCGTGCTCCGGCGAGCTCGAGGGCGTCCGCCAGTGTCCGGGCGGATCCGTCCGCCTCGCCGATGACGAGCCAGGGACCCGGGGCGGCCGGTTCGAGGCCCTCCCGGCGCGGTACGGGCTGCCAGTGGGTTTCGAGGAACCACCGGTCGACGGTTTCGTCGGCCGCCACGCCGTGGCGTATGAAGCGCAGCGCGTCGATCTCGACGAGGGGGTTTCCCGCCTCGTCCAGCAGCCGCACGTCACCGGTGATGCTGTCCGCGGCGGTGTGGGTGAGCCGGGCGTGCGCGTAGTGGGCGTCCTCGGGGGCTGCGAGGATTCGCATGGCGCGCATCTGGACGGGCAGCACCAGGCCGTGGCCCGGTTCGTGGATCAGGCCGGCGACGACGAGCTGGGCACACAGGTCCAGGAGAACCGGGTGGATCCGTAGTCCGTGGCGGGCGGTGCGTGCCGGGTCCGGCAGCGTCACGCGGGCCCAGAAGCTGTCGCCCTGCGCGGAAGTGTGCAGCTCGGTGATGCCGCTGAAGGCCGGGCCGTGTTCCAGGCCTCGTGCGCGCAGGCTCGCGTAGAGGGCGTGCGGATCCAGGACGACGGGGTGGTCTGCGGCCAGTCCGGCCACGGAGAGCGCCGGTGTCCGGGGAGAGCCGTCGACGCGGCGCAGGACCGCGGTGGCCTGCCGCACCCAGGTTCCGTCCTTGTCCTGACCGAAGACTTCGCAGTCGGCACGGTCGGCGCTGGTCAGGGCGACGGTCGTGCCGAGGGACGTGTGGGCGTCGAGGTGCAGCAACTCGCGGAAATGGATGTCAGTCGCTTCGACGTCGTGCGCGGCGCCGTGGAAGACCTCGCTCGCCGCGGTCAGGGCCAGGGCGCAATAGGCGGCGCCGGGCAGGACCGGTTGGCCGTGGACGCGGTGGTCGGCCATCCAGGGCAGGACGTCGGTGCCGGCGTCGGCGTGCCAGGTGTGGCGGGGTTGGTCGCCGGGCACCTCCGTGTGCGTTCCCGGCAGGGCGGCGGGTGCGCTTTCGGCGTGCTGGGAGGCCGCTCGGGGTACGGCGATGTCGGTCCAGTGGGGTCGGCGGTCGAAGGTCAGCGCTGGTACGTCGGTCAGGCGGCCGCCGGCATAGAGGTGCGACCAGTCGACGCCGACTCCCGCGCAGTGCAGGGCGGCGAGCTGGGTGCGAAAGGTGGTGCGTTCGTCTTCCCCCTTGCGCAGTGTCGGCAGGATCACCGGCTCGTGGAGCAGGCCGGTCAGGCTCTGGGCGAGGGGGCGGGTGACGACGGCGTGGGGTGAGATCTCGAGGTACACCTGGTGCCGGTCGGCGGCGGCTGCGGCCACGGCGGCGCTGAAACGTACGGGTCGGCGCAGGTTGGCGCACCAGTAGGCGGCGTCGAAGACCGGGGTGTCGCGGGGGTCGTCCAGGACGGTGGTGTAGAAGGGGACGGTCGGTCGGCTGGGGGTGAGCTCGGCGAGCTCGGCGGCGAGGTCCGCGAGAAGCGGGTCGACCTGGGGGCAGTGCGAGGCGACGTCGACGTCGATCATGTGTGTCACGACTCCGCGGGCCTGCCAGGTGGTGGTCAGGTGCCGGATGGCGGCCACCGTGCCGGCGACGACAGTCGAGTCGGGCGCGGCCACGACGGCCACGGACACCGTGTCGTCACCGATGACGGCAAGGTCGTTCTCGACGGTCGCGCGGTCGAGGCCGACGCTCGCCATGGCGCCGGCTCCGGCGATGCGGGTGAGGAGAGCGGATCGCCGGCAGATGACGCGGACGCCATCCGCCAGGGTGAGTGCGCCAGCGGTGACGGCGGCCGCGACTTCGCCCATGGAATGGCCGATGACCGCGGCCGGTTCGACCCCGTGGTCGCGCCAGACGGCGGCCAGGGCGACCTGCAGGGCGAACAACGCGGGTTGCACGTGGCCGCAGCCGCTGATGTGTTCGCGGTCGCGAACGGCTTGCAGAACGGAGAATCCGGTTTCGGCGGTGATCAGCGCATCGGCTTCGGCCAGGGTCTCGGCGAACGCCGGCTCGTGGTGGAGCAGGCCGTGCCCCATGCCCTGCCACTGCGAGCCCTGACCGGAAAACACCCAGACGGGACGGCGGCTGACGCCCGCGCCCACGTGACCGCGTACGACGCCCGGGTGGGCTCGACCGGCTTCGAAGGAACGCAGGGCGTGCGTCAGGTCGCGGTGGGAGTCGGCCACCACGCCGAGCCGGCCGTGCCCCGGGGAGCGACGCAGGGCGAGGGTGTGGGCGATGTCGTGCAGAGGGGTGGCGGCTCCCTCCGTCTCCAGCCAGTGGGCCAGGCGCGCGGCGGCGGTGGGCAGCGCGTCCGAGGAGCCGGCGGCGAGGAGGAAGACGTGGGGCGAGGTGGCCTGCGCCTGTGCCCGCGATGGCGGGGTGTCGGCAGTGCCGACGGCCGCGTGGGTGGCGCTGCCGGCGGTGGGAGCACCGGAGAGGATGACGGTGCCGCGGCGGGCGGATGCCTGTTCGAGGATTATGTGGGCGTTGGTCCCGGAGAAGCCGAAGGAGGATACCGCGGCCAGTCGCGAGGCCGTCCGGGTGGGCCAGGCGGACAGGTTGGTGGGGACGAACAGGCGGGTGCCTTCGGCACTGATGGCCGGGTTCCACCGGGTGAAGTGCAGGTTGGGCGGGACGAGCCCGCGCTGGAGGCAGAGCACTGCCTTGATCAGGCCGATGACGCCGGCCGCCGGTTCCAGGTGGCCCACGTTCGTCTTGACCGAACCCAGCGCGCAGCGCCCCTGCCCCACGCCGTAGACCGCGGCCAGGCTGGAGAACTCGACGGGGTCGCCGACGGGTGTGCCGGTGCCGTGCGTCTCCACCAGGCCCACGTCGCGCGGGTCGGTTCCGGCGCGGACGAGGGCCTGGTGGTAGAGGGCCTGCTGGGCCTCGGCGGAGGGCGAGGCCAGGACGTCGGAGCGGCCGTCCTGGTTGACGGCCGAGCCGCGGACCAGGGCCAGGATGCGGTCGTCGTCCCGTAGCGCGTCCTCGATGCGCTTGAGGACGACGACGCCGCAGCCTTCGCCGCGTACGAAGCCGTCCGCAGCCGCGTCGAAGGTCCGGCAGCGGCCGGTGGGCGAGAGCATCCCCATGCGGGCGAAGGACATCGTCGTCCTGGCGCCGAGCGTGAGGGTGACGCCGCCGGCCAGCGCGAGATCGCACTCGTCGTTACGCAGGGCCTGACAGGCCAGGTGGACCGCCACGAGCGAGGACGAGCACGCGGTGTCCAGTGCCACGCACGGGCCCTGGAGGCCCAGCAGGTAGGAGATGCGCCCAGGCGCGACGCAGTGCCCGTTGGTCAGGATCGCGCCCTCGAGTTCACGGGGATGGCCGGCGAGGGACTCCATGTAGTCGGTGTAGCTCAGTCCCGAGAACAGTCCCGTGGAGGTTCCCGCCAGTCGCTCCGGGGGGAGTCCGGCGTGTTCGAGTGCCTCCCACGTCACCTCCAGGAGCAGCCGGTGCTGGGGGTCCAAGACGTCGGCCTCCTTGCCCGAGACCCCGAAGAAGTCAGCGTCGAAACCGGCGACGTCGCGAAGGTAGCCACCCCACGGCGGTATCGGCCCGGCGGCGTGGGCGGGGGCCGCCGCCATGTGCCCCGCGCGGCTGATCGGCGGTTCGCCGACCGCGTCCTGGCCGGCTTCGAGCAGCCGCCACAGCCCGGCGGGCGACTCGATGTCGCGGGGAAGCCGGCATCCCATGCCGACGATGGCGATGTGCGCATCAGCGGCTCTCGGGTTCTCTGCGTGGCCCATCACATGGTCTCCTACGCGCTTGCACGAACGGGGGTGGGGGGCGCTCGCCGTCCGACGACGCGGTCGGCGGGCGCCGGGGTCAGTCGACGTCCGAGCTGCCCAGCAGGATCGCGCTCTTGACCCCTCCGATCTGGTAGTTGCAGGTCAGTGCGTAGTCGAACTCCAGGTGCCGGGTGCGGAGGCCGGGGACGGGGTCGAAGCAGATGTTGTCGGCCGGCTCCTCGCAGTTCGCGGTGGGGCACACCTGCCCCTGTTCCAGCATCAGGAGGGTCAGGGCGACGCCCAGGGCTCCCGCCGGGGCGCCGTTGTGGCCGAAGCAGGCTTCCTGAGAGGTCATCAGGAGGTCTTCGACAGCGTCGCCGTAGAGCTGCCTGGCCGCGTTCGCCTCGAACGCGGTCACGACGACGTCGCCGTCGCTTCCGCCGTGGATGTAGGGGATCTGGCCGATGTCCCACCGGTCGCCGAGGCACTTGCGGATGGCGGCGACCAGCGAGGCGCCGTTCTCGTCGCTTGCGAGGGGATTGGACAGGCCGTCGCGGGTCATGCCGTGCGACAGGACCCGGCCATAGGTGTACGCCCCGCGTTGCTGGGCGTGATCGCGGCTCTCCAGCACCAGGGTCACCGATCCCTCACCGTGGTTCACGCAGTCGGCCCGCCGGTCGTAGGGCCTCATGATCCGGTCGAAGGCCGGGAGGAGATCGGGCATGCCGTCGACGCGGATGGAGTCGTAGGCACGCTGGGCGCCGTGCAGCAGACGCTGGACGTTCTGGATCACGTCCACACCGAACACGTCGACGCCGGTAACGACGGCGAGGTCGGTGTCACCGTCCGCGATCATGCGGCGGGCGTTGCCGATCTGGACGGCGGAGGATGCACAGCCGCACGAGACGGTGAAGCAGGGGCCGGTCGTGCGCATCAACGCCCCTTGGACCAGTGCCACGTCAGAAGGGGTGAGTCCCTGTTGGGCCCTGACAAACAGCTCCATCGCTTGCTGCGGGGTGACGGTGCGCGCGTCGGCGTGCAGGACTTCGAGGTAGCTGGAGACGTTGGCGTCGATGCCCCCGCGCCCGACCAGGACGGCGGCGTCGGTGAGGTCACCGTCTCGGATGCTCAGTTGGGCGTCCTTGCAGGCTTCCACGAGGGACACCAGCCCGTAGCGGTGCGCGTTGGTGTAGTGCTTGGAGAAGATGCCCGGCAGTTCGGGCAGACGCTCCGCGAACGCCGTGTCCGGCAGATCGACGGAACCGTAGTAGACGCCGTGGTGCTTCAGGCACGAGCGTCCGTTGGAGGCCACGTCCCAGACCTCGCCCGCGGTGAACAGCGGCTGGTCGTCGCCCGGCAGGCAGAACCCCATGCCGGTGACCATGGTGTCCCGCTCGCCGTTGGCGCCCCGTGGGCGCGCGCTGGAGAGCCCGCTCACGACGCGTGCCAAAGGGTACGGGGCAAACGCCCTGTTCGTCCTCGCGTGGGAAGGTCGCTGGTCATTGCTCACCTCGGGGTGTGGGGTGGGGTGATGCGAGACGGAGCCGCGTCGGTGTGCGGCTCCCGACGGCCGGCGCCGGCGTCAGATGCCGGGGAGACGGTGACGGGCGCGCCTACTCGGCGATGGCGGTCCGGTACGACCACTGGTACACGGGCATCAGTACGCCCGCGACGTCCTTGAAGTCCTGCGTGATCTCGAAGTGCTCGTAGCCGTTCCCGCGGGGGATCTTCAACCGGCTCTCGATGCTCCCGGATTTCACTTCCTGAATCTCAGGAATGTCGCTCGGGCCGCCCTTGAGGAAGACGAGCAGACCGTGGGGCATGGCACTCACCTTCCCATTCAAAACGCCGAAGAATTCTTCGAAGAGGATCAAGCGGCCGACTGGTGGCGCACACCCTGAATACCCCCGTGAAGACGGATTAACCCAGGAAGCCCAACAGCGCATGAAGTGCGCCAGGGGGCGCACCCGCATCGCAGCACGCAGATCACAGGGACACCTCGGAAGCCGTGATGTTATCCGAATAAAGCCCCGATCAAGAATCACCAGACAAGGATAAGTACGAAGACTTCGCCATGCTCTCCAAGCCACGCCACAACATTTACATAGCAGCAGGTCAGAGAGCCAGTAGGGTCGGATCCCGCAGGCGATCTCCCCAGCTTCGGGCGCTCCCACCCCGACTCCCACCCGGATCGTCGAGAACATTTCGAGGGGTGCCCGGGAAAACACTCGTTCGCGCTCACTTAAAATGCCCAGGGGCAAGTCTTCCGGTCGCGATCGGCTCCACTCGGAGAGGCGTCGAAAAAATTGTGCGCCCCCGATTCGGCTTATGCCCCCACTATTATCGAATGCCCTATTGCCACTCGATGACGCCCGAAACTACCGTGAGGAAAACGCCTCGTCGACCTGGTCACAATGGCCTTGTCCGGCGTTCGGAGTCGGAAAAGAGGAATCCTATGTCCCCGATTCTCCTCGCACTCGTCCCCTCGCAGGGCCCCGCGACCGGGGGTAACCCCGTGCTCCTGGTCGGCACCGGGCTGACCGGGACCACGGCCGTCCTGTTCGGCACCACCCCCGCGCTCAGCTTCACCGTCCAGTTCGACGGGGCCATCACGGCCGTCGCCCCGCCCGGAACCGGGACGGTCCAGGTCACGGTGGTCACGGCGTCCGGCACCAGCAACAACCTCAGCTACGCCTACCAGGAGCCGGTCCCGCCGACGATCCTCGCGCTCGTGCCGCCGGTGGGCCTGGCCACGGGTGGCCTGCCCGTCCTCATCGTGGGCCACGGCCTGTCCGGCGCGACGTCGGTGCTGTTCGGCTCCACCCCTGCCTCGAACTTCACCGTGCTGGGCGACGGGGCCATCCTGGCGGTCTCGCCGGCCGGAAGCGGTACCGTCTCCGTCACGGTGACCACGCCCGCCGGCACCAGCGGCGGCGCCTCCTACACCTACCTGTAGGACACCGGCCGGCCGCCGGGCCGTGCGCGACATGATCCGGCGGGATGAGAACAGTGAGCTCCGACAGCGCCTGCTGTCGGAGCTCACTGTTCGTCGGACGCCCGGTCGGGGACGGGATTGCGAGTCCGCGCCGGTCCCGGACGTGGTGACGACCCTAGATCGTCGGTGGGGCGGTGTAGGTGTAGGTGAGGCTGTTGCTGGTGCCGCCGGGGGTGGTCACCGTCACCTGCACCGTGCCCGAGCCCGCCGGCGCGGTGGCGACCAGGAGACTGTCCGACACGACTGTGAAGGCGGCCGGCGCGGACCCGAAGGTGACCGCGGTGGCGGCGCTCAGCCCGCCGCCCGTCAGCGTGACCGTGGTCCCACCCGAGGTCGGCCCCGCCGTGGGAACCGCACTCACCAGCTGGGGAACGGAAAGGTAGGTGAACGCGACACCGTTGCTGGTGCCGCCGGGGGTGGTCACCGTGACCTGCACCGTGCCCGAGCCCGCCGGCACCGTCGCGGTGATCTGTGTCGCCGACACCACCGTGAACGACGAGGCGTTGACGGCACCGAACCGCACCACCGTCGCGCCCAGCAGATTGTTTCCTGTGATGGTGGCGGTGGTTCCGCCGAGAACAGGCCCTTGGCCGGGGACCACGGAGGTGAGCTGGGGGTTGCTCAGGTAGTAGTAGGGCACGGGGAGGCTGGTGCCACCTGCCGTGGTGACGGTGACACCGGACGGCCCGGGCCCTCCGGTCGGCACGGTCGCGGTGATCTGGGTCGCCGACACCACCGTGAACGACGAGGCGTTGACGGCACCGAACCGCACCGCCGTCGCGCCCGCGAACCCGCTGCCCGTCAGCGTCACCGTGTTGCCTCCGGATGCCGGCCCCTGGGTCGGGACGATCGCGGTCACCACCGGTGGGGCGGTGTAGGTGTAGGTGAGGCTGTTGCTGGTGCCGCCGGGGGTGGTCACCGTCACCTGCACCGTGCCCGAGCCCGCCGGCGCGGTGGCGACCAGGAGACTGTCCGACACGACTGTGAAGGCGGCCGGCGCGGACCCGAAGGTGACCGCGGTGGCGGCGCTCAGCCCGCCGCCCGTCAGCGTGACCGTGGTCCCACCCGAGGTCGGCCCCGCCGTGGGAACCGCACTCACCAGCTGGGGAACGGAAAGGTAGGTGAACGCGACACCGTTGCTGGTGCCGCCGGGGGTGGTCACCGTCACCTGCACCGTGCCCGAGCCCGCAGGCACCGTCGCGGTGATCTGTGTCGCCGACACCACCGTGAACGACGAGGCGTTGACGGCACCGAACCGCACCACCGTCGCGCCCGCGAACCCGCTGCCCGTCAGCGTCACCACCGAACCCGCCGCCCCCGACGCCGGACCGACCGAACCGATCACCGGAGCAGCGACCGCGTACGTGAACGCGACACCGTTGCTGGTGCCGCCCGGGGTGGTCACGGTCACCTGCACCGTGCCCGAGCCCGGCGGCACCGTCGCGGTGATCTGTGTGTCCGACACCACCGTGAACGACGAGGCGTTGACGGCACCGAACCGCACCACCGTCGCCCCCGCGAACCCGCTGCCCGTCAGCGTCACCACCGAACCCGCCGCCCCCGACGCCGGACCGACCGAACCGATCACCGGAGCAGCGACCGCGTACGTGAACGCGACACCGTTGCTGGTCGCCCCCCACCACCACGCCACCACGGTCACCTGCACCGTGCCCGAGCCCGGCGGCACCGTCGCGGTGATCTGTGTGTCCGACACCACCGTGAACGACGAGGCGTTGACGGTACCGAACCGCACCGCCGTCGCCCCCGCGAACCCGCTGCCCGTCAGCGTCACCACCGAACCCGCCGCCCCCGACGCCGGACTGACCGAACCGATCACCGGAATGTTGGGATCAACCATGGCCTACCCCCATAGGGTTGTGCAGTCTCCGAGTTGACAATGTCGTACATGCGCAAGTCGGCAACAGAGTCGGCTCCTTGCCCGAGATGCGCGGCGACGGGTGCCGAGGCGGGGAGCCCCGGTCGATGGAGGGAACATCGACCGGGGCTCGTCAGGGGTGTGTCGCCAGCCGGGCCAGCCCCCGCCCGGACGGGGCTTGTACCGGCTCCCGGGCGCCGCCGTGTCAAGCGCGGGCGTGCCTCCGGTCACAGTCGGCCGAGGTTGCCGGATCGTTTCGCAGACCCTCCCGGGCGTGCCCCCGAGGTCGGCCGAACCAGTCGCCACGGCGGCGTTCGGGCGGCCAGCGTTCTCGATGTCCGGCGCCAGGCAGTCGAGGTACGACGTGGTCCGACGCCATGTCATGTAGACCGGTAGCGCCGTCGACGTGGGCGGACGCGGAACTGTCCGGTTCGTCCCAGTGAAGGAGCTCGCCGCCGCCTGCCCGGTCGCTGTCGTCAGACGCCTCCCCGGGCCGCCGGAACGCTGTCCTCAGCCGCCCCGCCCTCGGCGCCGCCGGTGCTTTCCACGGACGGACTCGGCCGAGCGCGTTGCGGAGGAGTTCCGTTCGAAGACGTGGTCGTCGGTGGCTGCGCTCTCGCTCTCCGTCGTCGACGGCTCACTCGAACCCTGACGGCCCACCAACACCGTCGGCATGTACCACCCAAACAGGGGCCCCCAGCACCACAGCGCTGAAGTCGTTCGGTGGTTGGAGCAATGGGAGTCGACGGACCACGTGGTCGCCGCATGGGCCAGTACGCTTCGGAACCTTCGGATCGCTTGCACGACGCCTCCTGGCGTATGTAAGCCGCCGCACCTGCCGGCACCGCCGAGACGGCGCCGGCAGATGGATCCACGTCCTCCCCGGGGGTGCCCATCGCGAGCCGCACGTCACCGCCGCCTCAAGCACAGCGGGCGCCGACTTCACGTTCCCCCGGGGAGGGATGGGCGGCCCGCCGGTTGGATACGGAAAAGTAATCCAGAGTGGTGAAATCGGTGACAAGCCTTCCGGCCCACATTCACCCGCTTGGCGCAGTGCCCGGCCATCCCCGCGATTCGGAAAACGGCCGATCCCGCCGCGCGCAACCGACGCCGCTCAACGAAAACGGACCGGCCCGTGCAGGTTTGCGTGCTGATTCCCCACCGGCACGATCGCGACTTCCCCGCCCGAGGTTGCACCGTGGATCGGCCCGGGGCGGTGACCTGCGCGGGAGCGCTTCGCCGTCGTCAGCCCGGCTTCGTGCGCGCAAACGGACACCTCACCGACGATTTCCCCAACTATGCCGGGAACGGGCCCGAACGACGGAGCGGCCGCGCATGGAAGAATTCCCCGTCTTCTGTCGTTCGGAATTACCCATCCCGGCCGAGACGCATTGCACGCAGCCTCCGGCCCGGGTTCGGCGGCTGGGTACGGCCGTTGCCCCGGCCCGACCGGACGCAGTTCGGCTCTCGCTCGTGCGCCAGGGTGATCGGGTCGGCCGGTCGGCTGGCCGGCCGCATACAGGTCGAGGATCGCCTGGTGGATCATGGCGTGCGCGCGACGGTAGTAGTGCTCGGGTCTCAGAGCCGTGCCCGTCACGTTGTTGACAGCGTTCGTGGACAGCAGCATGCTGCCCGGGACGCACCGCCCGGCCGGGAGGCCCTGCGGGGGAACTTCGGCGTACTGCTTCGGTGGCCTCGCCCAGGCCGACCCAGGACGGCTGCTCGGTTCCCGTCCGGGTCACGACCGCCATCATCCTGTTCACCGACCGGCCCTGCCGCACCGGCGTGGTCGCTGCCGCGGTGAAGTCGCGCAGCGCCTCGCCCGGCGGTGCGGTCCGAAGCCTGCGGCCTCGCGCACGTTGGGTCCGGGTCGTGACGATCCGCTGCACCTGGACGTCCTCGGCGGCGTTGTCGCTGCTGTCTGCGGACCGACCGTCGGGGCAGGGCTCTCGGATCGGCCGTGCCCTCGCGGGCCCGGCGGGCCGATGCGAGGCGGCTGCCGACTCTCCTTACATGCCGGTCTTCTTCCGCTTCCTCATCGCCGGCTGTCCTGGGGACGGACCGGAAGAGGAGTGGACAGAACTACAGGACGGAGTCGGGGTGCTTGAGGCACCCGGGTCACAGGCCTGCGAACCGGTCGGACTCGGGCGGTGGGTGCGGCGGGACAGGACGTGCCCGGGCGGGGCCGATGACGGTCCCGCCCGGGCAGACGGCCTCGTCGGCCGTGCGGTCCAGGTGGTCGGTGGATCAGATCCCCGGGCCGGCGAGGTACTCGTACGGGGTCGCGGCGGTCGCGCTGCCGGCCGCGTTGGTGACCGTGATGTCGGCGGGCCCGGGGGCACCGTCGAGGGTGGGCGGTGCGACGGCGGAGATGGTGGTGTCGCTGATGACGACGAACGGGGCCGCCTGGCCGCCGAAGGTGACCGACTGGGTGCTGCTCAGGGAGGTGCCGGTGATGGTCACCGCGGTGCCGCCGGAGGCCGGGCCCGATCCGGGGGTAAAGGAAGCCACGGTGGGCACGTCCACATAGGTGTAGCTGAAACCGTTGTTGGTTCCGCCCAGAGTGGTCACGCTCACCCCGACCGATCCGACCGCCGCGCCCGCGGGCACGACGACGGTGATCGCGCCGTCGCTGACAACGGTCGGCGTGGCGCTGTTGGCCCCGAAGTGCACGGCAGTGGCGGTCGACAGCCCCGAGCCGGTGATGGTGATGACGTTGCCGCCCGCCAGCGGCCCGGAGGTGTCGCTGAGCGCGGCCTTGAACGGCGCGCCGACGTAGTAGAAGTTCAGCGGGTTGCTGGTACCGCCCGGGGTGGTCACGGTCACCTGGACCACCCCGCTGCCGGCCGGGTCGGTGACGGTGACCGAGGTGGGGGTGTTGGCGGTGATGGCGGCCAGCTTGGAGCCGAAGCGCACGGCCGTGGCCCCACCGAGGTTGCTGCCGGTGATGACGACGCTCTGTCCGCCGCCGGTCGATCCCTGGTTGGGGGAGATGGGCATGACTGCCTCCTTGAACGAGACGAGGTGAACCGCGTGGCGGAGTGCCAGGAAGAGTCACAGGCCGAGCACGGTGCGGGTCGGACCAGGCCCCGGCCAGGACGAAACGGACGGCCGAGGCGGTGTACCGGGCGCCGACGGGCCGTCCACGGATGTGGCCGGGCCGCTTTCCGGGCGTGAGGACGAGACGGTCCTGAATGACTGTCGCCGGTCGCGGTGGCGGGCGGATCATTCACGCCTCTGCCAGGAGAGCCCACGGCGCCACGGTAGTGACCGGCCATACGGCAAGCCGACGCCCCACTCCCCCGGAGAGGATGGGCGACCCACCGGATTGGAGCTTCCAGTAACCCATTGAGGTGACAAGCAGGCAAGGAACTTGACGCTACATCACCCGATTGGCGGCACGTGCGGCGCGGGGAGCGGGGCCCGTCCACCCTCCGGTGCGGATGCCGGGCAGCCGCCGGTCTCGTCGGAAAGGGTCGGCTCCGTCATGCGGTGGTCTGGGACCCCGGTCGTCCCCAGTGAGGCCCACCGCACCACCGGCTCCGCGGGCAAGGCCCTGGCCGCCGCCACGACGACGACCAGGTCCCGGCCGCCCGCCGCCCGTACGTCACCGCCCCCCGCACAGGCGATGGCCGGCACCGACCAGTTGGGCGAGCGACGGGCCGCACCCGCCGATTGCGGGCACGTCTGCGCGAGGGTGTGGTCGATCCGTACGCGGGCGATACGTAGCCGGCGACCGGCACCGGTGCCTGCCTGAGCACGCGATGCTCCACCCGGACCGCAAGGTGTGCTCCTCTTGCCTGGGGCGCCTTCGATTTCCCGGTGTGGTGTCGGTGGTGCCGGAGCGATGCCGAGGCCGTGGCACCGGCGCCGTAGGTGTGGCCCCTCTCGGCCACACCGGAAGGGCTGTCGCAGAGTTGACCGCCCTCGGCGGCCACACGCACCTCGGCCGTGCAGCGCGGGAGCCCGCGAAGTGTCAACCGTTGCTGACGCTGAACCCGGTCGACGCGCGGGCATGGGAGCGAACGGGGGGCGCGCGGGTGAGCATCTACACCGGCATATGCCAGTGACCGCTTCACTGAGCAGCGGTGCCGGCAGGGCGACCGCCCGGAGACCGTACCCATGCGTGCTCGCACGCTGAGCACAGTCGTGCGACGGGCGGCCGGGTGCGTGGATGGCCTGGAATCCGGGGAGAAACGCGAGCACCTTGGCACCCGCAGAGGTCTATTCCAGTCGACTCCTATTGTGCACTTGTGAAAATTTGCAGCGCCCAACAGGCGAGATCCGGCCACTCTTTGGCCGGTCTCCGTGCACGACTTGACACGGCACACACGGGGCTTTTTCTAATTGATCGCCAGGCAATTTGCTCACTAAAATTGTGCAGCAATCGGTGAAACCTCGCAGAAACCTTTCTGCTCCCACCCCTGGGTTTCGTGTATATTTCCTGGCTTCCCATGGATCCCCATGAGGGGCCGTAAGTCGCATCGGAGCCTGATAGGAGCAAAATGTTGACCAGAGAGGAATACATCAACATCTGTGCCCTGCGATCCCGAGGATTGTCGATCGCCGCAATCGCTCGCCTCCTCGGCCGCGACCGCAAGACGGTGAGTTCCTATCTCAGCGGGAAGCGAACAGTCGGAGTCCGCAGCTCCGGTAGGGACGAGTTCGAGCGGTTCATCCCCTACTGTCGCCAGCGGTTGCACGACGATGCCCACTTCGAGGCATCGGCGCTGTTCGCCGAACTCGTCGATCTCGGCTACAACGGCGGATACTCGACCTTCACCCGAGCCCTGAGGACCCATCAGCTGCGTCCCAGGTGCCCGCTGTGCCAGCGTCCCCCCCGTTCCCGGCCCGGTCTGCAGGACAACGTGGAGGAAGTGCACTTCCGCTGGTACGTCTTCTCCGACCCCCCTGCTGACTGGGGCAGCACCCATGCCTGCATCCTGGTGGGACGCCTGACCCACTCCCAGCGGTGGAGCGCGGCGCTCGCAGAGCAGATCGATCTCGGTCACCTGGTCGGCTCCGTCGACCGGATCCTGCGTCAGTTCGGCTGTACCGGCTGGCGCTGGCGCTTCGACCGGACACAGCCGATCCACTGCCCGGGAGGTGGCGAATTGACCACAGCGCTGGGCAAGGTCGCGAGGCACTACGGCGCTGTCGCGGATCTCGGTCTGGCACGGCACGGCGCCGACGACGAGGCGATCAGGCAAGCGCTCGTCCGGTGGTGGCAGACCAGTGGTATGGACACCGGCCCGCTGGAGGCGCAGGAGAGCCTCGACAGGCTGGCCAGGCTCATGGACACTCGCCGGGCTTCGACAAGGGGCGGCCACGACGGGTACCCCGTGCCCCCTGCGCCGGTCCTGCTCGACATTCCCCACAACCCTTACCCTGCCAGGATCAGCGTGGCTCGAACGGTCTCGGCCAACAGCATGGTGTCCTACCGGGGCAACCTCTACGCGGTTCCACGGCATCTACAAGGCCACGCCGTGGAAGTGCGCCGAAGGCTCGGTGATGCCCTTCTGGCGATTGCGACTCCTCGCGGAAGGGTGATCGCTCAACATTCACTGGCACCCGACGGTGCCGGCCTGTCGGTCATCGGTCACCGGCACGGGATCGGCCTCGAACGCCCCCTCCCGGCAGCGAGGCCGGCCTGCCACAGCAAGATGTACAGTCCGCCGTCCGCCGAAGCGATCGCGGCGGCCGAAGCACTTCGACAGGACGCCCGTCAGGAGGACGGATTAGAGCCTGGTCGACAGGCCGGCGGTTCGCCGGGGTGGCCCAGCCGATCCTGGCGGTGGACGGGCGTTCTCGGTCGGATCCGGAAGGAGCCGACCGAGGGCGATGAGTTCGCCCGTTCCGAGGCAGTGATCCGCCTCGCCACGCATCGGCAACACGACCCGACGCCGCATCGGCGAAGCCACACCAACCCGGCGAGGCACTCGAACCGGACAGCACGGAACCAACAAGACCCCTCCGAGGGAGACAGCGCGCTTGACGGGCGATCTGCGCCCCAGCACTGGACATGAGCACGTCCAGAACAGGGCCGGCCGGTCGGTCCCGAAGGCGTTCGGGTCGCGCCCCCGTCCTGCGTGTGGTCGGCAGCGGCCGACCGGAGCCGGGTAATTTCACAGACCGGCGGCAAGTGAGACTTCGGGAATTGCTGACCGAATTCCCCATCCCATCCTTTCCGGCGCCGGGCACTCTTCCCTGTAGTAACTCGGATGGAGTAGCGCCAATTTGTACGAAGACTACCGAATTCGTCTCCGATTGCCGGAAGGTCAATTCTTCGCACCATCCTGCCGGTCTGCACGCCCTGCCGCTCGCCCTTGGCGGTGCATTACGTTCCGTTCAGGCCGACGCCGCGTCGGCCTGAACGCTTCTTTTCGGAGGGGATTCGTATGATCCGTTCTCGTCTTTCCGCCAGTGTCGTTGCCGTCGCCATCGCATTCGGCACCGCCCTCGCCATCGCCCCCGCAGCCCAGGCCGCGGAAGCCACCGCGCTCCAGGTGTCGGCGTGCGCCGCCGACCTCACGGCCGCTCTCGACAGCAACGCGGCCGCCATCGACGCCGACATCGCCGGCAACACTGCCGACGCCCGCGCCTACAACATCCGCACCCTCGTCATCCTTGCCCGAGCGAGGCACGACTGCATCTGCCAGCCGGACCAGGTCCACACGGACATCATCGCCGCGAGGACCGACAGCATCCGCGCGGCGGTGTCCAACTCGATCGGCGATTCCGTCGCTGCGCTGACCAGCGAGGACGCCGTGGCGGCCGCGTTGACGGACGCCTTGGAGATCGTCTCGTATTCCGAAGTGTGAGGTCTCGCGGCATACGGGTAGCCGTTGTTGACCCGCCCGGGTGTGGGGGCCTTGGTGACCGAGCTGCGTGGTGAAGCCGTCCGTCAGGTGGACGATGAGCCCTTCCCCGGGTGGGGGTTCAAGTTCGCGGACGAGGCACGACCACGCTGGTCGCTGGTCGCTGGTCGACAAAGCCCCTGTCTTTGAGGCGACGGACGAGCTCGGCCTGCCCGGTGGAGGTCACCGTTGTCTACGTCGTCCGCGAAGGCTGCCGACGACCGGCGAGGTGGTTGCCGTCTCCACCTCGCCGTGCAGCCTCATCACACTGTGCGGGCGTGAGGAGTTCACGGTGAAGCGGGGCCGGCTTCATCCACTGGGTGCGAGGTTGTCAAGCCGCGCACCTTCGGGCATGGCCTGGTGCGTGCCAGCTCCGCGCAGGCAGCGGTCTCGCGGGATGATCCAGTTCCTTATCCGTGAGAGGACGTGCTCGACCCGGGCCCGGACCAGCGTTGTCACGTCCTGGTCGAGGGTGAGGTGCTCCTCCCCGATCCCTGTCAGGCATGGAGCGCATCGGGGAGAGCGTCATACACCCGGGAACCGGCCTACGCGGCAAGACCGCGCTGACCCGCACGGTGTCCTCCCAGATCCCCGGGTCCGCCGAGCCGCCGTGGCTTCGGCATTCCGAACACGGGAATCCTCCCCGTACCCTTGACCGCCGCTATCTGCCCTCATCGGCGTGCCTGGGGCACCTTGGACGGCTGGCTCGTACAGGCTCAACGCCATCGAAGTGCGGGCGTACGATCCTGCAGTCCGATGGCCTTCAACCCGACCTCGTGCAGCCCGATGGCCTTCAACCCGACCTCGGCTTGCCCGGCAGGCTGGTGGCCGGGACCGGCAGGTACCGGATACTGGTAGACGACAAGCGATCGACGGCAGCATCCTCCGGCCAGCCCCCGGCACCTGCCTCCGGAGGAGCCTGTCACTGCTGGGGCTGACGGAACAGGTCCTGCTGCATGACGCCGTCGGCCAACATGGCGTTCTCGCTCAAGCCCGCGAGCAGGTCGAGGACAGCGGCAAGCGGCTGGTATTCCGTGCGGACGGCTGGGCGCTCACCACAGTCCTTCAGATGCTCCCACAGTGCGTGGAAGTAGTCCTCGAGCTCCAGACGTGCGTTGAACTGCGCGCTGAGCCTTTCGGGATCGAGGCGACGCAGGGCGTCGCGGTCGAGCCGGGCCACCGAGTTGATCACGCTGTTGACGATCTCACGGCTCTCGATGCTGTTGGGCATGGGTTCTCCTACTAACGATGTGCGCAATGGAGGATCGGGGCTTGAGCTCAGTGCGCCGCCCGACCCCGTCGGATCGCGACTGGCCCTGAACGGTCAGCACGCGGCGGTGCTCCCACCGGACAGCGGGACGGCGGCTCACACCGAGCGGTGGCTGTCCGTGCCGAGCCGCGTCCCCACTGCTGCGCGCAATCCGCAACGAGTGCCAGGCCTCTGCCGTGGTCATCGTCCGGCGTTCCGCGGTGCAGCCGCGGCACGGCGGAGGTCTTCCCCCGATCACGGACCTCCAGCAGGATCCAGTCTGCGGTCCGACGCGCAACCAAACGGTGGGGGTGCGTGCTGTCGGAGTGCTCGAGGGCATCGGCGACGAGTTCGGAAATCACCAGTAAGGGGGCCCGGGCACGGTCGGCCCGAACGTCCTCGGCGTCCAGCCACAGCCCTGCCAACCGCCGCGAGATCGGTACTGCGCGACCGAGGGAGACAGCCTGAAGGACAGCGGCCGGCCCCTGGCCCAGTGACTCAGGACGCCCTCGGCACGAGCTCTTCTCGGTCGTCCATTGATCTCTGCGGTGGTCAGTGAAATCTCCTCCTCGGTGAACGGCGTGGTCGCTTCCCGGCTCACGAGCCGAGAGCGGCTGCCGGCGCGACTCGGTCCGTCCAGGGCACCTCCCCCCATCGGAAGGCCGGAACAGTCAACCGAGCGGGCGCCGGACTGGTGGAAATCAATCAGAAATAGATTATCCGCGGGGAAGTGTTCCGCCGCAAGAAAAGGGGGGCGTGTTTTGCGCGATGCAGCGCCTAGTGTGACGGTAAGAAGAGTTCTTGCTACCGATGACCGGGCGGAATGAACTTGGCTCGTTTCGCCCCGTCAAGTCCAGGCTTCACGGCGAATGGCGGACAGTCAGGGCCATTGGTCCTGGTCTTCGGCGGACCTTTTGGGCAGGTTTCCCTTCGGGCGCACACCAGCGGCCGACTCGCTCACGAAATTCCACACCGACCTGGCCGAAATCAGCCGTTCCGTCGGGCCGGCAGTCAGTCCCGGCAGGAGCCGCTGCCAGCACAGCACCCCGGTGGGAATACGGCCAGGCCCATCCGACCTCGGCCGGACGGCCGACACGCCTCCGCTGTCCGGTCGCTGATCGTCAGTCTGATCCCGACGACTTGCGCGGCGCCGCGCTCGCGCCGGCCGGGTGCCTGACAGGCCGGAAGTAGAGCGACCGCCGAGGGCAGAAGACCGGCCGGCGGACTGCGCACACCTGTATGCCCGTCTGGAGAGACTGCATTTGTCGGCCCTTGCGGAGAAGCCCCTGTGAGCCGACGCGGACCGGTGCGACGAAATTCGCACCGGCCCGCGGATCCAAATTCCTCCACCGGGGGTACGGCGACGCGCCTCCTCAACGATCAGGCGCAAGCCGGAAGCGCTGGCGGACACGGCAGCGACTTCCCCCGAAGAGGATGGGTGACCCACCCGGTTCGGATGTAACCAGTTACTCATCGAGCCGAAATAATCGCAATCCCCCGACCGGTCGATTCACCCGTATGGCCGAGTGTGCCGAAAATGCAAATCGCCTGTGTGAACGGACCGGAAGCCGTTCGGTCAGGAAATTTTCACATTCAGTACTGTTTGCTCGGGAAACTGGACAGCATATCTGAAGGCGAGTGCCCGATGATCACGGAATACCGTATGCGGGAGCCGATCGGGATCCGCGACAGTGATCCGGACGCACTGATCGCGACCTCGCAGCGAGACGAATGTTGCCGATGGGCGCTGATCGGCACCGTGGTCCGATGGCTCGCACGACCCCGATCAGCCTCGCAGGTCCTGTCCACACCACCGCCCACGGTCCCCGAGCCGACTTCTGACGTACGGCATAGCAATTGCCGGATTCGGGGTGAGGATCTCGACGGGCTGGTTCCCGGCATCGCTGACGCTGGAAACATCCACGTCGGGCCATGGCCGCGTGTCAGGCAGATTGACGGCTGGAGTGCGGTCGCGGGCCTGGCGACTCCGGATGCCGTGACGAGGCTGCTGCCGCGTGCTTCTGTGGGGTTGCGTCCCGGGATCAGCCGACCTGCATGCAGCTCTTCAGGATCCCAAGATCACGAAACGATTGGCCTCCCTCGTGTCCAAAGTGCACGTACTGACGTCCGGACAAAACGTAGGCGCTCTACCGCCGGTGGCACACCCGGACACAGTCCACACAACGCCTGCAATCGGCGATGACCACGGCGGACTCCGCAGGCAGTCTCCGACCTCCGGTCCGGCCGCGGGGACGCACGAGCAGGTCCCCACGCCCCAGTCGGCCTCGAGCGCCGGGGAGCAACTGGCCGGCCATCGGAAGGGTAGACATGGCGGGACGTTCCACGGTGGCGTCTCGCGGGCCCCGGTCGTGTCGTGGCGGCCATGCCGGTCTTCCCCGCATCGGGTCGGCCGTCCCCCCGCACAGCAGGATCAGACGCCGCTACGGCTTCCGGGGGCACGTCACGGAGCCCGGTCCCGTGCTCACGCGCCCCGTCGGCGCTTCCTCGATCGGTGCCCGCCTGATGGTCGGCTTCGGTGGCGCCCTGGCGCCGCTGACCGGCAGCGGCGGTGTGGGCCGCCGGCAAAGCCTCGCCGAACCTGGCGCAGGTTCGTTCCCGCTCGAGCCGGCGAGCGGCAAGCCGCCGACGAAGGATGGTTCCCTCCGAGTCGTCGCCCTCTGCCGCCGACCGACCGGACAGTTCGCTCGGAGCGGGCGCGATCCGCACCGTGAGCGGGTCGCTCGGGGGTTGCGCGTCCGGCTGGTGACCGGACAGCTCCCACTGCTCCCGAAGCCGGCGGCAGGCTTCAGCGGCGGCGGCGGGACCACAGGAACGGCAGGCTTTCGGATCGTCCGCGTCGCGGACGATCAGGGGCCCGCGGCACAGTACGCACTCGGGGCTTCGGACCGGTTTGGTCGCCGTGACCGTCTCGCTTGCCCGGTCGACGACCCCGGTCAGCCAGAGAAGCGGGGAGACCACCGAAGACCACGGCACAGCGCCGACTGGCTCCCTGCGCCGCGCGAACTCCCAGGCCGACTCGAGAGCTTTGAGAATCACCGCGCCGTGGACATCGGGGCATGTGCCGTAGTCGGCGAATGTTGCGACAATGTGCTGAGCGAAGAGGTTGAGCTGTCGCTCGGTCAGCCGGTCAGCCAGTTGCCCCGGCAGGCGGCTCAGAGCCGACGACGCGGCTTGCCGTCCCCATCGCCTCTGGTCGTCGGTCATCGACTGGATCATCTTCCGGTCGGTTTGCCACCTGTCGCGTCCCTCCGGGCCTGCTCCGTCTTCCCCGGCACCCGCCGCGTGCCCTCGCGTGCGGGCGCGCACAGTTTCCGGTTCTGGGGACAGGCAACCGCCCACCACCGCCGACATGTTCAGCAAGTCATGTTGGAAGGATCGTGTTTCTGCCACCGGATCGGGGGTGGTCGGTGTCACCGGACCGGGGGAATCGGCTGTCACCGAACCGGCGCTCTCCCGGCACATGTCGAGCGAGGCGCCCTGATGGGCATACGGTCCGGAGTCGACGACCTCGACACCATGGCCTGCCGACCCGTTCACGGATCGCAGCGTGGGGACGGATCCGCTCGGGCGAGACTCGGGCTGCCCGTTCGGTACGCGGACGGGCATGGGATGGACGACGTATCTGTACGCCCTCTTCTCGCCGGCTCCTCTGCTCACCCAGCCCTGGGCCAGGAGTTCGGCCACCGCTTCGCGGGCCGTAGCCTCCTTTATCCGGCACTCGCGTGCGATTCGCACGACAGGAGTCGATTCGGGGAAGTGCTGCCGCAGGGCAAGCAGGGCATAGACCTTGAACCGAGTGCCGGCCAGATACGCCCGGGCATATGAACTCACGCACACGGCCAGCTCGTCGTCGGCCAGTGGACGAACACGTCGGTTCATGGTTCCGGTGACAGGATTTCGAGACGCCCGAACCAGGCTCTTGGCCTTTGCCTTGGCGATTAGGCGGTTAACACCACCCCGTGACAACCCTAGCTGTCGCCCGATGGTCTCGTCGGCGGCGAAGCAGAGTCCTGACTTCCAGCCGTAGTCCTGCACCAGCGTCACGACCCGGATCAGGTCGCCGGTCAAGTCCCTGTCACTGAGCCACGCCGCTGGGAACCGGGTGGCGGGCAGGCCGCTCTGCCCGGGCGCACGCGCCTTTCCGCGAGCAGGCGCGGGGCTGCCGGCCGGTTCCGTGCACACGGTGCCCGAGTATCGCGGAATCACGGAGCACCGCCGAAAGCCCGACGCTCGCTCACTTCCCGGCCCGGCCGGTCCGACCGCCCATCGACACCCGGATTGATCGACGACGGTCCCAAAGTGGCCGAGGCGATTCTTTCCCCGGTCGCCTCCATTTGAGCGGTGGTCACTGGCGCGCGACAGCCCGCTCGGGGAGGTCCTTGGAGGGTTCTCTCATTCAGGACTCTGTGCCCTCCCCTTGGACGGACGGAGCGACGACTCGCGACGTGGGCGCGGGCTGCCTGGTAGTTTTTGATTCGGTGATGCAAAATGGCAGTGCCTACTTACGGACGTGTGAGGAGGCAACGGCCCGTCAGGACACAGGTTCTCGCCGTGTCCCGAGTGTGCAGACGGGCCGAGGCAGCGGTGGATTCCGTCGTCGGCCTAGGCATGTGGTCAGCGACGACGGATGCAGGGCGTTCAGACACCGAAGCATGTGCCTGGTGCACAGACGGTGAAGGTCCGGTGGTGCGGACCAAACCGTCTCGATGCTGCTAGGTCATGTCAAAACCTCCCCACAGGGGGGCGACGTGATTGAAGAGGGTCGAACGAACAGAAGAGAAGTGATCACGACTGGTCGCTTCTGCCTGACGCGGTTTCGGGTCCAGGCGCCTGAGGGGTGATCTGGAACAGCGATGTCGCACCGACTGCGCCCCACGGCCGTCCGGACTCACCAGAGTCCGGACGGCTGATCCATGACTGAGCCAAGCCTTGACCAAGAGTACCCCCTTCGTCACAGAGTGTGAATACCTCTCGTGCACGACTCATCGTCGGAGCCCCCTACATCTGTCCACGAGGGCAGCAGTTCGTTCGAGTCGGCACCACGGACAGCTCAAACACGCCCGTTTCCCAGCCGTCGCGCGGAAGGCTTCGGGGGCCACGATCAGACCCCACGGTCAACCGAAGATGCCGCGGCTGCGACAGGACGTCACCGCCGGCCAGCCACGAGTCGGCCTGGCAGACCGCCGGTTGATCACGTTGCGGGACGCAGCCGCGTCGGTCGCCACCAAAGCTCGTGCCGACGGCCATGATGCGGCATCAAGCAGTCCTGTCACCAGCGCACCCACACGGGAAACACGCAACCAGCCATCATCTCAAGCAATCTGAGCTTCCATCAATCAGATAACCGAACCGGAAGGGGTGCAACGGTGGCCCTGCGTCCGCCCGAGGGCCGACCCGCCGACGGCCTCCGCGCGCAGCCGCGCCTCGCTGGGGAGAATTGCAGAGTATCTGGCGCCGCTCGAGGCCATCCCGCCGGGAAAGAGGGGAAGCTGAGCGAGCGGCGGTGGTCGCGCTTGCCTCTACCGCTCCCATCCGAGGCCAGCCACAGGACCGCTGCACGCTCGAACGAGGAGCTCGGCGACCTGGGTAAAATCTTTGAGCGCCGACAGCCTGAGCATATTTCAGGACACCCGGATGCCGTACATTTCTCGCTGATTAGCCCATCGTTGTCGGGGCATGAGTCCAACAGTCAAGCCTCCTCTTCCATTGCTGCTGGAGCGGGACAGGATCTGCAGTGCCGGCGACAACTGGCTATTCGTTCCGGACCGGAGGAATGCCGCTGGAGATATGGAAATCGGCTACCTCGTGAAGAATGGCGAACGCGTGGTCCTGGCGCATTGCTCACGCCAGCTGGCCGAACTCTTCCGCATCCTGCGTCGACTTGAGTTTGAATTCTCGACGCGACTTTGCCGATCAGAGGAATGGGAGGACTAATTGAGACTGTTGACCGCGACCCTCACGACCACGCGAACAGGAGCTCTGCTGTGTACGAGTCAACAGACATCGATTACAACTCCTACTACGCAACTGGATTCATCCCCGATGACGGGGTCATACACAACCAGCCCCATTGGCCGCACTCGGAACAGCTGTCCGCCGACCTGTCTTATCCGGTCGTCAATGGCTGGGTCGATCCAGGGCTGCAGCCGCATCCTTCGATTGCGGAAGCGGTCAAAGAAGAAGTCGGCCCGTCGGCCATGGGGTTCCGGCCCCATCTAATCGCCGACCGCCGGGAGCATCGCCCCCGCCCGGCACGCCGCCAGCCCGACATCGTGGGATCCGTCATCGGATTCCTGACGGCAACGATCGTCACTGTGGTGTGCATCCTCGGCTGGATGATCTCCTATCATCCTCTGCAGGACGTGGCTCTCTCCCAGCTGCCGAGGGGTCTGTCCCAGTATTGGCCGGTCGTCGTCTACGGACCGTGGATGGTTGCATCCCTCTCCGTACTGCGCGCCGCTCTGGGAGGACGTAAGGTGGGGAATTCCTGGACGGTAATCCTGGTATTCGCTGGGATCGCCAGTCTCCTGTGCATCGTCAACACGCCCTGCACCATGCCTGAGGCCGTGGTCGCGGGCCTTCCGCCGGTGACGGCTGTGGTGTCCTTGCAGCAGATGGTGCGCCAGCTGATCGCAACCCGGCAATTGCCCCAGGAGGAGCGCCGGCAGAAACCTTCGCATCGGGCATCTCGGTAGCACGTGAACAACACGGGGGAATCACCGGGAGGGGTTGTCCGATGTCTCCGACATTCGACTGAGGGCGTCCTGCCATCGCCTCAGGGGTGGTGGATTGGCAAATTCCCAATCGCTGCGAGGCCCGGCCAATTCGACATTTGATTCCCAGGATGATAAGCCTGGGATGACGGTGCGCAGTGCGCAGGCCTGCGAACGTCGTCACAATGTACTGAAATTCTCCGCCCGCCCGCCCGCCCGCACGAGAGCCCGAGATCTGCGCTCGAGGTGATCATCGCGCGCATGGCGATGACCGGTGAAATACGCCGCCCGTCGGAGCCATTGCCACAGGAGTAGCGTCCCGTGCATCGCCATTTCCGTGCCGGAAAGCGTAGACCTTGATGCCGAGCGCGACACCGAGGCCGATGGCTCTGGTGCGGCAACCATGACCGGTCCGGGACCGTCGGCATCCCCGTTTTGACCGGTAGTCCGACCGCAGGGGATTGATGCGCGCTGACACGCCCCTTCTCTGCCAGGAAGCCATGCGCCGCCGCACTGCTCCGCGTCGACACGCGGGTCGGTGGGGCGGCGTCCGACTGTGGCTTCGGGCCGAGCACTGCGGCGGCTGTGCCGTTCCCGATTCTCGGCCCGACAGCGACCACGCTTCACACCCCAGGCCCACCGAGTGGGTTCTCGCATCAAGCTGCCGCCGATCCGATTCCCACGCGGGACTCACGGGTCGGTGGCGATCGCTGCGCTCTCCACCCCGCCCACGTGGCTGCCCCTGGGTAACGGCAGCCAACCTGGTGTGACGAGGCGGGTCACATCAGGTTGGCCCAATAGGGTGAATCTTCCCCCTTTCGGGTGATCTCACGTTTGGGCGCGGGTAGCTACGGAGTGCGTGCTAAGGGCTGCAGACCGTAGCCACGCCCCGGCGCTGAACTCGTATGGCCGGTAACCATGCTCCGACGGAATCGAAAGGAACGACACTCATGCTCCTCACTCTGCTCGGTAACATCGTGGCCTTCCTCGGCTGGCTGCTCTAGCGGTTGCTGACCCACCCAGCGGCGAGCCGGCCCCGCCCACACGTTCGGTGGCGGGGCCGGACTCACCAAGAGCCTGCCGCCACTCCCGAGATTTCCGGCGAACTGACCGCCGTCCCATGCCGCACAGGCGGCAGAACCTCGCCATTCGGCGGGAAGCCGGCTGGTCGTACGTCAACCGGGCACCGGCGCGGGTTCAGGGCACCGGCCGGACACCGCCTCTCCGAGCAGCGCGAGCCCACCGCGCCGTCACCGATCGGGAGTGGGCGCTCTCCTCAGAAGACGTCCGGGGAACCCCGGAGCTCTCCACCTGCTCCCGGGCCCTCACCGACAGCGCCGACTACTTGCTCTGCGGACGCGGGGTGTGGGACTGTCGGCGACGGCTCAAAACGGGCCGGTTCCAGCGGTTCAGTTTTGGGCCAGTCGTGGCCCGGTGGCCAGGTGGGTCTTGCCCGTGCCCGGAGGCCCGAGGAAGATCGCGTTCTCGCGGGCGGCTATGAAGTCCAGTGTGCCCAGATGGGCGAGTTGTTGGCGCGTCAGGCCGCGCAGGTGGGCGAGATCGAGTTCCTCGAGGGTCTTGATCGCGGGGAAGCGGGCGGCGCGGATGCGGCCCTCGCCGCCATGGCTGTCGCGGGCGGCGACCTCGCGCTGCAGACAGGCGACGAGGTATTCGAGGTGGGTCCAGGACTCGGCCAGGGCGCGTTCGGCCAGGCGCTCGGCGGCGTCCAGCAGGGCGGGGGCCTTCATCGCTCGGGCAAGGAAGGCCAGGTCGGCGGCGGTCTGCCGCCCGGTGCGGGCCTTCCGGCCCTCGGACGGTCGCTCGTGGCGGTGGTGGTGCTCTGGTCGGCGGGGGCAGGGGTCGGGGTCATCAGGGGTCCTCTTTTCCGGCTCCGCCCTCGATGAGGGTGAAGATGCGGTCGTAGGTGGCCAGCTCGCGCTGCTCGACCTCGATGCCGGCGGGCACCAGAAGCTGAGCCTGGGCCGCGGTGCGTGCGCGGGCGGCGTGGTGCCGGTGGACCTCCTGGCGCAGGTGCCCGGCCGCGGCAGCGTGCTCGGGTCGGTGATCGACTGGTGGCGGGCCCAGCAACGGGCATGGCGGGCGACCACGTTCTCGCCGCAGGTTACGGTGATCTGCTCGGTGTCCGCCCGGACCGTGACGAGATGGCCGATCGCACGGGGGTGGACGGAGTAGTCGTTGGTGTCTACGCGGATGTCGTGGTCACGGCCCAGACGTGTGCGAAGCGGCCGGCGGGTCAACGGGCGGGATCGCAAGCATGGCTGCCCGGTCCGTCTCCCACCGGTCGACGGGTCTGGCGTCGATGGTGCGGTGCCGGCGCCGGTTGGCGATCTGCAGCCAGGCGGCCAGCTGGGCGTTGAAGTCGCCGGGCCCGGTGAACGTGCGCCCGGGCAGGAAGCTGGTCTCCAGGTAGCCGTTGGCCCGCTCCACCAGGCCTTTCGCCTCCGGATCGCGGGGCCGGCAGAACAGCAGCCGGGTGGCGAGCAGGCCGGCCAGGGCGGCGAACTCGCTGGTCGGCCTGCCCCGGCCGACACCCGGCTCGTTGTCCCAGACGAGCGTCTTCGGGACGGCCTGCCAGCCGGTCAGCAGCTCGGGGTCGGCGTCCAGTGCCTCGGCGAGCTGGCGCCGGTCGGGTCGGCGCCGCACGGCGGCGACCAGGACGGCCTCGACGTCGGCGGCCGGCAGTCGGGGATCGGCCGTCAGGACGGCTTCGACGATGACGCGCTCGGGCTCGGCCGCGAACCGCGGCAGGTGGTCGGCCACGGAATCCGCCTACTCGGAGACGATGCGGGCCCGGCGGGGCCTGAACTCGGTAGGCCGCCAGGGCGCCCTTGCGGCCGAGCCGGATTGCACGGTCGACCTGGTCGTCGGCGTAGTAGAGGAAGAGCTGGATCTCCTCGCGCGTCATCGGCCGGCGCTCCGGGTCGCCCTCGTAGTCGACGAGGTGGGCCGCGGTGTTCCACTCGTGGCAGATCTGAACGGGGTGGGTGCCGAAGCGGGTCTCGCACTCCTGCGGCCGCTGGTAGTGCGGCGAGGTGATGTAGTCGCAGAACAGCCGCAGCGTGGTCTGGTAGCCGCGGATCGTCGACTCGGCCCGCCTCAGCTCGCTGATCAGATAGGTCATCCACTCGTCAACGTCGGCGGCGGACCACTGCCAGGGGTAGGCGTTGGTGAACTTGCTGAACCGGCGCACGAGCTGCTGGCGGCCCCGGACCGTGTCCGGCTGCAGGCGCCGACCGCCGACCGCCGAGCTGCTGATGTGCCCAGCCGTCCAGCATGCCGTCGAACACGGCGTCCTCGGGGTGCAGCAGCGCGACGCCGTCGAGCAGCACGAGCCGCGCGGACCCCTCGCTCAGACCTCTCACGCGACCCGCCCTCCCTGGTTCACTGGGCGCGCGATCATGCATCAAATGCAAGCCTGACCGCAAAAGCGCAGGTAAGAGCCCTTTACTGACATCTGCTCTTTGGGGTGATGGATCTGCCGTTTTACTGACGGACGGTCACCTGTCGGCGTAGACCGTCTGGCATGCGATATGCGGATGGGGGCGGGCTGACAGCGAAGGCACGTCAGCGCCGTGAGGCCGTGCGCCTGGAGGCTGCCGCGCTG
>NZ_JBEZIQ010000061.1:0-56537 GCF_040651155.1 Kitasatospora sp. NPDC048545
GGTTCTCCAGCTGGTTGGAGCCGAAGACCTGGGAGGAGTAGCCGGTGACCGGGGCGTACATCCCCGCTTCGGCGGGGCGCCGCGTCCCCTTGTTCCGAGGGCGTCAAACGTGATCTGTTCGGCGGAAAATCCCCGGTCGCGCGGGGTGTCGCCGTGCTACAGTCGAGGCAGTTGCAGTTTTGGTTCCCATGAACGTGTATGTGCGCCTGCTGGTTCCAACCAACAGGCGCATTTGTTTTGTCCGGTGTTTCAGTCTCCGGATGGGGATCGCGGCTACTTGGGGATTCACGAGGTGTGGATCCCTGATGCCCCAGTTTTAGAGGAGACGGTTATGGCTACCGGCACCGTGAAGTGGTTCAACAGCGAAAAGGGCTTCGGCTTCATCGAGCAGGACGGCGGCGGCGCCGACGTGTTCGCCCACTACTCGAACATCCAGGCTCAGGGCTTCCGTGAGCTGTTCGAGGGCCAGAAGGTCGAGTTCGACGTCACGCAGGGCCAGAAGGGCCCGCAGGCCGAGAACATCCAGATCATCGGCTGACGTCAGCCCACGCTGACTCGCGAAGATCGCGAAGCGGGGCCCGCACCGCACGGTGCGGGCCCCTGTTCATGCCGCCGTACGGCCGGGGCGGCGGACTCACCCCCGACGGCCGACCCGGCCCGCGACCCGCGGGCTGCCGACCGACGGACGGAGATCCCGTGACCACCCCTGCCCGCCCGCCCCGCGACCGCGGCGCCCGCACCACCGACCAGTCCCGCCGCACCGCCGGCGGCGGCGGCGACCGCTCGCGCAAGCCGCGCGGCCGCTCCGGCGCCCCCAAGCAGACCCGGACCGCCGCACCCGAGGCCGCCGACTTCACCGTCGTCCAGGGCACCCCGCCGCGCCCCCCGGCGGCCACCTTCGCCGAGCTGGACCTGCCCAAGGCGATCCTCTCCGCGCTCGGCCGCGAAGGCGTCACCGAGCCGTTCCCGATCCAGGCCGCCACGCTGCCCGACTCGATCGCCGGGCGCGACGTGCTCGGCCGCGGCCGCACCGGCTCCGGCAAGACCCTGGCCTTCGGCCTGCCGCTGCTCGCCCGCACCGCCGGCAGCCGCGCCGTCGCCCGGCACCCGCTGGCGCTCGTCCTGGTGCCCACCCGCGAGCTGGCCCAGCAGGTCACCGAGGCGCTCACCCCGTACGCGACCGCCGTCAACCTGCGGATCACCACCGTCGTCGGCGGCATGTCGATCAACCGGCAGGCCAGCGCGGTGCGCCGCGGCACCGAGGTCCTGGTCGCCACCCCGGGCCGGCTGGACGACCTGATCGGGCGCGGTGACGTCAACCTCTCCGACGTGGCGATCACCGTCCTGGACGAGGCCGACCAGATGGCCGACATGGGCTTCCTGCCGCAGGTCAGCAAGCTGCTGGAGCAGGTCGCCGAGGGCGGGCAGCGGATGCTGTTCTCCGCCACCCTGGACCGCAACGTCGACCGGCTGGTCAAGCGCTTCCTGACCGACCCGGTGACCCACTCGGTCGACCCGTCGGCCGGCGCGGTGACCACCATGGACCACCACGTCCTCCAGCTCGACCAGACCGACAAGGCCTCCGCCACCGCGCACATCGCCTCCCGCGACGGCCGCGTGATCATGTTCGTGCACACCAAGCACGGCGCCGACCGGCTGGCCAAGCAGCTGCTCGCCAACGGCGTGAAGGCCGCGGCCCTGCACGGCGGCAAGTCCCAGCCGCAGCGCAACCGGGTCCTCGACCAGTTCCGCGAGGGCCACGTCACCGCGTTGATCGCCACCAACGTCGCCGCCCGCGGCATCCACATCGACGGCCTGGACCTCGTGGTCAACGTCGACCCGCCGATCGACCACAAGGACTACCTGCACCGTGGCGGCCGCACCGCCCGGGCCGGCGAGTCCGGCACGGTCGTCACCCTCGTGCTGCCCGAGCAGCGCCGCGAGGTCAACCGGCTGATGACGGTCGCCGGCATCCGCCCGACCGTCACCAAGATCCGCCCCGGCGACGCCGACCTGACCCGGATCACCGGCGCCCGCACGCCCAGCGGCGTCCCGGTCACCCTGGCGGTGCCGGTGGCCCAGGCCGCCGCGGCCGGTCCGGCGGACGAGACGGCCGGCGGGCGCGCCGGGGTCAAGAACGGCGGCCAGCGCCGCCGCCCCGGCAAGCGCTCCGGACTGCCCACCGACGTCGACATGAACGGCAACCCGCGCCGCCCCCGCCCCAAGCAGCGGACGGGCGCCGCCACCCAGGGCGACCGCCCGCAGGCGGCCGGCTTCATCGGCCGCTCCTCCGGGCGCTCCAAGCCCGGCAGCGGCGCCAAGTCCGGCTCCAACTACGGGACCGGGCGCCAGCGCCGCACGTTCGACTGACGTCCGGAATTGAACGGCCCGGCGCCCCCTCACCACGAGGGGGCGCCGGGCCGTTCGGCGTTCCGGGGACTGCGTACCGGGGGTCTTCCGGGGTCGGGGGTGTTCCGAGGGCCGGGGCCGGGACCGAGGCCGGAGCAGAGGGCCGGAGCCGAGGGCCGGGGGAAAATGCCGTTCGGCGGGACCGCGCAGCTCAGCGCCCCGGACACCGGCAGAACCCGCCCAACTGCCGGTTGACGGCGAACCGTTCAGTCACGAAGCTCTCACGCATCCCACACACCTGCCGCACCGTCACCGCGGTGCGACCGGGCGTGGGCCGACGTGATTCGCCGACCGGAAGGACGACCCTCCCCATGCGCCGCACCTCCGCACTGCTGACCACCGCCCTGCTCGCCGGAGCCGCCGCCCTGGCGGCCCCCGCGACCTCCGCCCAGGCCGCCCCCGCGTGCTCCGCATACGCGGCCGGCTTCAATGCCATGGGCACCTGTACCGGCCTCGACCCGATGCAGACCTGGTCCGTCACCGCCAACTGCCTCTACTGGAACGCCGACCACACGATGCAGTTCTCCCGCCCCGCGTTCGGCGGGCTGGGGATCGGCGACGGTACCGTCTCCGCGTCCTGCGGCTTCGGCGACACGATCATGTTCCCGCGCGTCATGCTCGGCGCCGTGCCGCCGGCCGGCCCGACCGGCCAGATCACCGGCTACGCGAGCAAGTGCGTCGACGTGAAGGGCGCGAACTTCGGCAACGGGACCCCGGTCCAGATCTACGACTGCAACGGCACCTGGGCCCAGAAGTGGCGGATCGGCGTCGACGGTACGATCCGCGCCATCGGCAAGTGCCTGGACGTCTCGGGTGGCAACACCGGCAACGGGACCAAGGTCCAGATCTACGACTGCAACGGCACCGGCGCCCAGCAGTGGCAGGCCCGCCCGGACGGCTCGCTGCTCAACCCGCAGTCCGGCCGCTGCCTGGACGACCTGGGCTTCTCCACCGCCAACGGCAACCAGCTCGGCATCTGGGACTGCAACGGCGCCGAGAACCAGAAGTGGAACCTCCCGGCCTGACGGCCGGTCCGGTCCGCCGCCCCGGCACCCCGCCGGGGCGGCGCTCCCCGCTTCAGACCGCCACGGCGGCGGAGGCCGGCGCCAGCGCGCGCAACCGCTCCTCCGACTCGGCGTCGCGCGGGGCCATCACGATCAGCTGCAGGCCCTCGGCGGCCAGCAGCACGTGCTGGTCGATCCGTACCAGGCCCACCGCCTCGTGCCGGATCACCTTCTCGGTGCCGGAGCGCTCGGCGACCTGGTGCTCCTCCAGCCAGGCGTCCGCCTCCGGGTACTCGCCGCGGACCTGCTGGATCATCCGGGCCAGGTGGCGCCCCACGGCCGTCGCCTCACCGCCGCGCTCGGCGTAGGCGGAGCGCAGCTGTGCCAGGAAGCGGCGGGCGTGTGCCTCCCAGTGCTCGACCCGGGCCCGGTGCACGGGGTTGCCGAACACCACCCAGGCCAGGTTGCACTCCTCCGGCGGCCGCTCGGTCAGGCCGAACAGTGCGTCCGCGCCCGGGTTCCAGGCCCGGATGTCCCAGTTGGCGTCCATCACGAACGACGGCGCCGGCCACTGCGCGTGCATCAGCCGCAGCAGCGGGACCGGGACGTCCCCCGGCGCGGCCACCTCGCCGTCCCGGGGGTGGCTGCCGGCCAGCCGGAACAGGTACGCCGTCTCCGCCCGGTCCAGCCGCAGCGTCCGGGCCAGGCTGGCCAGCACCTCCGGCGACGGGTGGATGTCGCGGCCCTGCTCCAGCCACGTGTACCAGGTCACCCCCACGCCGGCGAGCAGCGCCAGCTCCTCCCGCCGCAGCCCCGGGGTGCGCCGCCGCACCCCCGGCGCCAGCCCGACGTCCTGCGGCGTCAGCCGCGCCCGGCGGGTGCGCAGGAAGCTCGACAGCGCCGTCCGGCGTTCCCCGGCGTCGTCGACGTCCACCACGTCCACCATGTCCCCCGTCCTCCCTGGTAGTCCGACTACCAGTACTCCCACGCACTGCTGCGGCCCGCCCGTCCGCGCGAGACTTGATCACGTCAACGGATCGCACGCGCAAGGGAATCCCGATGAGCAACCGTCAGCACCGTACCCTCCGCCGCACCCTGGTCGCGGCCGCATTCGCCGCGCTGCTCGGCACGGCCGGCACGCTGCCCGCCGCGGCGGCCGCCGACTGCCCGGCCCCGGCCGTGATCACCGGCCACGCGCCGACCCTGGTGCCCGAGTCGGGCGTCTGGGACGCCTCCCACCACCGCTTCCTGCTCGGCTCGCTGCGGCACGGCACCGTCTCCGCCGTCGGCACCGACGGGAGCGTACGCACCCTGGTGCGGGACCCTGCGCTGACCGAGATCGCCGGCCTGCGGATCGACCCCGTCCACCACCGCGTCCTGGTCACCGACCTCGACAACGGCGTCGGCGAGCGCAGTAGCGCCGCGACCTTCGGGAAGATCGCCGGGATCGGCGCCTACGACCTGGACACCGGCCGGCGGATCTTCTACACCGACCTCGCCGCCGTCGCCGCCGACGGCGGCAACCACCTGGCCAACGACATCGCGGTCGGCCCCGACGGCACCGCCTACGTCACCGACTCCTTCGCCCCCGTCGTCTACCGGGTGGCGCCGGACGGCACCGCCTCCGTGCTGCTGCGCGACCCGCGGCTGGCTCCCGCCCCGGGCTCGTACGGCCTCAACGGCATCGTCCTGCGCGAGGGCCGTCTGGTCGTCGGCAAGTGGGACGACGGCACGCTGTGGCAGGTCCCGCTGTGGAACCCGGCCGCGGTGCGCCGGGTCGAGGTGGCCGGCGGCGCGTCCCTGCTCCACCTGGACGGCCTGCTCGGCCGCCCGGACGGCTCCGTCGCGGGCGTCACCAACGCCCTCCTGGGCGCCGGCCGGGACGCCGAGGTCGAACTGCGCTCGGACGACCACTGGCGCACCGCCCGCCTCACCGCCGTCCGGCCCTCCGTCGACGCCACCCCCACCGCGCTCCTCGCCGGCCCGGCCGGCAGCCTCTACCAGCTCTCCGCCGGCCTCGCCGACGCCGTCGCGGGCCACCCGTCGGACGCCTTCACCCTGCGCCGGATCTGACCCGGCGCCGCCCGGCACCGCACCGCCCGACGGCCCGGCCCCTCGCTCACCCGGGGGCCGGGCCGTACGCGATCCGGCCGGATCGGCCGCGCGTCCGGCCTGCCGGGGTCCGTCCCGGACCGTGTCGTGCACCAATCCTCCGTGGACGGAGCGGTGGCGTGATCTTCACCCCCGCCCGTTGACCGTGAACAGGCAGTGCCCGATGCTTTCGCGCGGCCCGCGCAAACATCACACCGTCATCACCGGTGCTTCACATGCGGGCCGGCCGGTTCACCCTCTTCGGAAGGACTCTCCCCGTGCGTCGTACCGTCACCCTGTTCGCCACCGGTCTGCTCGCCGGAGCCGCCGCGCTCACCGCACCCGCTGCCGGAGCCGCCGAGAGCACCACCCCGAACGCGCCGTCCGCAGGGGCCCAGGCCACCGGGAGCTGTTCCGTCGTCAGGACCGGCAACGGTTTCCTCGGCACCTGCACGGGCATCGACCCGCAGCAGACCTGGCGGCTCGCGGTTTCCTGCCAGGGCTTCGACAGCAACGGGTTCCCCACCTACTCGGGTTCGAGCAGCAACTGGGTCACCGGTAACACCAGCGCCTCCTCGGGCTGCTTCTACCCGATGATGCCCTCCTACGGCTGGATCGTCACCGGCTCCCCCGTCCCGGCGGGCCCGGTCGGCCCGATCAGCGGCTACGCGAACAAGTGCGTGGACGTGCGCGGCGGCAACAGCGGCGCCGGCACCCCCGTCCAGATCTACGACTGCCTGGGCAACGCCGCCCAGACCTGGAAGGTCGGCACCGACGGCACGATCCGCGCCCTCGGCAAGTGCCTGGACGTCTCGGGCGGGAACACCGGCAACGCCACCCTGGTGCAGATCTACGACTGCAACGGCACTGGTGCCCAGCAGTGGCAGGCCCGCCCGGACGGCTCGCTGCTCAACCCGCAGTCCGGCCGTTGCCTCGACGACCTGGGCTACTCCACCACCAACGGCAACCAGCTCGGCATCTGGGACTGCAACGGCGCCGCCAACCAGAAGTGGAACCTCCCGGCCTGACCCACCCACCCCACGGCGCGCGCGGCCCCCGCCGCGTGCGCCGTCGGTGCTTCCGCGCGCCGTCACCCGACGGAGTGGACGCAACCGGCCCGGTGCATTGCGTTTGCAACACGCTGAGGCTCGTGCACAGACGGCGGACTCCGTGATGATCACCACCTCGCTGCGGCTGCCCAAGCCGGTGATGGACGAGGTGCGGCGGCGCGCGTGGGAACGGGGACTGAAGCCGACTGCCATCATGCGGGAGTGGATCGAGGCGGCCGTCGCCGACCTGGACGAACCGGTGCCGCTCAGCGTGATCACCGCCGCGGTCGCCGAGTACCAGCACCGCAAGGCGTCCTGACCGCTCAGGCCGTGAGCGCCGGGGCCGACCGCTTGGCGAGACGGGCCTCGTCGTGGCGCTCCAGCAGCAGGGCGGCCAGCTCCGGGGCGGCGCCGAGGACGTCGGCCAGGACGTCCGCCCCGTCGGCGGCCGCCGCGATGCGGTCCGGCAGGAGGCCGGGGGCCAGCAGGTACGGGGAGACGGCGGTGCGCTCGGCGCCGACGGCGCGCAGGGCGGCGAGGGCGTCGGGGACGCGTGGGCCGGCGGCGGAGGCGTAGGCGACCTCGACGGCGGCCCAGCCGCGGGTGCGCCGCCACTCGGCGGCGACCGCGCGGGTCGCGGCGTCGGCGGCCGGGTCGGAGGAGCCGGCGGCGGCGAGCACGACGCCGGTACGGGCCCGGACCGCGGGGGAGGAGACGTCCAGGCCGGCCCCGGCGAGGCGGCGGTCCAGCGCCGCGAGCAGCAGCGGGGAGGGGCCGAGCACGTCCGCGACGGGCAGCCGGGAACCGGCGGCGTGCAGGGCGGCGGGGATGTCGTGCTTGGCGTGGAACGCCCGGTTGAGCAGCAGCGGGACGGCGACCGCGTCCGTCAGCCGTCCCACCACCTGCGGGATCCGCGGCGCGCAGTGGTCCAGGTAGGCGGTGGCGACCTCGACACCGGGCCGCCGGGCCCGCACCTCCTCCACGAGCGCGGCCACGGTCGCGGCGTGCCGCGGGTCGCGGCTGCCGTGGGCGATGAGGAGGAGGGCGGACATCAGCGGTGCCTCACTTGCCGGTGGCCAGCAGGCCGCGGTTGCGCAGCACCCGGCGCTCGACCGGGGTGAACACCAGCAGCTCGATGGCGATGCCGACGAACAGGATCAGGACGATGCCGAGCAGCACACCGGACATGTCGGAGAACTCGCGCTGGTCCTCCAGGAACCGGCCCAGCCCGCGGCCCAGGTCGGGGGAGGAGGCGACCAGTTCGGCGGCCATCAGCGAGCGCCAGGAGAACGCCCAGCCCTGCTTGAGACCGGCCAGGTAACCGGGCAGCGCCGCCGGGATGAGCACGTGCCGGGCGCCCGCCAGGCCGGTCGCGCCGATGGTGCGCCCGGCCCGCAGGAACAGCGGCGGCACCTGGTCGATGCCGGCGACCAGCCCGTTGGCGATCGACGGGACGGCGCCCAGCAGGATCACCGCGTACATCATCGAGTCGTTGATGCCGAGCCAGATGACCGCGGCCGGCACCCAGGCCACCGAGGGCAGCGACTGCAGGCCCTGCAGCACCGGCCCGATCGCGGTGCGCACCGGCCGGACCCGGGCGACCACCAGCCCGATCGGGGTGCCGATCACCACGGCGAGCAGGAAGCCGGACAGGCCGCGCCAGACGCTGGTCCAGATGATCGAGAACAGCGTGCCCTGGTACCAGAGGTCCTGCGCGGAACGCCACACGTCCGCGGGGCTGGGCAGCTTGTACGAGGAGGTGACGTGCAGGCTGTACGCGCCCTGCCACAGCGCGAGCACCACGAGCACGCCGATCAGCGGCGGCAGCGCCTTGGTCCGCAGCGCCTCGCCGAGCGAGCCGCGCTGCGCGGTGACGGAGTCGAGCGCGTCCAGGCCCGCACCGACGTCGGCACTGTCGCTCGTGCCGGTCCCGCCGGTGCGGGCCGCGTCGGTCTTGTCCAGGACGGGGGTGGTGTCAGTGCTGGCCATGGCGACGGATCTCCCCACGCAGTTCTTCGGTGATCTCTATGGACAGGTCGGCGACGCCCGCGGACTCGATGCGGCGCGGCTGCGGCAGGTCGATCCGCCACTCCCGGGCGACCCGGCCGGGGCGGGAGGAGAGCAGTACGACCCGCTGGGCCAGTCGCACGGCCTCGCGCACGTTGTGGGTGACGAAGAGGACGGACAGCTGCCGCTCGGCCCAGATCCGGGTGATCTCGTCGTGCAGCACGTCCCGGGTGATGGCGTCGAGCGCGGCGAACGGCTCGTCCATCAGCAGGACCTTGCTGCCCTGGGCGAGTGCCCGGGCCATCGCCACGCGCTGGCGCATGCCGCCGGACAGCTCGTGCACCCGTTTGCCGTACGAGCCCTTCAGACGGACGAGTTCGAGCAGCCGCTCGGCCTCGGCACGGCGCTCGGGGCGGGGCACACCGGCCAGCTTGAGGGCCAGTTCGATGTTCTTCCCGGCGGTGAGCCAGGGGAACAGCGCGTGCTCCTGGAACATCAGGGCGGGGCGGCCGCCGGGCACCTCGATGCTGCCGGCGGTCGGCTCGTCGAGGCCGGCGACCAGGTTGAGCAGGGTGGACTTGCCGCAGCCCGAGGCGCCGAGCAGGGTGACGAACTCGCCTGGCGCGACGTCGAGCGTGATGTCGTCCAGGACGTGGGTCTGCGCGCCGGGGCGGCCGAAGGACTTGTGCACGTGCGAGATCCGGACGGCGGGCGCGCCGCCGTGGGCGTCGGCGCCGGGGGCGTCCGCCGAGGTGGTCAGTGCCGAGGTCATCCGGGCACCTCCTGGTGAGTGGTCTGCGGGGCTGCGGGGCTGCGGGTCGGGGCCGGGGCCCGGGCCCCGACCTTCCCGGTGGGCATCGATCGGGGATCGACCGGGAGGACGGGGGCCGGACCGCGGAGTCGTCGGCGAACGGCCTTTCGGTGGGCGCTACTTGGCGCCGAGACCGGCGTCCGCCACGGCGGCCTGGCCCTGGGCGGCGAGGACCTTGTTCAGCAGGGTGAGGTCGTAGATGCCGTTCAGGTTGGGCTTCTTGAGGAGCCCGGCGGTGACGGCGTGGTCGGCCTCGGCCTGCAGGGTGTTCGCCAGCGGGTCGTCCAGGAAGTCGATGTCGGCCCAGGCCGGGTCGAGGATCGCGGGCTCCAGTGCGTTGCCGGCTTCCTTCTTGATCGCCTCGTTGGCGTCGGCCTTGGCCTTGTCCGAGTCGGCCTTGATGAAGGCGTTGGTCTTCACCGAGCCGCGCAGTACGGCCTCCACCACGTCCGGGTGTTCCTTGAGGAACTTCTGGGAGACGATGATGTTGGTGATCACGAACTTCTTGTCCGGCCAGACGTCCTTCTCGTTGAGCAGGACCTTCGCGCCGAGCGTGACCAGCTTGGAGGCGGTGGGCTCGGGCACCCAGGCGCCGTCGACGGAGCCGGACTTGTAGGCGTCGGGGGTGACCTTGTTGTCGGTGCGCACCACCGAGACGTCGCCCGCGCCGGAGGCCGCGTCGACCTTGTAGCCCTTGCCCGCAAGGTAGTTGAGCAGTGCCACGTCCTGGGTGTTGCCCAGCTGCGGGGTGGCGATCTTCTTGCCCTTGAGGTCGTCCAGGGAGGAGACCTTGTCCGGGTTGACCACGAGCTTGACCCCGCCGGAGGCCGAACCGCCGATGATCTTCAGCGACTTGCCGTCGGACTTGGTGAAGCCGTTGATCGCTGGGGAGGGGCCGATCCAGCCGATGTCGATCGAACCGGCGTTGAGCGCCTCGATCTCGGCCGGGCCCGCGTTGAAGACCTGGGTCTTGATCTGGGTGGCGCCCAGCTCCTTCTGGAAGAAGCCCTCCTGGAGGCCGACCAGCGGGGTGCCGTGGGTCAGGTTGGCGAAGTAGCCGATCTTCACGGAGTCGGCGGAGAGCTTCGTCCCGGAGTCCCCGGCGGTGGCGGCGGCGCCGGCCTTGCTGTCGGCGGACTTGTCGGCCTTGGAGCCGTAGCTGCAGGCCGACAGCAGGGCCACCGCGGTCAGGCCGGCCGCGGCGGCCGCCGCGGTGCGTCTGATCCGGCCGGCGTTGGGGCGGGTGCGCCCATGGGGGGAAATGCGGCGCGAAGGTGCCTGGTTCGGTGCCATGGTGAGTCCTGTTCGCGGACGGACCGTCAGGAGGCGGTCTCGGGACGGAAGGTGCGGAAGGTGGTGCGCGCGGCAGCGGAGTGCCGGGGCAAGCCGGGCGGCTGTGGGGGAAGACAGCCCGGTGACAGGGCGTTCTCAGCCCTGTCGGCCCGCACATCGGGTCAGGCCGCCCTGGCCGCTGCCGAGGACGCCGCTGCCGATGCGGCCGCCTTCCTTGTCCATGCCCGAGAACGCCTCGCTGGGCATCAGACCCAGTCCTCCTCTTGGGGTGCGTCGGGTGCGTCGGTGGTGCGTACGGTCTCGAAGGCCTCGCCCGCCATGCCGGCGGTGAGGGTGGTGCCGTCGGCCGGGTCGATCAGGAGGAACGAGCCGGTGCGACGGTTGTCGGTGTAGGTGTCGAGCGCCAGCGGTTCGGCGGTGCGCAGCACCACGTGGCCGATGTCGTTGACGTTCAACCCGTCGGCGCCGGAGCGCTGTTCGAGGGTGTCGATGTCGATGCGGTAGGAGATCTCCTTGACGAGCGCGCGCACGGTGCGGGTGGTGTGCTTGAGCAGCACCTTGTCCCCGGCGCGCAGGGGGCGCTCGTTGAGGTGGCTGACGGTTGCCTCGATGTCCTTGGTCGGCGCGGGGGCCGTGCCGGCGGCGAGCAGGTCGCCGCGGGAGATGTCGAGGTCGTCGGTGAGCCGGACGGTGACGGACTGCGGGGCCCAGGCGATGTCGCTCTCGCGGCCGAGCGCGTCGATGCCGGCGACGGTGCTGGTGTGTCCGGAGGGCAGGACGGTGACGGGGTCGCCGACGCGCAGCACGCCGGAGGCCAGCTGGCCGGCGTAGCCGCGGTAGTCGGGGTGTTCCTCGGTCTGCGGGCGGATCACGTACTGGACGGGGAAGCGGGCCGGTTCGGCGCTGGGGTCGCTGCCGACCGGCACCGTCTCCAGGTGTTCCAGCAGGGTCGGTCCGCCGTACCAGTCCATCTGTGCGGAGGGTTCGACGACGTTGTCCCCGGCGAGGGCGGAGATCGGGACGGCGAGGACGTCCTTGACGCCGAGCGAGGCGGCGTAGGCGGTGAACTCGGCGGCGATGGCGGCGAAGACGGGCTCCGCGTAGCCGACGAGGTCCATCTTGTTGACGGCGAGGACGACGTGCGGCACGCGCAGGAGCGCGGCGACGGCGGCGTGCCGGCGGGTCTGCTCGACGACGCCGTTGCGGGCGTCGACGAGGACGACGGCGAGTTCGGCGGTGGAGGCGCCGGTCACCATGTTGCGGGTGTACTGCACGTGCCCGGGGGTGTCGGCGAGGATGAACCGGCGCCGGGGGGTGGCGAAGTAGCGGTAGGCGACGTCGATGGTGATGCCCTGCTCGCGTTCGGCGCGCAGGCCGTCGGTGAGCAGTGCGAGGTCGGGCGCCTCCTGGCCGCGCTTGCGGGAGGCGTGCTCGACCGCTTCCAGCTGGTCGGCGAGGACCGACTTGGAGTCGTGCAGGAGGCGGCCGACCAGGGTGGACTTGCCGTCGTCGACGGAGCCGGCGGTGGCGAAGCGCAGCAGCGAGGTGGCAGTGTTCTCGATGGTCGTGCTCATTAGAAGTACCCCTCGCGCTTGCGGTCTTCCATCGCGGCCTCGGACATCTTGTCGTCGGCGCGGGTGGCGCCGCGCTCGGTGAGGCGGGAGGCGGCGATCTCGGTGATCACGGCCCGGATGGTGGTGGCGTCGGAGTCGACGGCGCCGGTGCAGGACATGTCGCCGACGGTGCGGTAGCGGACCAGCCGCCGTTCGACCGGCTCGCCGTCCTTGGGACCGCCCCACTCGCCGGCGGTCAGCCACATGCCGTTGCGGGCGAAGACGTCGCGCTCGTGGGCGTAGTAGATCTCGGGGAGCTCGATGCCCTCGCGCTCGATGTACTGCCAGACGTCCAGCTCGGTCCAGTTGGACAGCGGGAAGACCCGCACGTGCTCGCCGACCGCGTGCCGGCCGTTGTACAGCGACCACAGTTCGGGGCGCTGGCGGCGGGGATCCCAGGCGCCGAACTCGTCGCGCAGGGAGAAGACGCGCTCCTTGGCGCGGGCCTTCTCCTCGTCGCGGCGGCCGCCGCCGAAGACCGCGTCGAAGCGGTTGGTCTCGATGGCGTCGAGCAGCGGGACGGTCTGCAGCGGGTTGCGGGTGCCGTCGGGGCGCTCGCGGAGCACACCGCGGTCGATGAAGTCCTGGACGTGGGCGACGTGCAGGCGCAGGTTGTGCTCGGCCACGACGCGGTCGCGGTAGGCGATCACCTCGGGGAAGTTGTGCCCGGTGTCGACGTGCAGCAGAGAGAAGGGGACCGGCGCCGGGTGGAAGGCCTTGAGCGCCAGGTGCAGCATGACGATGGAGTCCTTGCCGCCGGAGAACAGGATCACCGGGCGTTCGAACTCCCCCGCGACCTCGCGGAAGACGTGCACCGACTCGGCCTCCAGCGCGTCCAGGTGGGACAGCGCGAAGGGCCCCCCGGAGGTGCGGTCGGGGTCGTCGGTACGGATGGGACGGTCGGTCGCGGTGGTCATGCGAGTCCCTTCTCGGTCAGGAAGGCGTGCAGCTCGGCGGCGGAGTCGGCCACCTCGCGGCCCCGGGTCTGGATCCGCAGCTCCGGGTTCTCCGGAGCCTCGTACGGGTCGTCCACGCCGGTGAGACCGGAGATCTCGCCGGCGGCCTGCTTGGCGTACAGGCCCTTGACGTCCCGCTCGGCGCACAGCTCGACCGGGGTCGCGACGTGGATCTCCAGGAAGTCGGTGCCGGCCGCGGCGTGCCGCTCGCGCACGGCGGCGCGGGAGTCGGCGAAGGGGGCGATCACCGGGGCGAGCACCTTGACGCCGTTGGCGGCGAGCTTCTCGGCGACGAAGCCGATCCGGGTGACGTTGGTGTGCCGGTCCTCGCGGGAGAAGCCGAGGCCCTTGGACAGGAACTCGCGGATCTCGTCGCCGTCCAGGACCTCGACGCGGTGGCCCTCGCCGCGCAGTCGCTCGGCCAGTGCGAAGGCCAGCGTGGTCTTGCCGGCGCTCGGCAGCCCGGTCAGCCACACGGTGGCGCCGCGCTCGCAGGGGGCGACCGCGGGGGCCGCCTCTGCGGTCCCGTCGGCTGCCAGGGCGTGAGCTGTCACGGGTTCTTCCTTACGTGGGGGGTGGGGGCTGGTCAGAGGTGGATGCCGCACTCGGTCTTGCCGGAGCCGGACCAGCGGCCGGCCCGGGCGTCCTCGCCCTCGGCGGGCTTGCGGGTGCAGGACAGCGGCGAGCAGCCGATCGAGGTGTAGCCCTCCCACAGCAGCGGGTTGAGCAGCACCCCGTTGGCGGCGACGTAGGCGTCCACGTCCTCCTGCGTCCACCGGGCGATCGGCGCGATCTTGACCTTGCGGCGCTTGGGGTCCCAGGAGACCACCGGGGTGTTCGCCCGGGTCGGCGACTCGTCGCGGCGCAGCCCGGTCGCCCAGGCGTCGTACCCGCCGAGGCCGCGGTTCAGCGGCTCGACCTTGCGCAGCGAGCAGCACAGGTCCGGGTCGCGGTCGTGCAGGTGCGGCCCGTGCTCGGCGTCCTGCTCGGCCACGGTCCGCAGCGGGGTGAGCGTGATGACGTTGACCGGCATGGTCGCGGCCACCGCGTCACGGGTGCCGATGGTCTCCGGGAAGTGGTAGCCGGTGTCCAGGAACACCACGTCCACGCCGGGGAACACCGAGGAGGCGAGGTGGGCGACGACCGCGTCCTCCATGGAGGAGGTGACGCAGAACCGCTTGCCGAAGGTGTCGGCGGCCCACCGCAGGATCTCCTGCGGGGTCGCCTCCTCCAGCTCGTGGCCGGCCCGGACGGCCGCCGCCTCGTGGTCAGTCGTGGTGCCGCTCATCGGACGTACCCCCGTGGTTGGTCGGTGACAGCAGGCCGAGGAACTTCAACTGGAAGGCGCGGCGGCACCCGTGGCACTCCCAGGCGCCGTGCCCGGCCTCGGACGGGCGCAGGTCCTCGTCCCCGCAGTAGGGGCAGAAGAAGGGGGCTGCTCGCTCACTCATGGCCGACTCCGTTCCGTCCGTCCCGCTCCGTCCGCCGGTGTCGCCCGTTCACGACAGCTGCTCCTCGCTCGCCCGGGCCGTCCACTGGGCGAAGCGCTCGCCCTCGGTGCGGTCGGCCTGGTAGCGGGTCAGCAGGCGCTCGACGTAGTCGGGCAGGCCGGCGCTGGTGACCTTGAGGCCGCGGACCTTGCGGCCGAAGCCGGCCTCCAGGCCGAGCGCGCCGCCGAGGTGCACCTGGTAGCCCTCGACCTGCTCGCCGTTCTCGTCGGTGACCAGCTGGCCCTTGAGACCGATGTCGGCGACCTGGATGCGGGCGCAGGCGTTCGGGCAGCCGTTGATGTTGATGGTCAGCGGCTCGGCGAACTCCGGCAGGCGGTGCTCCAGTTCGTCGATGAGCGTGCGGCCGCGCTCCTTGGTCTCGACGATGGCGAGCTTGCAGAACTCGATGCCGGTGCAGGCCATGGTGCCGCGGCGGAACGGCGACGGGGTGACCCGCAGGTCGAGCGCCTCCAGGCCGGCCACCACGGACTCGACGTGCTCCTCGGCGATGTCGAGGACCAGCATCTTCTGCTCGGCGGTGGTGCGCAGGCGGTCGCTGCCGTGGGCGGCGGCGAGGTCGGCGATCTCGCCGAGCAGCTTGCCGTCGACCCGGCCGACGCGCGGCGCGAAGCCGATGTAGAACCGGCCGTCCTTCTGCTGGTGGACGCCGACGTGGTCGCGCCAGCGGGCGGCGGGCTCGGCGGGGGCGGGGCCGTCGACCAGCCGGTACTTCAGGTACTCGTCCTCCAGTACGCGGCGGAACTTCTCCACGCCCCAGTCGGCGACCAGGAACTTCAGCCGGGCGCGGTTGCGCAGGCGGCGGTAGCCGTAGTCGCGGAAGATGCCGATGACGCCGCCGTAGACGTCGGCGACCTCGTCCAGCGGGACCCAGGCGCCCAGGCGCACGCCCAGCTTCGGGTTGGTCGAGAGTCCGCCGCCGACCCACAGGTCGAAGCCGGGCCCGTGCTCGGGGTGGACCACGCCGACGAAGGCGACGTCGTTGATCTCGTGCGCGACGTCCAGCAGCGGGGAGCCGGAGACGGCGGACTTGAACTTGCGGGGCAGGTTGGAGAAGTCCTTGTTGCCGATGAAGCGGCGCTGGATCTCCTCGATGGCGGGCGTGCCGTCGATGATCTCGTCCTCGGCGATGCCGGCCACCGGGGAGCCGAGGATGACACGCGGGGTGTCGCCGCAGGCCTCGGTGGTGGACAGGCCGACGGCCTCCAGCTTCTGCCAGATCGCCGGGACGTCCTCGATCCGGATCCAGTGGTACTGGATGTTCTGGCGGTCGGTCAGGTCGGCGGTGCCGCGCGCGTACTGCTCGGAGACCTCGGAGACCGCTCGCAGCTGGGCGACCGTCAGCCGGCCGCCGTCGATGCGGACGCGGAGCATGAAGTACTCGGCGTCCAGCTCGTGCGGGTCCAGGATCGCGGTCTTGCCGCCGTCGATGCCCTCCTTGCGCTGGGTGTAGAGCCCCCACCAGCGCATCCGGCCGCGCAGGTCGGCGGGGTCGATCGAGTCGAAGCCGCGGTGCGCGTAGATCGTCTCAATACGTGTCCGCACGTTGAGACCGTCGTCGTCCTTCTTGAACTGCTCGTTGGCGTTCAGAGGAGTGTGGTGGCCCATGCCCCACTGGCCCTCGCCACGGTGGCGGGTCACCTTGCGGGCCGCGGCGGGGCGGCGCGCGGCGGGGCTGTCGGCCGTGGGCTCGACGGTCTCGGGGGAGGTGGCCATGGTGAAGTCCTTCGGGGCAGGTGGCGCTGGTGCCGGGTGGTCGCGGGGGCGTGCTCAGCCGTGCGGTGCTGCTCTGACCTGCGGGTTTCTCAGGACCGGAAGACAGTGACCGAGGCCGTGGCGGGCGCCTGCACATCCGCTGCGGCGGGGATGGCGGGAAGGGGTGGCGCCGGGTGCGGTGGTGCGGCGGGATGGGCTCAGGTCACCGGACAGATGGCGCTGGACACGCGAAGGAGATCGACGTGGAGTCGACCTACCAGGGTGGTTCCGGCGCTAGACATGGCAAGAGATTCGCACGGCGCGGGACTCGCGGTCCACTAACATCCAGATACTGGACGCTGATGTTTCGTCATGTGGGACGCCTGGAGGTTCCCGCCGCTCCCGGCCCGGGTGTCCGGCAACGCCCCCGCACCCCGGGGAGATCAACCGGCGGGTCCCGGCCCGATACCGTTAGCCCTGTGCAAGCAGCAGGCGATACGAGCAGAGCGAACCCCGAGCGGCCCTCCCGGCGCCGGGGCAAGGGCGCCCGGCGTGCGGCCAAACAGGCCACCTGGCGCCGCACGGCGTGGGAGCTGATCAGGGACACCACCAACACCTGCGTCGAGTACCGGGTCACCGGTCTCGCCGCGGAGGCGGCGTTCTTCACCCTGCTGTCGATCCCACCACTGCTGCTCGGCCTGGCCGGCACCCTCGGCTACCTCGACAAGTTCCTCGGCGCGGGCACCATCGACCGGCTCAAGCACGACATCGTCTCGGCCTCCGGGACGGTCCTGTCGGACTCCTCCGTCAAGGAGGTCGTGGTCCCGCTGCTGAACCAGGTGTTCGACCACTCCCGGCCCGACCTCGTCTCGATCGGCTTCCTGCTGTCGCTGTGGTCCGGCTCCAGGGCGCTCTACATCTTCATCGACACCATCACCGTCATGTACGGGCTCGACGGCAAGCGGGGCATCGTCAAGACCCGGCTGATGTCGCTCGGCCTCTACCTCGGCGCCCTGGTGATCGGCTCCCTGGTGCTGCCGCTGCTGATGGCCGGGCCCGGGCTGGTGGAGAACGCCGTGCCCGGCATCGCCGGGCTGGTCGGCGCTGCCTACTGGCCGGTCGCGATCGTGCTGCTGATCGTCTCCCTGACCACCCTCTACCACCTGGCCGTCCCGGTCTCGACGCCGTGGCGCGAGGACATCCCCGGCGCCCTGGTCGCCCTGGTGGTGCTGGTCTTCTGCAGCGTCGGCCTGCGGCTCTACCTGGTCAGCTCGGTAGAGGGCCCGTCGGTGTACGGCTCGCTCGCGGCGCCGGTGGCCGTCCTGCTGTGGATCTTCGTGGTGGCCCTGGCGGTGCTCATCGGCGCCGCCATGAACGCCGCGATAGACCGGCGCTGGCCCACCCTGGAGACCGCCGACGCCCGCGCCGAGAACGAGCGGGCCCACGAGGAGGCGGCCGCGGCCGTGGTCCGCGAGGTCGCCGCCCGACGGGCCGTCGAACGCGCCCGCCGCGCCCGCGCACTCGGGCTCGCCGAGGGCGTCGAGGAAGAGTGGGGCGAGGACGAGGGCGAGGACGTCGACGTGCCCTCCGAGTACCCGGAGCGGTGGGCCGACGTGCTCGCCGCCGACAACGTGCGCGGCCGGCTCACCGCCCGCGGCGGGCCGCACCACCGGCCCGCCCCGCCGCCGCCGGACAGCGACCGGCCGAGCGGGCCGCCGCCGGAGCCCACCGGGCCGGAGGGCCCCCCGGAGCCGCTCGGACCGCCGGGGCAGGAGGTGCCGGGGTACCCGCCGCGGCCGCCCCGGCCGCCGTGGGAACAGCGGTGACGCGGACGGCGGCGAAGCGGGCCGTGGTGTCCGGGCACCGGTAGCCGGGTACTGCCGGCCGGGCCGTGGTGGAACGGGCAGGGCCTCCCCCGAGGTGCGGGGGAGGCCCTGTCGGCTTCGGTGCGGGGGTCTTCCTCGGGATGGTCTCCGTCGGGGCGGCCCGCGGTGGGGTGGTCCGCGTCGGGGTGGACGGGTCAGGTGGTCGCCGGGCCCGTGGGGTGGCCGTACTGCGGGGCGGCGGGCGTGTGACCGCCCTGTGGACCGGACGGCAGCGGGCCGGCGGGGGTGTGACCGCCCTGCGGGCCGGACGGCGGCGGGCCGGCGGGCGTGTGACCGTACGGCGGACGCAGCTCGGTGACGGCGGAGGGATCGGTCCCGCCCGGGGCGGCGGGCCGGAACGCGTCGGCAGTGGCGCCGTGGGCGGGGCGCAGCTCGGTGACGGCGGAGGGGTCGGTCGCGCCGGGGTCCGTCGAGGCCCAGGCCGGTGCCGGGCCGTCAGGTGCCCGGTCGGCCGCCGCCGGGGCGGCCCGGGCGGGCAGCGGCTCGGGGGAGGGCTGGGCCGGCTCCAGGGCGGTGCGCCCGGAGGAGTCGCTCAGTTTGATCAGCAGCGCGACCATCAGCCAGTTCGCCAGCAGCGAGGAACCTCCCGCGGCCAGGAACGGCAGCGCCTTGCCGGTCAGCGGGACCAGCCCGCTCACCCCGCCGACGACCACGAAGATCTGCAGCGCCAGCGCCGCCGACAGGCCGGTGGCCAGCAGCTTGCCGAACGGGTCGGTCAGGCCGACCGCGGTGCGCAGGCCCCGCTGGATCAGCAGCACGTAGACCATCAGCACGGCCGTCACCCCGGCCAGGCCCAGCTCCTCGCCGATGGTGGTGAAGATGAAGTCGCTGCGCCCGGCGAACCCGATCAGCCAGGGTCGGCCCGATCCCAGGCCGGTCCCGGTCAGGTGCCCGGTGCCCAGGCTGAACAGCGCCTCGGCGGGCTGCTCGGAGATCGCCTGGTCGTGCACCGGCTTGTAGTAGTCGAGGGGGTGCAGCCAGGCCTCGACGCGGCCGTGCACGTGCGGCTCCACGGTGCCGACCACCGCCGCGCCGCCGACCGCCATCAGCAGGCCGAGCACCACCCAGCTGGTGCGCTCGGTGGCCACGTACAGCATCACGATGAAGACGCCGAAGAAGATCAGCGAGGTGCCCAGGTCGCGTTCGAAGATCAGCACCAGCAGGCTGACCACCCAGATCGCCAACACCGGGCCGGCGTGCCGGCCACGCGGCAGGGTCATCCCCCAGATCTTCCGTCCGGCCAGCGCGAGCGCGTCCCGCGAGGCCATCAGGTAGCCCGCGAAGAAGATCGTGATCGCGACCTTCACGAACTCGTCCGGCTCGAAGGAGAGCCCGAACAGCCGGATCCAGCGCTTCGCGCCGAAGCTGTCGCTGGGCGAGGCCACCGGCGCGGCCAGCAGGATCAGCGCGCCCGCCATCAGCAGGTAGACGTAGCGCTGGAAGAAGCGGTGGTGCTTGACCAGCACGATCAGCGCGATCGCCGCCGCCACCGAGAGGAACACCCACATCAGCTGGGAGGGCGCGGCCGGGAGCTTCTGGTAGTCGCCCTTGGCGCTGTGCGCGGCCTTGTAGCTGATGTCCAACCGGTCCAGCAGCACCAGCCCGAAGCCGGTCAGGAAGACGCCGAGCGGCAGGATCAGCGGGTCCGCGTACGGCGCGAACCGCCGCACCGCCAGGTGCGCCACCCCGGCGAGCGCGCCCAGCGAGAGACCGTGCACCAGCAGCCCGGGCGGCAGCTTGCCGGTCAGCGCCAGATCGGCCTCGATGTGTCCGGCCAGACAGACGGCCACCGCGAGCGCCAGCAGTCCCAGCTCGATGTTGCGGTGGCGCGCGGCCAGCCGGCGGCCCTCGCCGCGTGCAGTGCTGTGCACCTCGTGTCGTCCCCTTGTCACCCACGTGGCGGGTATCGCCGACGGGCATCCTGCCAGACGTTTGTGTCGTGGCCGCGGTTGCGAACGGAGGGGCTCCGGGGGCAGAACTTTGCCTGGGCAAAGCTTTGCCGGGCCCCGGTAAAGCTTTGTTCAGCACCGGGTATAGAGGAGGGCCCCGCGCGCTCCGGGCCGGTGGCGCGGCGACATCATGGCCGGGCGCCGCGGTATCCGCCGCGGTGCCCGACGGCGACGGCGCGGACGACCGCCCCGCCTCGGTGGCGACGGGTGCGAGCGAGGTGACCGGACGGATGAACGGCGCGGTGGACGGCGCGGTCTCCGTACTCGCCTACGACGGCCCGCCCCCGTGGCAGTGGTCCTACCTGGCCACCGCCTGGACGGCCGAACCGCTGGTGCTCGCGCTCTCGGTGCTGCTCGGCGCCTGGTACCTGACCGCGGTGCGCACCGTCCACCGGTCCGGCGGCGAGCGGTGGCAGCCCACCCGCACCGCCGCGTTCCTCGGCGGACTGCTGCTGTGGATCTGGTGCACCTGCTCCGGCCTCGGGGTGTACGAGCGGATCCTCTTCACCGACCGGGCCGTGCAGGTCGTGCTGCTGCTGATGGTCGTCCCGCTGCTGCTCGCGCTCGGCGCACCGGTCTCGCTGCTGGTCGCGGCCGCGCCGCCGGCCCGGCGGGAGCGGATCCTGCGGGCGCTGCGCAGCCGACCGTCGAAGGTGCTGATGTTCCCGGCCGTCTCGACCGCGCTGCTGATGGCGCCGCCGTGGCTGCTGTACTTCACGCCCTGGTACGAGGAGTCGGTGTCCAGCGCGGCCGGGAACGTGCTGCTGCACCTGGCGCTGGTGCTGCTCGGGCTCGCCTACTTCTGGCCGCGGCTGCAGATCGACCCGGTCGGGCACGAGTACCCGCACCTGGTCGGGCTGTTCATCACCTTCGCCGAAGTGATCTTCGACGCGGGGCTCGGGATCGTGCTGATCTACGGCGGTCACCTGGTCGCCGAGCACCATTACGTGGCGCTCGGGCGGCCGTGGGGGCCGAGCCTGGTGCAGGACCAGACCTGGGGCGGCAACGCGTTCTGGGTGCTGGGGGACCTGGTCGGACTGCCGTTCCTGGCCGCGCTGGTGCGGCGGATGGTGGTGCAGGGGCGGGAGGAGATCCGGGCCGTGGACGCCGAGCTGGACGCGCGTTTCGAGGCGGCGGCCGAGGAGGCGCGGGCGGCGGGGCGGCCCGAGGAGGAGGAGACGGGGATGCGGCCGTGGTGGCTGGACGACCCGAACCTCAAGCACCGGTACGGGGGCTAATTTTTGCCCTTCCTCGACCTCCTGGCGGTCCGTGGAGCGCGTTTCCACAGGTCAAAAATGGGTTGGCGGGAGTGGGTCGCTTCGCTAGCGTGTGACGTGTCCGGTTCGGGGGCCATTGGGCCACCCGAGGAGTTCGGGGGTCATTGGGCCGCCCGAGGAGTAGAGAGCAGGAGGTGACCCCCGTGGTCGTTGTCGCCCCGATAGCTGCCCAGGGCAGCACGCGCGTTCACCTCCTCTTCCCGGCCGCCGGCTGAGCCCTTCGCGCCAGCCGTAGCCCGCCGGGACCATTTCCTCCCGAAGGGCCACTGCGTTGTTCGACGCTGCCTCCGTTCCGTCTTTCTCCACCCCTTCTTTCTCCCCCTCTTCTTCTTCCCTCCCCGACGCCGGCTCCGCGCTGACGGGCTACGGCTGGACGGCCGAGCTCGCCGAGCTCTTCGTCCCGCTCGGTGAGGCCGGGCTGCTCCCGGCCCGGATCGTCCGGGTCGACCGCGGCCAGTGCGACGCGGTGATCGCCGACCCGGAGACGGGCGAGCCGCGCATCGTTCGGTTCGACACCCGACCGGTCGGCGACGCCGACATGATCAACTGCCCGTGCACGGGCGACTGGGCGGCCGTGGACCTCCACGCCCGACCGATGGCGTCCGTCGTCGCGCTGCTGCCGCGCTCCACCGCGATCATCCGCAAGGTGGCCGGCAAGCGTTCCGACGGCCAGGTGCTGGCCGCCAACGTCGACACCGTCCTGATCGCCTCCTCACTCGCGACCGACCCCGACCTCGGGCGGATCGAGCGCTTCCTCGCCCTCGCCTGGGAGTCAGGCGCCGAACCGCTGGTCGCCCTCACCAAGGCCGACCTGGTGGACGACGCCGAGTTCATCCGGGCCGACGTCGAGGCCGTGGCGCCCGGGGTGACGGTGGTCGTGGTGAGCGCCGAGACCGGCGAGGGCATGGACGTGCTCCGTGCCTGCACCCCCGGCACCACCGCGGTGATCGGCCAGTCCGGCGTCGGCAAGTCCACGCTCACCAACGCGCTGGCCGGCGCCGAGGTGATGACCGTCCAGGAGGCCCGCGAGGTCGACCAGAAGGGCCGCCACACCACGACCACCCGCGAGCTGATCCCGCTGGCCGGCGGGGGCGTGCTGATCGACACTCCCGGTCTGCGCGAGGTCGGTCTCTACGGCGGCGAGGGCGTGGACCTGGCCTTCGCCGACATAGCCGAACTGGCCGAGGAATGCCGCTTCCACGACTGCGGCCACCACACCGAGCCGGGCTGCGCGGTGCGGGCGGCGCTGGCCGACGGCACCCTGCCGCAGCGCCGGATGGACAGCTACCTCAAACTCCAGCGCGAGAACGAGTGGATCGCCTCGCGGTCGGACGCCCGGGTGGCCAAGGCCCGGCTGCAGAAGTGGAAGACGATCACCAAGTCGATGCGCGCCACGGGAGGTCCGGTGAAGCGCTGATCCGCAGGCGTCGTCGGTCACCGTCGTCGCGCTGCGGCGCCGGTGGCCGACCGACGACGACGGTTGACCGGCGACCGAAGGGGCCGGCCTCCGCCGGGCCGTCGGACTCAGCGCAGGTCGGCCACCAGGCGGAAGCGCTGCAGGACCACCGGGGTGGCGTCGTCCACAGCGAAGTCCGGGTCGTCGAGGGCGGCGAGCATCTCCGGGCTGCGCCAGAACCCCTCGTGCGTCGCACGCCAGTCGGCCACGCTCCCGTAGCCCTCGCCCTCGTCCAGGGCGTGCTGCAGGTCGACCTCGGCGAGCGGGACCACACGGACGTCCGTGGTCTCGATCACCGCGACCCGGCGGCCGTCGGAATCGAGGACGGCGGCCCGCTCGCCGGGCTGCGGCAGGGGTTCGCCCGCGTGCTCGTAGTCGGCGATCAGACCGGTGGTGCTCGTCTTGGCGCCGCTGAGGACGGCCGCGACCAGTTGGTCGCGCAGCGGGCCGGGGAACGCGAACTCCTCCGGGGGCAGGGCGGCCACGCGCGGGTCGTCCGGGCCGGCGTACGGGTGGTCGGAGGGCTGGCCGCCCGGCTGCTCGATCATGGGCCGAGCGTATCCGGGGCGGGGCCGAACGGCCCGCGAATTCCGGGCCCGGGCGGTGGGCCGGGGCGGTGGGCCCGGGGGCCGGCGTGGCTGCGGACGGTGGGCTGCATGGTTGCGGGCCGGCAGGTCAGGGGCGGCGGGCCCGTGGGCCGCAGGCCGGGGGAGGGTAGGGGAGCGGAGGGCTCCGAACGGCGATGTCCGATTCCCGCCAGTCACCCCCCGTCCGATCCCGCAAACTGGACAACGTGATCGACGACGACATCCGGTACCGAGCCGTGGACAGCCGCGACGCCCGCTTCGACGGCGTCTTCTTCACGGCCGTCACCTCCACCGGCATCTACTGCCGACCGAGCTGCCCCGCCGTGACCCCCAAGCGCGTCAACTGCGTCTTCTACCCGAGCGCCGCGGCCGCCCAGGGCGCGGGCTTCCGGGCCTGCCGCCGCTGCCGCCCCGACTCCGTGCCGGGCTCGCCCGAGTGGAACCACCGGGCCGACCTGGTCGGCCGCGCGATGCGGCTGATCGGCGACGGCGTGGTGGACCGCGAGGGCGTCGCGGGCCTGGCGGGCCGACTCGGCTACAGCTCCCGCCAGCTGCAGCGCCAGCTCATCGCCGAGCTCGGCGCCGGCCCGATCGCGCTGGCCCGCGCCCGTCGCGCCCAGACCGCCCGGCTCCTCCTGCAGACCACCGAACTGCCCGTCACCGACGTCGCGTTCGCGGCCGGCTTCGCCTCCGTCCGCCAGTTCAACGACACCGTCCGCGAGGTCTACGACCGCACTCCCAGCGGCCTGCGCGCCGAAGTCACCGCCGGTCGTCGCACCGGGACCCCGGCCGGTGGCCTGACCCTGCGTCTCGCCTACCGCGGACCGCTGGACAGCGACCACCTGATCGACTTCCTCGCCCTGCGCGCCGTCCCAGGCGTGGAGGAGGTCGTCCAGGGCGAGCGCCCCGGCGTGCGCACCTACCGGCGCACCCTCGCGCTCCCGTACGGGCACGGCATCGCCGAGGTCGACGGCCTGGCGCCGGGCGAGCCGCGCACCCGCGGCTGGCTGGACTGCCGGCTGTTCCTCGCCGACCTGCGCGACCTGCCGACCGCCGTCCAGCGGCTGCGCATCCTCTTCGACCTGGACGCCGACCCGCTCGCCGTCGACGACCAGCTCGGCGCCGACCCGGTGCTCGGCCCGCTGGTCCGGGAGCGTCCCGGCCTGCGCTCGCCCGGCCACGTGGACCCGCACGAGCTCGCCGTCCGGGCCGTCCTCGGCCAGCAGGTCAGCGTGATCGCCGCCCGCACCCTGGCGGCCCGACTCACCGAGAAGTACGGCACCGCGCTGCCCCAGCCCAGCGGGGGTCTGCGGCTGCTCTTCCCGACCGCGGCCGCGCTGGCCACCGCGGACCCGGAGGACTTCGCGATGCCCGCCGCCCGCCGCCGCGCGCTCACCGGACTGTGCGCCGCACTGGCGGAGGGCGTGGTGAGCCTCGACAGCGGGGTCGACCGGGAGGAGGCCGCGGTCCGCCTGCTGGCCCTGCCCGGCATCGGCCCCTGGACGGTCGGCTACCTGCGGATGCGGGCCCTCGCCGACCCCGACGTCTTCCTGCCGAGCGACGTGGGCGTCAAGCACGGCCTCGTCCGGCTCGGCGCCCCCGGCGACCCGAAGTCCGCCGCCCGCGCGGCCGAGGCCTGGGCGCCGTGGCGCTCCTACGCGGTCCACCGACTGTGGGCCGGCCCCGCGATCACCAGCACCGGAACGGAGAACGAACGAGCATGAGCACCACCGCCCACCCCGCCACCGCCCCCACCGCGGCTCCCGCCGACACGGCTCACCCCACCACGGCTCACCCCGCCACCGTCTACACGACCATGGAGAGCCCCTTCGGCCCGCTGTTGCTCAGCGGCGTCCTGCCCGAGGACGGCGGGCCGGCCGCGCTGGCCACCGTCACGGCGCCGGGCCAGAAGTACGCGCTGGCCGAGCCCGCCGACGACTGGGTCCTCGACCCGGAGGCGCTCGCCGAGCCGGTGGCCCAGCTGACCGCCTACTTCGCCGGCGAGCGCACCGAGTTCGACCTGCCGCTCGCGCCCGTGGGCACCGAGTTCCGCCGCAGGATCTGGGCCGCGCTGGACGAGGTCCCGTACGGGACGACCGTGACGTACGGCGCACTCGCCGAGCTGGCCGGGCAGGAGCCGCGGATGGTGCGCGCCGTCGGCGGCGCGGTGGGTGCCAATCCTCTGCTCATCGTGCGCCCCTGCCACCGGGTGCTCGGCGCCAACGGCTCGCTCACCGGGTTCGCGGCGGGCGTGGACCGCAAGCGCCGGCTGCTGGAGCTGGAGAGCGGCACGCTGTTCTGAGTGCCGCCCTGGTTCCTCCGCTTCCCCCGGTCACTCCGAAGCGCGCAGGTCCACCCGCCAGTCGTGGCTGCGCATGAACCGCCCGGGCGGGAACTCGAACTCCGTCTCGCCGAGCAGCGTGAACCCGGCCTTGGCGCAGACCGCGTTGGAGGCGGGGTTGTCCACCGACGGGAAGGCGTGCAGGTAGCGGTGGGCGGCCTCGCGGCGGGCGGCCGCGACCGCGGCGCGGGTGGCGGCGACGGCGATGCCCCGGCCCTGGAAGCCGGGCAGCACGTTCCACCCCATCTCGTGGACGGTCCCGCCCCGCCAGGTCCGGGTGCCGTAGCCGACCGTGCCGACCGCGGTGCCCTCGTCAGGGGCGCTGTTCTTCGGTGCCCCGCCACCGACCGCCTCGGTCCCGGGCAGCAGCACGATCCGGTACATGCAGCCGAGGCCGGACGGGACGAAGTCCAGGTAGCGGCCGTGCCGGACGAGCAGTTGCTCTTCGGTCTCCGGCCCGCCGACGTGCTTCTTCATCTCCGGCGTGTTCACCCGGCGCAGCAGCGCGAGGTCGGCGTCCGTCCAGGGTTCGATCCGCACCTGTGCCGAGGTGCCCGTCCGCGCTGTGGTCATGCCGGGGAGGGTAGCGGGCCTCCCGGGCCGTGGACCAGTGCTTTTCCCCGTCGCAGCCGGATCGGGCCGTCGGATCGGGCCGACGGATCGGGCCGACGGATCGGGACCGGTGCCCCGGGCGGTCGGCTCAGCCCTGTTCGGTGCCGGTGCCGGTCCCGGGCTGGGCGAGGGCGCGGGCGAGCTGTTCCAGGGCGGGCAGGGCGTCGACGACCGCTTCGCGGTCGGCGGGGTCGAGGCTGCCGAGCGCGGTGGCGATGCGGCGCTCGTGGGCGTGTTGCCAGTCGTCCAGCTGGCGCCGGCCGGCCGGAGTGAGGGCGATCCGGGCGGTGCGGCGGTCGCCGGGGTCGGCCTGGCGGTCCACGAAGCCGGCTTCGAGCAGCTTGCCGACCAGTCCGCTGACGGTGTTGGGGGCGAGCCGTTGCCGGGCGGCCAGTTCGCCGACCCGCAACGGCGCGGCGGCGAGGGTCTGGAGGAGTTCGACCTGCGCCATCGGCAGGGACTCCCACGGGTAGTCGGTGCGGATGCTGCTGCGCAGTGCGCGGCGCAGCCGGGTGACGGTGTCGGTCAGCCGTCGGGCGTGCTCGACCGCCGGGTCGGGGCTTGCGGTGGCGGAGTCGGGAACGTGTGGTGACGACGGCATGGCGGACAGCGTATCTCCTGGTACGGGGCGTGCCGGGGGCGCGGTCCGTCCCTCGGACGCGGTGCGGACAGCCTGCGAGACGCTTCGTATCGCAGGACGACCTGCTCGTAGAAAGAACATGTCTGCATCCGATATATTCGTTCCATGAACGCCACCGCCCTTGCCGCACGGCTGCTCACCGAGCGGCCCCGGCCCCGCGGCATCGCCGGCTGGCGCCACGCCCACTGGCTGGCCGTCGGCACGGTCTGCCTCGGCGCCTTCCTCGGCCAGCTCGACGCCAGCGTCATCGCCCTGGTCTTCCCCGTCATCGGCCACCACTTCGACGCGGGCTACGCCGCCGTCGAATGGGTCGCCCTCGCCTACCTGCTCGTCCTGGTCGCCCTGCTGGCCCCGATCGGCCGGCTGTCCGACCTGGTGGGCCGCAAGACGATGTACATCGGCGGCTTCGCCGTGTTCGGCCTGTCCTCACTCGGCGCCGGATTCGCCGGCAGCCTCTGGATCCTGGTCGGCTGCCGGGGCGTCCAGGCCGTCGGCGCCGCGATGATGCAGGCCAACAGCGTCGCGCTGGTGGCGCGCGGCGTCCCGGAGCACGCGATGCGGCGGGCGCTCGGCATCCAGGCCTCCGCCCAGGGCCTCGGGCTGGCGCTCGGGCCGAGCCTCGGCGGACTGCTGGTCGAACACGCCTCGTGGCGCTGGGTGTTCTGGGTCAACGTGCCGATCGCCGTGTTCGGCATCCTGGCCGGCTGGTACCTGCTGCCGCGCACCCGGACGGAGCGGACGGGCCAGGCCGCCGTAGCGACGCCCGGTCCAGGGGCCGTGCCGACGCTCGGGGTGAGGGCGGTACCGGGGCCCCGGGTGCGAGCGGTTCCGGAGCCCCTCGCGCCCGCTGCGGTGCGCCCGCACCGGGACGACACCCACTTCGACCTGCCCGGCATGCTGTTGCTCGGCGGCGCGACCACGGCGCTGCTGCTCGCGCTGTCCACCGCCTCCGGCCTACCGCTGCCCGGCTGGGCCGTCACCGTCCTGCTGCTCGCCGCCGCGGCGCTCACGGCGGCGCTGGTGCGCCAGGAGCGGCGGGCGGCCCGGCCGATCCTGGCGCCCGGACTGGTCAACACCCCGGGCGTGCGGTCCGGCCTGGTGGTTGCGCTGATCGGCTACCTGCTGCTGTTCTGCCCGCTCGTGCTGGGCCCCGTGCTGCTCACCGGCGCCGGTGTGTCGACCGCCGGCGCGGGCCTGCTGGTCACCCTGCTGCCCGCCGCGTTCGCCTTCGCCGCGACGGTCGGCGGCGGGCTGCTGCCCCGAGGCTGGTCGGACGTGACCAGGTGCCGGGCCGGCGCCGCCGTCGCGGCCGCCGGGCTGCTGCTGTTCGCGCTGCTGCCGGCCACTGCCGTGTCGGCGGCCCCGCTGCTGGTCGCCGGGTACGGGCTGGGCCTGCTGCTGCCCGCCAACAACGCGCTGGTGATGCGGGCGATCCCGGCGGAGTGCTCGGCGGTCGGCGGCGGCATGGTGAACATGGCGCGCAGCCTCGGCACGGCGTTCGGCATGGCGCTGTCGGTCCTCGGCGTCCACCTGGCGGGCGCCGCGTCCGGTGGGCGGACGGTGCTGCTGCTCCTCGCGGCGGTCGCGGCGGCCGCCGCGGTCCTCACCCGGCCCGCCCGAGCGGCCGGCACCGCCCGTACGGTCCGCGCGGGCGGGACGGCTCGTGCCACCCGAACGGACCGTGCACCCCGTGCACCCCGCGCGGAGCGTCGCTAGCGGGCCGGGGCGTTCAGGGCGTCCTGGGCCCGGCTCAGGCCGAGCCGTACCAGGGTCTCCAGGGCGTCGGCGCACCGGTCCAACTCGCCGGGCATCGCGGCCAGTTCGTCGTCCGAGAACCTCTTCAGCACGTAGTCGCCGACGCTCTGCCCCTTCGGCGGCCGCCCGACGCCGAACCGCAGCCGGACGAAGTCACGGGTGCCGAGCACCTCGCCCACCGAGCGCACCCCGTTGTGGCCGCCGGGCCCGCCGCCGCGCTTCAGCTTGGCGGAGCCGAACGCGAAGTCCAGGTCGTCCTGCACGACCACCAGCCGCTCCACGGGCACGCCGTACCGGCGCATCAGCGCGGCCACCGGACGGCCGGACAGGTTGATGAACCACAGCGGCTTGGCGAGCAGCACCGGCCGGCCGTCGACCTCGATCTCCGCGACCAGCGTGGCGATCCCCCGCCGGCGGAACCGGGCGCCGTGCCGCTCGGCCAGTCGGTCGGCGGCGAGGAAGCCCGCGTTGTGTCGGGTCTGCCGGAACCACGGTCCGGGGTTGCCGAGTCCGGCGATCAGCCAGGGGGTGTCGGGGGTGTCGGGGGTCATCTGGGGTCTCCGTGCGGGGGCGGGGGCGGGGGCGGGGCTGGGGGTGGGAACGGCGGACGGCCGGGGCGCGGTGGTGACGGTACGGGACCGTCGGCCGCGCCCCGGCCGTCCGGGGAACGAGGCGGTGAAGGCCGGTCGGGGAGCCGGCTCAGGAGGCGGGCACACCGGGGGCGGCGCCGCGCTCCTGGAGCATGTCGGTCATCAGCTGCACCTCGGAGGTCTGGGCGACCACCATCGACTGCGCGAGCCGCTTCTCGGTGTCGTTCCTGGCCAGGTCCACGTAGCCCTGGGCCATCTCGACGCCGCCCTTGTGGTGCTCGATCATCAGCTGCAGGTAGAACACCTCGGCGTCCCGCCCGCTGAGCGAACGCAGCTTCGCGATCTGGGTGTTGGTCGCCATGCCGGGCATCAGCGAACCGTCGTGCGCCGGGTAGTCGTGGCCCATCTTCATCCACGCCATCGGCTTGGCGGTCGAGTGCTGGGTCAGCCCCCACTGGTCCAGCCAGCCCATCATCATCCCGCGCTGGTTGGCCTGGGTGTTGATGATGTCGAAGGCGAGGGTGCGGGTCGGCTCGTCGCCGGTCCGGTCCCGGACCGCGAACGACAGGTCCACCGCCTGCTGGTGGTGGGTCGCCATGTCGCGGGCGAAGCCGGCCTCGGGCGAATCGTCCGCCGGGACGGACAGCGAGGTGCCGGAGGCGGAGGTCCCGCTCGCGACCAGCGCCGGCACGCCCAGCGCCAGCGCCACGGCGGCGGCCAGCGCAGCCGGCCACCACATGCGCCGGCGGCGCGGGGCCGCTGCTCCGCCGTCCTCGGCGGTGACGGCTCCGGTGACGGCCTCCGCGGCCGTCCCGACGGCGTCCTCGGCCACGGCGCCCCCGGAGCGGTCCGCGTCGGCGGTCACATCTGCCCCATGGTGCAGGAGGCGCCCGGCTCCTGGGTCTGCTTGCCCTGGACGTACTTGGTGAAGAACTCGTTCACCCGCGGGTCGCCGGCGCTGTCCACGACCAGCTGGGTGCTCCAGGCGTTCAGGGTGATGGTGCCCTGCTCGTCCGGGTACGGGCTCATCAGCGAGTACGGGGTGGTCTTCACCTTGTCGGAGAGGGTCTTGATGTCGTCCGGCGTGGCCTTGCCGTTGTAGGTCACCCACACGGCGCCGTGCTCCAGCGAGTGGACGGCGCGCTCGTTCTCGACCGGCTGGTCGTAGACGTGGCCCATGCAGTCCAACCAGACCGCGTTGTGGTCGCCGCCGACGGGCGGGGTCATCGGGTAGGTGACCTTCTCCTTCACGTGGTTGCGGGTCAGCTCGCCGAAGGTCTTCACGCCGGGGATGTCCGCGTTGGCGGCGGCTTCCTTGTCCTTCTTCTTCTGGTTCTGGTCCATGACGACCCAGGTGCCGGTGGCTATCGCGGCGATCACCAGCACACCGGCCACCACCGAGGCGACGACCTTGTTGCGGCGGTCGCGGCGCTGCTCGGCGGCGCGCAGCTCGGCGATCCGGGCGCGGCGGTCGAGGCCGGCCTGCTTGCCGCCGGACTTGTTGGACTGCTTCGAAGCGGAACCCATGACGGTGTCCTTGTCTCCGCCGCGCACGGGTCGGTGGCGGCGGTCAGCTGGAGTGTGTGGCGTGGCGGATCCGTCGGCGGCTGGGCCGACGGTGGGTTCCGCTCAGGACCGGTGGACCTGGAGCTCGTGCAGGTCGGGCGCCGGGTGCGAACCGTCCAGCAGGCCCGCGGGCACCACCCGGGGCGGCGCCTCGGGCGCGGCCGGGGTCACGGGCGACACGGCGGGCTGCGGCTGCGGCGGCGGATTGGGCAGCTGGGCGTCCTGCGGGCAGTACGGGTGGCTGGAGCAGCCGTTGTTGCGCGGGGGCTCGCCGTCGGCGGTGCAGAGGATCCAGTGCCCCTGCTCCTCGGCGATCCGGCGCTGGTCGGAGGCGTTCGGGGCCTTGCCGACCTCGGCGATCTTCGCGGCCTTGGCGGGCCTGGTGGCCTGCGCGGCGTGGCCGGCGTGGGGCGTTTGTCCCGTCGCGACCTGGACGCTGACGACGCTGACGGCGGTGACCGGGGCGGCGGCCGGCACCGGAAGGGCGGGCCCGTCCAACGCCTTCGCCTGGCCGGCGCAGGGCAGCATCGTCAGCAGGGCCACGAGCAGCAGGACCAACAGCGCACCCACCGGGCGGCCCGCCGGTGCGGCCCTCCCCGGTCGGGGCGAGCTGGGGGCCGACGCGGTCATGCGGACATTTAATCAGCCGAACGTGTGAAGCGATGCCCCCATCGGCCCTGATTTTCGGGCACCAGCACGCCCGGATGTCCAGGAAACACCCTGCTCCGGGCACATCCGGCAAGCACGGACGGAACGGAAGCGAACGGGGCGGTGACGTCCACGGCCGGGACCCGGGGCGCGGACCACGAACCGGCTGGTCGGCGCGGTGGCCGGGATGCTCCGCTGGGTGACCGGTTGTCGCCGAAACCCGGACAGGGTCGTCGCACGTGGAGAACAATGACGTCGTGCCCGGCCCGCCGGGGGCGGCGCGACCACGGACCCGAGCAGGAGCCGCCAGATGAGCAAGCAGGGTGCACCCGCACAGCCGCACCGGCCCGACGACGGCTGGTGGGACACCGTCTACGACGGCCCGGCGGGCACCCTCCCCGACACCCCGCACGCCGACCCGGGGGACGGCAGCGTCGACGACTGGTTCGACACGGCGGTCGGGCTCATCGGGCAACAGCGCTCGCCGGAGCCGTCGGCCGGGACGACGGCGGAGCCGACGGTGCAGGAGGACCCGGCCCTGGCCGCGGAGCCGGCCGCGACCGGGGAACCGGCCGTGCCCCTGACAGCAGCGCCGATCGCGGCGCCGGAAGCCGGGCCGGAGCCGGCCCAGGTACCGGAGCAGGCGGCCGCGCCGGAAGCCGAGCAGGCACCTACTCGCCCGCCTGCACAGGACGAAGGGGACGGCGGGGACAGCCTCGACGACTGGTTCGCCACCGCGGTCGGCGTGATCGACGGCACGGGGTCGACCGGGTCGGCCGAGGCGACCGAGGGGACCGGGTCGTGGCGGACGTCCGCGGAGACCCACCGCTTTCCGGCGCCCGCCTTCGCCGATGACGCACCGAAGGCGGAGCCGGCGCCCGAGGCGCCGCCGGAGCCGCCGGAGCCGGAGTCGGCGACCAGGTCGGAAGCCGGCCCGGTCTCGCTGGAGAAGACCGACTCGCCGTCCGCCCCTGAGCCTGAGCCCGTGGCCGGGACGGACCCGGTGGCCGAGCCCGAGCCCGAGCCCGAGCCCGTCGCGGCCGAGGTCCCGGAGGTTTCCGAGCTGCCCGAAGCCGCCGAGGAATCCGAACGGTCGGAAGCCGCCGCCACCGCCGCTGCCGCAGAAGCCGCCGACGCCCCCGGGACGCCCGACGCCCCCGCAGCGGCCGGCCGGCCTGCCCCCGCCCCCACCCCTGCCCCCGCCTCCACCCCCGTCCCGGCGCCCGAACCGGAGCCCGACCACGGACCGGCGCCCGAGCCCGCTCCCGAACCGGGGGCGCCCGCCGCGACCGTCCCCGACCCCCGTCCGGCCGTCCGCTCGCCGCTCGCCGACGGCGGGGTCGCCGTCCCGCACGTCGGCGAACGCCCCCCGACGTACGGGCCCGAGCCGACGGCCCTGCCGGAGGTGGACCCGGCGTCGCTCCGCGCGCTCGTCCCGGACACCGTGCTGGAGGGTGCGCAGTACGGGCCGTCCGTACTGCGGGCCGCCTCCGTCCGGGGCGACTCCGCCCGCTACCGGGGCGAACCGCGCCAGGACTCCCTGCTGGTCACCCGCTTCGGCGACGGGCCGGACGGACTGTTGCTCGCCGTACTCGGCGGTTTCGACCGGGTGGCCGGCGCCGGGGACGACGCGGTCACGCCGGATGCCGTCGCCACCGGGACGGGCGAGGCCTGCCGCCAGCTCGCCGCCGCGATCGGGCGCAGCCGGGCCGGGCTGGCCGCGGACCTGCGCGACGGCGCCCGGGACCGGCTCCGCTACGGCCTGCAGCGGCTGGCCACCGGTGCCGCCGCCCCGCTGCGCGCGCTGGCGCCCCGGGCGGAGGGGGACGACTCCCCGTCGCCGGCCTCGCTGCACTGCCTGATGATGTCGCTCGACCCGGAGGTGGGGTACCGCGCGGCCTTCGGCGTCGGCCCGGGCGGCCTCTACCTGCTGCGCTCCGGTCACTGGATCGACGCGTACGGGGCCCGGTTGCTGCACCACCCGGACGGCCAGCCGCCGGTGCCGGAGGGGGCTGCGGCCCCGGAGCCGCGCCCGTTCCGCTTCCGGTTGGTCCCCGCCACACCGGGGGACATCCTGTTGCTCTGCACTCCCGGGCTGGCCCGCCCGGTCGCCGACGAACCGGCCGTCGCCCACTTCCTCTCCACCCACTGGGCGCACCCGCACCCGCCGGGCACCGTCGACTTCCTGCGCCAGGTGCAGGTCCGCGCCAAGGGCTACGCCGACGACCGCACCGCCGCCGCCGTCTGGACCGAGTAGATGTAGACCGGTCTCTATATTTTGCTCCTCACCGCGCGGGTCACCCCTGCACCAGAAGTCGGCCCGATCGACCTCTGGTGCAGGTGCAGGTGCAGGCGCTGCTTCCGTGTTGGCGGGTGAGTCTGTAGACCGGTCTCCATATTTCTTGCTGGTCTCGTGGTGGGCGGCCTGTTCAGGTGCGGAGCAGGATGCCGGCGACGGCGGTGGCCTGGGTGAGGGCCGCCGGGGGGTGTGCGTCGGGGAGGCCGATGGCGATGGGAACGGCGAGGCCGTCGAGGAGGGCGCGGATCTGGGTGGCGCGGTCGGCGGCGGGGCCCGGGGTGAAGTGGCCGGTGGCGGTGCCCTTCTCGACGAGGGCGACCAGGTCGGCCTGCCAGGGGGCCTCGATCTCCCGCTGGCCCTGGCGGAGCTCGTCGCTCGCGGGGGAGCGGCCCCACACCTCGACCCAGAGGATCCAGCGCGGGTCGCCGGCGCCCTCGGGCAGGTAGAGGCGCAGGTAGGCGTCGAGGCGCTGCCAGGGGTCGAGGGAATGGTCGGCGAGGGCGTCGCGGCGGCGGGCGCCGAGCTGTTCCTCGCTCCAGCGGAGGGTCTCCAGCAGCAGCTGGTCCTTGCTGCCGAAGTAGTAGAGCAGGTGTCCGGCGCTCATCTGGAGCTGCTTGCCGAGCCCGGCCATGGTGAGCTTGGCGAGCCCGTGTTCGGCGATGGCGGCCCGGGCGGTGGCGAAGACCTCCTCGCGGGGGCGTGCCGGCCGGCGCGGGCGGGGGTCGGCCATGTGCGTTGCTCTCCCTCGGTGGAACGGAGGTTCGAGGCTACCGGGGCGGGGCGGGCCTCCCGCCCCGGTGGCCCCGGTAGCCCCGGTAGCCGCGGGTGTCAGAGCGCCTTCGGCTGCTGCTGGGTGATGCAGTGGATGCCGCCGCCGTTGGCGAAGATCTCGCGGGCGTCCACGAGTTCGACGGTGCGGCCCGGGTAGGCGCGGCCGAGGATGTCGGCGGCCTCCTGGTCGCGCGGGTCGGCGAAGGCGCAGAGGATCACGGCGCCGTTGGCCACGTAGTGGTTGATGTAGGAGTAGTCGACCGGCTCGCCGTCCTCGTCCAGCAGGACGGTGGGGGCGGGCAGTTCGATGACCTCCAGCTGCCGGCCCTGGGCGTCGGTCGAGGCGCGCAGGACGGCGACGAGCTCCTGACAGACCTCGTGGTCCGGGTGGGAGGGGTCGGGCTGGACGTGGGCGACCACGACGCCGGGGCGTACGAAGGAGGCGACGATGTCGATGTGGCCGCGGGTGCCGAACTCGTCGTAGTCGCGGGTGAGTCCGCGCGGCAGCCAGACCGCCTTGGTGGTGCCGAGGAAGGCATGCAGCTCGGCCTCGACCTCCTCCTTGGTCCAGTCGGCGTTGCGGCCCTCGCCGAGCTGCACGGTCTCGGTGACCAGCACCGTGCCCTCGCCGTCGACGTGGATGCCGCCGCCCTCGTTGATCAGGCGGGAGGCGAAGCGCTGGACGTCGGTCAGTTCGGCGATGTGCTCGGCGACGTGCTGGTCCTTGTCCCAGCGGGCCCAGGACTGGGCGCCCCAGCCGTTGAAGATCCAGTCGGCGGCGGCCAGCGAGCCCTTGCCGTCGATCAGGAAGGACGGGCCGATGTCGCGCATCCACGCGTCGTTCAGCGGGCGCTCGACGATCTCGACCCGCTCGGAGACGTACTTGCGGGCCTCCGCGGTCTCACCGGTGTTGACGATCAGCGTCACCGGCTCGTACCGGACGATGGTGTCGGCGACGGCGGCCCAGGCCTCGCGGCCGGCGTGCAGCGCCTCGGGGCTGTCGAAGGTGGGGTTGGTGGTCGGGAAGGCCATCCAGGTGCGGTCGTGCGGGTGCCACTCGGCGGGCATCCGGTAGCCGAGGGAGGCGGGCGTGGGGGTGGTCATCATCGAGTCCTTGGGGGAGACCGGGGGCGATCAGAGGAAGTAGAGGCGGCTGAGCGAGACGCTGTCGGCCGGCTCGGAGCGCAGCGGCGAGCCGTCCAGGGAGACCAGTCCGGTCTCGGTGACTTCGACGTGGCCGACCCGGGCGTTGCGCACCATGTCGCGGGGGCCGATGCCGCGGGTGCCGCGGACGCCGACGCGGCGGCGGCGGGTGGGCAGGCCGTCGGCGGGGCGGTCGAGGTAGGCGCCGTCGGCGGCGGCCTGGGCGACGAAGGCCACCGAGATGTCGGCGGCGGTCGCGCCGTGGGCCCCGAACTGCGGGCCGAGGACGAGGGGTTCGCAGCGGTCGGTGGAGGCGTTGGGGTCGCCGACCACGCCGTACGCGGGGAAGCCGGCCTTGAGGACGAGTTGCGGCTTGGCCCCGAAGTGGTCCGGGCGCCAGAGCACGATGTCGGCGAGCTTGCCGATCTCGATCGAGCCGACCTCGTGGGCGAGGCCGTGGGCGATGGCCGGGTTGATGGTGAGCTTGGCGATGTAGCGCAGTACGCGCTCGTTGTCGTCGCCGCGTTCGGCGGTCCCGTAGGAGCCGCTGCCGTCCATCGGGCCGAGTTCGGCCTTCATCTTGCCGGCCATGGCGAAGGTGCGGCGCACGGTCTCGCCGGCGCGGCCCATGCCCTGGGCGTCGGAGGAGGTGATGCCGATGACCCCGAGGTCGTGCAGCACGTCCTCGGCGCCCATGGTGCCGGCCCGGATGCGGTCGCGGGCCATGGCGGCGTCGCCGGGCAGGTCGACCTTGAGGTCGTGCGCGGAGACGATCATGCCGAAGTGCTCGCCGAGGGCGTCCCGGCCGAACGGCAGCGTCGGGTTGGTGGAGGAGCCGATGACGTTCGGCACGCCCGCCATCTTCAGTACGTTGGGGACGTGTCCGCCGCCGCAGCCCTCGATGTGGAAGGCGTGGATCGTGCGGCCCTCCAGCACCTTGAGGGTGTCCTCGACGGAGAGGCACTCGTTCAACCCGTCGGTGTGCAGGGCGACCTGGACGTCGTACTCCTCGGCGACCCGCAGTGCGGTGTCCAGGGCGCGGGTGTGCGCGCCCATGTCCTCGTGCACCTTGAACCCGGACGCGCCGCCCTCGGCCAGGGCCTCGACCAGTGGCGCCGGGTCGGAGGACGAACCGCGGCCCAGGAAGCCGATGTTGACCGGCCAGGCGTCGAAGGCGTTGAAGGCGTGGCGCAGCGCCCAGGGGGAGTTGACGCCGACGCCCCAGACCGGGCCGAACTCCTGGCCGATGATCGTGGTGACGCCGGAGGCCAGCGAGGCCTCCATGATCCGCGGCGAGAGCAGGTGGACGTGGGTGTCGATGGCGCCGGCGGTGGCGATCATGCCCTCGCCGGAGACGATCGTGGTGCCGGTGCCGACGACGACGTCCACGCCGTCCAGGGTGTCCGGGTTGCCGGCCCGGCCGATCGAGGCGATCCGGCCGCCGATCAGGCCGATCGAGGTCTTGCGGATGCCCTGGACCGCGTCGATCACCAGCACGTTGCTGATGACGACGTCGCAGGTGTCGCGGACGGCGGCGGGCTTGAGGTGCAGGCCGTCCCGGGCGGTCTTGCCGAAGCCGGCCAGGAACTCGTCGCCGGGTGCCTGGGAGTCGGACTCGACGCGGACGATCAGGCCGCTGTCACCGAGCCGGATCCGGTCGCCGGCGCGCGGGCCGTGGACCGAGATGTAGTCGTGCGGGGTGATCGAGGTCACGAGGGCACCTCCGAGTCGTCGAAGCCGGTCAGGTAGCCGGTCGCTCGGGCCTTGGCCAGGGCGGCCTCCTTCGCGCCGGGCGCGTCGAGGGGGCCGTCCACGAGCCCGGCGAAGCCGATCGCGACCCGCGCGCCGCCGATCGGCACCAGGCCGACCTCGACGGTGGCGCCCGGGTCGAAGCGCACCGAGGAGCCGGCCGGGACGGCGAGGTGGGTGCCGTAGGCGGCGGCCCGGTCGAAGGCCAGGCGCGGGTTGGCCTCGAAGAAGTGGAAGTGCGAGGTGACCGAGATCGGCACCTCGGAGGTGTTGTGGACGGGGAGCAGCAGGGTCTCCTCGACCGGGTCGTAGCCGGCGCCGTCGCCGATGAGCGCGCCGCCGGGGGCCTCGTCGCCGAGCGAGCCGGCGCCCTTGAACGGGTCGTTGACGACGGCGAGGCGGGTGCCGTCGTCGAAGACGGCCTCGACCTGGATGACGGTGACCACGTCCGGCACGCCTGGCAGCACGTCGTCGGCGGTCAGCACGGAGCGGCCGGCCTCGATGGCCTCGGCCAGGCGCCGGCCGTCGCGGGCGGCCTCGCAGACGGTGTCCGCGATCAGGGCGGTGGCCTCGGGGATGTTGAGGCGTACGCCCCGGGCTCGGCGGGCGCGGGCCAGCTCGGCTGCTGTGAAGATCAGCAGCCGGTCCCGCTCGGTGGGGGTCAGTCGCACGGTTCCTCGCTCGCGGTCGCCGGGGGTGGGGTGGGGTGGGCGCGGGGCCCGGGGGCTTCCGGGGTGACGTTAGAACGTCGTTCAAACATCTGGGGCCATTGAACCCGGACCGGGGCGCCCTGTCCAGCGTTGCCGGTTCGCGTCGCTTCGGCTTCTCGGGCGGCGGCGGGGGTGAGGACTGCGGGGGCGGGGGTGAGGGCTGCGGCGGCGGGGGAACCCGCCGGCCGGCGGTCCGGGGAGCGGGCGGGAGTGGAGTGGGGGGCGCGTGGTCGGGCGCACGGTTCGGACGGGCGCCGGGTGTGCGCGGGATCGAGAGGTGGCGGGTTCGAAAGCGGCCTCTGCGCTTCGCAAACCCGTCCGGCGCGGGCAGTTGGATCACGCGAACCTCCCCGTGCCCCTTTCACCCCACGTGATCGGACGCACACTGTTGCAAACGCCGTCAACTGGGCATGAGGATGGTGGTCAGATCGAGTGGGCCACCCGGCCGGCGGGGGATCCGGAGGCGGGGGTCCGGATTCCAGGGCGGGGGCATGTGGTGATGGACGGTCAGTCGCGATTCCCACGGCAGCGGACGAGTTCGGGTGACGCCTACCGCTCCGGGCCGGTCCAGGGCGCGGTCGGCGGCACCGGGGCGACCGGTACGACCGGGGCCACCGGAACGCCCGGGGCGGCCGGGGCCGCCGGGGCGACGGGGACGACCCTGCCGGGCACGCCGGCCCCCGGCTGCGCACTGCACCGCCGGCTGCACCTGACGCTCGACCCGGCCGATCTGGTCGCGGTCGGCTCGGTCCGGCGGCGGCTGCGTTCGGCGCTCAGCCACTGGGGGGTGCCGGAGCTCTGTGACACCGCCGAGCTGCTCTCCTCCGAGCTGGTCACCAACGCGCTGCTGCACACCGGCAAGGGTGCGGTCTTCGACGCGGTGCTCGGCACGGACCACCGGCTGCGCATCGAGGTGCAGGACGGCACCAGCAGGCTGCCCGGCCGCCGGCGCGACCCGGAGGCCGAGTACGCGACCTCGGGGCGCGGCCTGATGCTGGTGGAGGCGCTCGCGGACTCCTGGGGCGTGCAGCTGAGAGGCGACGGCAAGGTCACCTGGTTCGAACTCGCGTTGCCCTGAGGCCGGCCCGGTGGTCGTACGATCGTTCGCGGTCGATTGATTCGCCGTCGAAGGAAGCCCTGAACAGAAGGCGGAACCGAAGATTTCCGGCCCGTTGGCATTGCCGCTCGGCGGAACTTTGGCCAGGATGGTGGGAATGTGTGTCCACGTGCGGGAGCAGCGGGGAGACCGTACCTCGACTGACCACCGTCCGTCGGCACCGTCCTATCCAGCACGACCATCACACCGCCACGCGGCCCGTCCGGACGGTCGGCGCGGTCCGCCACGGCAGCGGCAGGAGCAGCATGCCCACTGAGCCCGAGTCGCCGGGGCCGGCGCTCCCTCCCGGCGCGTCCGCCGTCGAGCCGCGAGCCGTGGAGCCCAGAACCGCAGAGCCGCGCACCGTCGACCCGCGCGTCGTCGAACAGTCGACCGCCCCGGACCCGCGGACCCCCGGACAGTCCGTCGCCGGCGCCACCACCGGCGGGACGGGCCGGGCCCGGCCGCCCGCGCAGCAGACCCGGCGGACCCCGGCCGCGCGCCCGTCCCCGAGCCTCGCCGCCGCCCGGCTGGCGCCCGTGCTGTCCGGCGGGCTGCCGCCGGCCTCCGCCGACACCATGCCGGACTGGCTGGAGCCCGCGATGGCCGCCAACGGCATCGGCTCCTTCGACTGGGACATCCGCCGCGACGTCCTGGAGGGCGACCCGCGGGCCTGTGCGATCATCGGCCTGGACGCCCCGGCGCAGGTCCGCTTCGACCGTACGGCCGCCTCCTTCCTGGCCCTGTTGCACCCCGAGGACGCGCCGGTGGTGCGCCGCCGGGTCGAGCGCGCGGTCGCCGAGCTCGGCCAGTGCGGCGCGTACTACCGCACCGTCGGCCCGAACGGCGCCATGCGCGCGGTCCGCTTCCGCGGCCGGGTGCTCGCGGACGCCTTCGGCCGCGCCTCCCGGATGGTCGGCTTCGTCTGGGACGCCACCGTCGAGCTGCACAAGCGCGACCACGCCGACCGGATGGCCCTGCTGCGCGAGGCGCGCTCCCGGTTCATCAAGGAGGCGGCGCGCGCCCTCTCCGAAGCCGTCACCGTCCGTGACGTGGCCCGGGTGTTCACCGAGCTGCCGCTGCCCGGACTGCCGCCGGACGGCCTGGTGCTGGCGTCCTTCGAGGCCGGACGGGCCCGGATCCTCGGCGCCTCCGGCTACCGCACCGACGCGCTGGCGGTCTGGGACCGCACCGTGCTGCCCGCCGGCCACCCGGCCGCCGAGGCGCTGCGGCACCGCGCGCCGGTGTTCGTCTCGACCCGCGAGGAGTTCCGCGACGGCTACCCCGACGTGTGGGAGCCGACCAGCCGCACCGGCCGCGGTTCCTGGGCGTACCTGCCGCTGGTGGCCAGCGGCCGGGCGATCGGCGTCTGCGTGGTCAGCTTCGACGACGAGCGCGAGCTGGACGCGGACGAGCGCACCCTGCTGACCACCCTGGGCGGACTCGTCGCCCAGTCGCTGGCCCGCGCCCGGCTGCACGACGCCGAGCACGAGCTGGCGGCCGGCCTGCAGCGGGTGATGCTGCCGCGGACCGTCCCGTCCGTACCGGGCGTGACCACCGCCGTGCGCTACCTCGCGGCCGGCTCCGGCCTGCAGATCGGCGGAGACTGGTACGACGTGGTGCCGCTGCCCGGCGGGCACGTCGGCCTGGTGATCGGCGACGTCCAGGGCCACGACGTGCACGCCGCCGGGATCATGGGCCAGCTGCGGATCGCGCTGCGCGCCTACGCGGCCGAGGGCCACCCGCCCGCCGCGGTGATGGCCCGCGCCTCCCGCTTCCTCGCCGACCTGGACACCGACCACTTCGCGACCTGCACCTACGCCGAGGTCAACGTGGACTACGGCGTGGTCTACGCGGTCCGGGCCGGCCACCTCGACCCGGTGGTGCGTCGCGCGGACGGTACCGCCGCCGTGGTGCCGGTGGCCGGCGGGCTGCCGCTGGGCATCGACCCGGACGAGGAGTACCGGGTCACCCGGTTCAGCCTGGACCCGGGCGAGACGGTGCTGCTCTGCACCGACGGCCTGGTCGAGGCACGCGGCATGGACCTGGACGAGGGCGTCGCCCGGCTCACCCGGGTGCTCGCCCACCCGCTGCCGCCCGCCGAGCGGGCGGCCCGCGACCCGTTGGAGGAGCTGGCCGACCGGATCGCCTCCCAGGCCGCCGACTCCAGCGAGCGCGAGGACGACATAGCGCTGCTGCTGCTGCGCTGGGACGGACCGGCGGGCGGCCTCGCCGCCCAGCAGCTGCGCCGCCGGATCGGCCAGGCCGACCTGGCGCGGGTCGCCGAGGTGCGGGCCGAGCTGCGCGACGCGCTGCGCCGCTGGGGCGTCGCCGAGTTCATCGACACCGCCGAACTGCTCTCCTCCGAGCTGGTCACCAACGCCATCCGGCACACCGACCGGGACGCCATGTTCACCGCCCGGCTGTACCGGGAGTCCGAGGACGACGGCGGGCGGGCCCGGCTGCGGGTCGAGGTGGAGGACGAGTCGGACCTGTGGCCGACCCGTCGGACGCCGGGGGAGCAGGCCTCCTCGGGGCGCGGGCTGATGCTGGTCGAGGCGCTCGCGGACTCCTGGGGCGTGGAGCCGCGCGGGTCGGGCAAGCGGATGTGGTTCGAGCTCAGCGGTGCGACGGCGGCCTGAGCGCCCTGGTCACCGCCTGAGCGCCGACGCCCCCGTGAGCGTCGGCGCTCAGGGGGCGTCCGGGCCCCGGAGCGTCAGCCGAACTGCTGCTCCAGGTCCTTCAGCTTGCGTTCCAGCGAGTCCAGCCGGGGCAGTGTGACGGTGTCCTCCTCCACGGTCAGGTCGATGGTGCGCCGCTCCGGGCGGGCCGGCAGACCGGGCTGGACGACCGCGCCCTCGGCGGGTTCGACCTCGCGCTGCGCCGCCGAACCGACCTCGCGGGGCGCGGCGGTCCGCTCCACCTCGGGGCGTTCGGCGGTGACCCGTTCGGCGGTGACCCTTTCGGCCCCGGGTTCGTCGGCTATGGCGGGCTCCGAGCCGGACTCCAGCCGGCGTGCGGGGGTGCCGCGGCGCCAGGCGCTGTGGGAGCGGTTGATCGCCCGGATCTCGGCCCGCTCGCGGCGCCCGGCCAGCTTGCGGCGCTCCTTGTCCAGGGCGCGTTCCCGCTTGTCGTCGCGGACCTCGTCCACCGCCTCGTCCAGGCTGCGCACGCCCTCCAGGAGCATCAGCGACCAGGCCGCGTAGGTCTCGCGGGGAGCGCGCAGCCAGCGGACGATGCGGATCTGCGGCAGCGGCCGGGGGACCAGCCCCTGTTCGCGCAGCGCGGCCCGGCGGGTCTGCTTCAGCGCCCGGTCGAACAGGACCGCCGCCGAGAGGGACATGCCGGAGAAGAACTGGGGGGCGCCGGCGTGACCGAAGCCGCGCGGGGCGTGCACCCAGTTGAACCAGGCTGAGGCGCCGGCGAAGACCCAGACCAGCAGCCGCGATCCGAACGCCGCGTCACCGTGGCTGGCCTCGCGGACGGCGAGCACCGAGCAGAACATCGCGGCGCCGTCGAGGCCGAACGGGACGAGGTACTCCCAGCCGCCGGACAGGCCCAGGTTCTGCACGCCGAAGCCGACCAGTCCGTGGAAGGACAGTGCGGCGGCGACCCCGGCACAGCAGAACAACAGTGTGTAGGAGGCGGCGCCGTAGAGGGATTCCTTGCGGCGGCGCCGTTCCTCGGAACGTTCCCAGGAATCCGTGCCCGGGGCGCCGGCGGATCCCCGGTTGCGGAGCAGGGCCACCAGGAGCGCGCTGACCAGCAGCCCCGCGACTCCGGTGACGGCCCACCCGAGCGGTATGTCGGACAATTTCATCGCCGGAACCAGCCTCGCTTTCCTGCGTCGCTTTCCTGCGTCGTGATGGCGGGGACCATCATGGCGGATGCTCGGCGGGCGAATGACCGATTTGCTGTCAATGCGCTGGGGAGAGGGATTTCTGACGTGGCAACAAAAAGATTGTCGGATTAATGCGAAGCAGATTTCTCCTGCAATTCCGGGCTTTCCGGACCCGGTTTCGCACGGGCATTCGTCAACCCCGTGTGACGCGGGGGCAGCCGGTGCACATGTCCTGCGGTTCCGCGGTGTAGACGAGGCAACAGCTGGCCCGGATCCGCTCCACACGCGGAGCGCCGTCGCACCCGGGAGCCGGGGGCGCGAAGCCGGCGCCCGGGGTGAAGGGGCTCGGGGCGGGGGCGGGGCCGCCGGGCGCGCCGGGCGCGCATGCGGGCTCGGCGGGCGCCAGCAGCGCGGACAGCTCGGCGCACGCCCGCTCCACCTCCCCGAGCAGCCCACCCGCGTACCAGAGCCCCTCCACCACGGCGTCCGTCGCCATCGCCCACAGCACCCGCGGCCCGCGCCGCGCCTGCGGGCGGAATGCGGCCAGCACCGGATCGAGGAACCCGCCCAGCGCGCACCGCAGTCCGGCGGCCAGCGCGGCTTCGTCCGGCACCGTGCGGGCCTGCGGGGAGCCGGCCTCCGGGTCGTCCGGCAGGCAGGCGAACTCCGCCGTGCGGACCGTCAGTTCCACCACCCCGGGGCGTCGGCGCAGCGAGACGTCGCCGAGGGCGAGCAGCAGGACGCGTCGTTCCAGGAACCACGGCAGCGTGAACAGCAGTGAGACCGGCCAGACGAACCGGTGCAGCCCGAAGCCGGCCGCGACGTCCGGGCGCAGCGGCCGCCCGTAGCGGGCGAGGCCCTGCCGGGCGTCGTGGGTGATCAGCTCGCGCACCGCCTCGGGGCGGGCGACCAGGTCCGCCGCGGGCAGCCAGCCGCCGCCGCGTCGGGGCGGTGCGCAGCGCACGCTCAGGACGGGGGTGAGCCCGGTCAGCCGGTGGTACGAGGGGGCGCCCGGTGCGGAGAGCGCGGGGGTGGGGACGGGGGCGTGCGTCCCGGTGCTGCGGGGGGCGCGCGGCGCGGGGCCGGGCCGGGTGCTGCTCGCGGTCATGGGCGGGCCCCATCGGGTCGACCGGGCCCGCCCATGGACCGCCCGGCGCCGCCCGGCGGTGGTGTGCCGGGCGCGGCCGGACCGGGGCATGGCGGTGCCCGGGGAACGGCAAGGCGACCCGGCCGGGGCGCTGCCCACCCCAGCCAGGTTAGGCTCACCTTAGCTGATTGTTCCCCGGGTCTCGCTGGCGATGCGCCCGTCCGGGGGAGGCCCCGGCGCGCGGGCGGCGCCCAGCTGGCGCGCGAGCCAGACCGGCACCCCGCCCAGGGCCTGCACCAGCCGGGCAGCCTCGGCGCGCAGTCGCGCGGCCTCGGCCGGCTCGGACACCTCGGCGAGCGCCGCGAGCGCCGGAGCCACCCCCACCGTGAAGCCGAGTTGCTCGCGCAGCCGCAGCGAGGCGTCGAAACCCTCCCGGGCGTTGCTCCGGTCCCCGCCGGAGAGCGCCAGCGCGGCCAGGTGGCGCCAGGTGTACGAGCGCAGCAGTTCGTCCCCGCGCTCACCGGCGCCCTCGTGCGCCCGGCGGTAGGCGATCCAGGCGGCGCTGCGGTCGCGCAGCAGGTTCTCGGCGACCAGCCCGCGCCGGAAGTCCAGTAGCGGCCGGCCGGGAGCGTCCGGCGGCAGCAGGGCCGAGGTGCGGCCGAGCGCGGCCTGCGCCTCGTCCAGCCGGTCCCGCGGGCCGAGCACGCTCGCCACGTACGCCAGGAAACCGCGGGCGCAGGCGGCGCCCGCGCGCTGCTCGGTGCCGGCCGCCAGTGCCTCCGCCAGGCGCAGCGCCTGCTCCGCCTGCGGCCAGTGCGCCGCGGTGAACAGGCACTGCTCGATGAGGAGTTCGGCCCGCCCTAGGGCCGCTGCCGGGTCGTGCTCGGCGGCCGGGCGCAACAGCTCGGCGGCCTCCTGCCAGCACCCCCGGGACCTCAGTCGCCACACGGTGTCGCCCGGCTCCTCCGTTGCCGCCCGCCCCCGCCCGTCCGGGTCGCTCGGGCCCCATCCGTGCTCCGACAACGCCACCTCCTTGTGTGCGCCATCCAGCGGGGCGCGGACCCGCCCCTGGGGCCCTGCCGCCATGACTCGTGCGCATGGCGACGGCAGGGCGAAAGGCCCGCGCTGTGGCGGCAATTCAACACGGGGGTGAGCTTGTGCACCAGATCACGAGCGGAGGTTGTTGCTTTCGGAGGAGAAATGATCTAGAGGGGGGCGGGCGGGGCGGACCGGCGGGGCACCCCGGCGGTCAGGAGGTCCAGCCGGTCTCCATCAGGGCCTCGGCGGCGCCGTTCGCGGGCTGCGGCACACCCGCCAGGTCCAGGCTGAACAGGGCCACCAGCAGCTGCTCGCCGCGCACCGTGGCCTGGTGCGAATAGCCCGCGAGGGTGAACATCGCGGCGGCCATCTCCTCGGCGTGCAGGGTCTGCAGCCACAGGCACTCGACCGACTTCACGTCGGCCGGCTCGGTCCAGGTGTCGACCTGCGCGACCATCCGGCTGCCCAGCAGGGTGACCCCGTCGCGCTCCTGCGCCTCGGTCAGCTCCAGGTCGTCGAAGCCGAGCCACTCCAGGTAGCGGGCGGCGGTGAACACCGCGTCCTGCGAGGTGCGCACCGGGTGCGGACGGAACGGGGCGCGGTGGCGGAACGGACGGGAACGGCTGGCCGAGGTGCCGGGCACCGCGGGCGGGGCGGGCACCGGTGCCCCCATCGGGTGCGCCGGGTGGGGACGGGAGGCCTGCGGACCGGGGGCGGCGAGCGGGCCGGCCGTGCCGCCGCCCAGCCGGGTGGTGCGGTCCACCGGCAACCGGACGGTCGCGCCGCAGTTGCAGGTGAACTCGGGCTGCGGCCACTGGTCGGAGCGGCCGCAGTGCGGGCAGCGCATGCTCAGCCAGGAGTCCTCCCAGGACCGGAAGCGCACCTGCACCGGCACCCCGCCGCGCAGCAGCGGCACCTTGAGCGAGGCCCCGCAGGGACAGGGCAGCGACGGCGGCTCGTACAGGTGCTCGCGGCGGCAGGCGGGGCAGCGGATCGCCCGGGCGCCACCGCCCGCCCCTTGGTGCGTGGGGTCGTGTCCGGTGAAGTCGTCGGGCAGTCCGGCCATCGCGGGCTCCGTCCGTCGGTGTCGGGTGGGTGGGACGATTCCCATGCTCCCCGAAATGTCCGGCGATGGGCGCGGAATGGGGCAATCCTCAGGGACGGATCAGGGACCCCTCACCACCGGGGGCGGCACGCCCTCAGACCGGAGGATGACGGTCAGCCGGCCGACCAGCGGGCCAGGTCGGCGGGGGTGTCCAGATCGTCCGGCACGGCGACGTCGGCACACTCGACCAGGACGACCTCCGGCGCGTGCGCCGCCAGCAGGGCGCGGGCGCCGGCGTCGCCGGAGGCGCCCGCCGCCGCCTCGGCGAAGTACCGCGCGCCGATCAGCACCGGGTGGCCGCGCCGCCCGCCGTAGGCCGCCGCGGCCAGCCCGGCGCCCGCCCGGTGCGCGGCCAGCAGCCGGGCGACGGCGGCCGGGGTGACGCCCGGAGTGTCCACCAGCATCACGAGCACCGCCGTGGCCCGCGGCGGGAGCGCGGCCAGGCCGGCCCGCAGCGAGGAACCCATGCCGCCCGCCCAGTCCGGGTTGGCCACCAGACGGCAGCCCGGCAGGTGGGCGGTGGCCCGGACCCGGTCGCCCGCCGCGCCCAGCACCACCGTGACGTCCGCGCAGCCGCCGGCCCGGACCACCGCCACTGCGTGCTCCACCAGTGACCGGCCCCCGTACCGGATCAGTGCCTTGGGCCGCCCGCCGAGGCGCCGGCCGCCCCCGGCGGCGAGCACGAGGGCGGCGACCGGGGCGGGCCCGGCGGACGTCGGCGCAGTCTGCATGGGCCCAGCCTGCCGGTACCGGGCGGGGTCGCGCATTGTGTGAATCCACAAGGGGACGCCGCAGGTGGCGGCCGCTCCCCGGCGGTTCGGCCGCTGGTCCTGCGGGCCCCCGCCGCCTGTACTGGGGCGATGAACACCGCACCGCGCCCGCTGGTGGACCGTTTCGGCCGGGTCCACACCGATCTGCGGGTCTCGTTGACCGACCGCTGCAACCTGCGCTGCACCTACTGCATGCCGGCGGAGGGGCTCGACTGGCTCGCCCGGGACTCGGCGCTGGGCGACGACGAGGTGGTGCGGCTGGTTCGGATCGCCGCGGAGCGGCTCGGCATCGCGTCGGTGCGGCTGACCGGCGGGGAGCCGCTGCTGCGCCGCGGGCTGCCGGGGCTGGTCGGACGGCTGGCCGGACTCGGGGTCGACCTCTCGCTGACCACCAACGGGATCGGTCTGGCGCGCACGGCCGTCGCGCTGCGCGCGGCGGGGTTGCGGCGGGTGAACGTCAGCCTGGACACATTGCGTCCGGAGCGGTTCGCGGCGATCACCCGGCGGGACCGGATCGGTGACGTGTTCGCGGGCCTGGCGGCGGCGAAGGCGGCGGGGCTGGGACCGGTGAAGGTCAACGCCGTGCCGGTGCGCGGGGTGAACGAGGACGAGATCGTCCCGCTGGCCGCGTTCGCCGTGGAGCACGGGTACCTGATGCGGTTCATCGAGTCCATGCCGCTGGACGCGCAGGGGGCGTGGGACCGGGCCGCGATGGTGACGGCGGAGGAGGTCCTGGCCGCGCTCGCGGAGCGGTTCGACCTGGTGCCGGTGGGACGGCACGGCAGCGCCCCGGCGGAGGAGTGGCGGATCGCGGGCACGGACGCGGTGGTCGGGGTGATCGCCTCCGTCACCCGGCCGTTCTGCGGCGGCTGCGACCGGGTCCGGCTGACCGCCGACGGGCAGCTGCGCAACTGCCTGTTCGCGACGGAGGAGTCCGACCTGCGGGCGCTGCTGCGCGACGGGGCGGACGACGCGGCGATCGAGGCGGCCTGGCGGGCGTCGGTGGCGGGCAAGGGGCCGGGACACGCCATCGGGAGCGCGGGCTTCGTCCGGCCGGACCGCCCGATGTCCGCGATCGGCGGCTGACGCCCCGCGGCAGGCAGCAGGCGGAGCGAGGACAGGCCGCGGGAACGAGGCCGGACCGGCCGCCTGGCTCCCCGCCGACCCCGAGATCCGCTGCGCGTACGCGGTACGCTTCGCCCAGATATCGCTGAAGTACCGGCTGCCGGTCACCGAGGCCGACAAGAAGGCCATGGTGCAGCAGTGCGGCGGCTGACGGAACGTTACGGCCGAGCCGTGCGAGCGGCGCAGGACGTCCCTGGTGCGCCCCCGGGTGCGGGGCCGTTGCGGGCCGGATGGTATTCGTGGGCGGTGGCCCCGATGATCTCCAGGTATCTCCGAACCCCCCGGCTCCCCCGGCGCACCCTGTCCGCCCTCGCGCTCGGCACCGCCCTCGCCCTGCTGAGCGGCTGCACCGGCTCCGGCGGCGCCGGTCGAACGGCCACCCGGCCGCCGCTCGACGACCTGGTCACCGCGACCACCGCCCCGGCCCTGCGCGCGCTCTACAACCAGCGGATCGACTGGCAGGCGTGCCCCGGGGACGCCGACGGCCAGGACGGACCGGGCATCGAGTGCGCCACCCTCACCGTGCCGCTGGACTACGCCGACCCCGGCGGCCGCACCACCGGCGTCGCCCTCGCCCGGATGCCCGCCGCCGAACCGGACAAGCGGATCGGCGCCCTCATGGTCAACCCCGGCGGACCCGGCAACTCCGGCGTCAGGATGATCCGCGAGGACTGGCAGAGCTTCCAGGGGGCGCCGCACGACCGCTTCGACCTGGTCGGCTTCGACCCGCGCGGTGCCGGGAACACCGCGCCCGTCCAGTGCCTCGACGACCACGCCCGCGACCAGTGGAACGCCAGCGACGACCCGGCCTACGACCGCGGCCGGGTCCTCGCCGACGCCTGCCGGGCCGCCCACGCCGACCTGCTCCCGCACCTCGGCACCCGCGACACCGCCCGCGACCTCGACGTGCTGCGCGGCGCCCTCGGCGAACGCAAGCTGGACTTCATCGGCTTCTCCTACGGCACCCTCCTCGGCGCGCTCTACGCCGAGGAGTTCCCCAACCGCACCGGCCGGCTCGTGCTCGACGGCGCCGTCGAACACGGCACCGACCCGATGCGCCTCGACGTCGAACAGGCCGTCGCCGGCGAGGTCGCGCTCCGGGCCTTCGCCTCCGCCTGGGCCACCGACGACGGAAGCGACTGCCCGTTCGGCGCCGACCCGGACACCGCCCCGAAACGCCTCGCCGACTTCCTCGACGGCCTGCGCACCCGCCCGATGCGCGGCTCCGACGGCCGCACCCTCACCGCCGCCCTCGCCTGGGCCGCCGCCCTCAACGTGCTCTACGACGGCCACCGCTCCTGGTACCGCCTGCAGGAGGCCCTCACCCCGGCCGTCAAGCGGCGGAACGCCGACGCGCTGCTCGCACTCGCCGACAACGCCAACGGCCGCGACGAGAACGGCCACTACGAGACCGCGGCGGACGCCTTCGCGGCCATCTCCTGCGCGGACCTCCCGGCGCTCACCGACGCACAGCTGAGCGGCGCCCTCACCGACCTCGCGGCCCAGGCGCCGCTGACCAGCCGGCATAACCCCGTCGCCACCCTGCTCGCCCCGGACTGCCGCTCCTGGCCCTACCGTTCGACCGAACACCCGCACCCGGTCCTGGCACCCGGCAGCGCCCCGGTCCTGGTGATCGGCTCGACCGGGGACCCGGTCACCCCGTACGCGTGGTCGCAGCGGCTGGCCGCCGGGCTGGAGAACGGCGTGCTGCTCACCCGCGAGGGCGACGGGCACACCGCGTACGACAAGAGCACCTGCGTGCGGACGGCCGTCGCCGCGTTCCTGGTGGACGGCCGGCTGCCGACGGCGGGCACGCACTGCCCGTCCGACTGAGCCCTCCCCTCACCGGCGGTCGGCGGCTGGCGGCAAGGGGAAAGGGGGGCGTACCGCGTTCGCGCGGTACGCCCCCCTCGGGGTCGGGCGGGATCAGGAGGTCGGGGCCGTCAGGTCGTAGAAGGTGGCCGAGCCGACCGTCTTGGCGGTGAAGTGGGCGGCCACCCAGGACTCGATCCGGGTGTTCTCCGACTCCTGGCGCTCACCGCCGCCCGTCCGGTCGGACGTCCCGCCGCCCGCGCCGCCGAAGCCGCCACGGGAGCCGCCGGCGATGAACCAGTGGACCTTGCCCTCCTGGACGTACTTCTGGAAGCCCGCCAGGCTCAGCGAGGGGTCGGTGCCGTTGAAGCCGCCGAGAGCCATCACCGGTTCGTCGGTGGCGAGCTGGTAGCTCGCCGCGTTCTGCGAGCCGACGGTGGCCGCCGCCCAGGTGTAGTGGTCGGCGTCCGCCTTGAGCAGGGAGGCGGCCTCGTCGGTCACCTTGGTGCCGCCGAGCAGGCCGCCCATGCCGCCGCCGCCCATGCCGCCACCGCCCATGCCGCCGGGGAAGCCCCCGCCGTTGCCGCCGGTGCCGCCGCCGGGGAAGGCGCCGTTGCCGCCGTTGGCACCGTTTCCGCCGTCGGTCCCGCGCTCGTGGCGGCCGTTCGTGTGGTCGGAGCCGGAGCCGGAGCCGGAGCCGTTGCCCGAGCCGCTTCCCGTACCGCCCGGGAAGCCCCCGCCCGGGAAGCCCCCGCCGGGGAACCCGCCGCCGGGGAAGCCCCCGCCGTTCTGCCCGCGCGATCCCTGGCCGCCGGGGAAGCCCTGCTGGCCGCCCTGACCGCCCTGGCCGAACCCGTGGCCGTTGCCGCCGCCCGGGAAGCCCTTGGCGCCACCCTTGCGTCCGCCGCCGCCCGGCCCGAACACGCCCTGCACGCCCGGTCCGGCGGTCACGATCGAGCCGGTGTGCGCCGTGCCGACGGTGTCCACCGCGTACGCCGCCGGACCGCCGAGCGCCGCCGCCAGGCCCACCAGGCCCGCCACCGAGGCGATCCGCGCGCCGGTCCGGCCGGAGGCCCGTCCGACGACCTGTCCGCCGACCAGCGCGGCCGCCGCGACCAGCCCGCCGACCAGCACCGCCCAACGCAGCCACGGCAGGAAGTCCGAGCTGCGGCCGAGCAGCACGAACGCCCAGACCGCCGTCACCGCCAGCGTCCCGGCCAGCACCAGCGCCCACGGCAGCCGGTGCCGCGCCCGCCACAGCCCGTCCACGCCCATGCCGACCAGCGCCGCGACGGCCGGGGCCAGCGCCACCGTGTAGTACTGGTGGAAGATCCCGGACATGAAGCTGAAGATCAGCGCGGTGGAGAGCAGCCAGCCGCCCCAGACCAGGAACGCCGCCCGGGCGCTGTCGGTCCGCGCGTAGCGGCGGGTCGCCCAGAGGCCGACCACCAGCAGGATCAGCGCCGCCGGAATCAGCCAGGCGATCTGCCCTCCGACGTCGGTGCCGAACATCCGGGTCAGGCCGGTCTGGCCCCAGCCGCGGCCGCCGCCGGGCATCGCCCCGCCCGGCAGGTCCATCCCGGCCGGGAGCCGCCCGCCGCCGCCCACGCTGCCGCGCTCGTTGCCGTCCACCCGGCCGAGGCCGTTGTAGCCGAAGGTCAGCGACAGGAAGCTGTTGTCCTGCGAGCCGCCGACGTACGGGCGGGCCGACGCAGGCATCAGCTCGACGATCGCGACCCACCAGCCGCCCGAGACCACCAGGGCCACGCCCGCCAGCAGGGTCTGCCGCACCCGCCGCCAGAAGCCGGTCGGCGCCACGACCAGGTAGATCACCGCGAAGCCGGGCAGGATCAGGAACGCCGCCAGCGTCTTGGTGAGGAAGGCGAGGCCGAACATCACCCCGGTGAACAGCAGCCACCGGGTGCCGGCCGCCTCGATCGCCCGCACCATCCCGTAGGCGGCCAGGGTCAGCAGCAGCACCAGCAGCGCGTCCGGGTTGTTGAACCGGAACATCAGCGCCGCCACCGGGGTGAGCGCCAGCGCTGCGCCCGCCAGCAGACCGCCGAGCGGGGAGAAGCGGCGGCGCACCGTCGCGTACAGCACCCCGACGGTGGCCGCGCCCATCAGCGCCTGCGGGGCCAGCACCGACCAGGAGGACAGGCCGAAGACCCGTGCCGAGAGCACCATCGGCCACAGCGAGGCCGGGGGTTTGTCGACGGTGATGAAGTTCCCGGCGTCGGAGGAGCCGAAGAAGAAGGCCTTCCAGCTCTGGGTGCCGGCCTGGACGGCGGCCGAATAGAAGGCGTTGGCCCAGCCGGAGGCGCTCAGACCCCACAGGTAGAGGACGGCGGTCGCGGCCAGCAGCGCCAGCAGGGCCGGGCGCACCCAGCGCGGGTCGTCCGCGCGCCCGCGCCAGGCGCGGGCCGGGAGGGTGCGCAGCCGGCCGGACCAGGAGGCCGGCCCCTTCGGTCCGGCGGGTGGCAGGGGCTGCTCGGGGAAGAGCGGTGCCGGGGCCGGCCGGTCGGGGTCGGGCTGCGGCGCCTCCGGCGGCGGGAAGTCCGAGGCCTCGGGCCACGGGTCGCCGGCCGAAGGGGAGTAGCTGCTCGTGGTCATGCGCCATACGGTGCGTGGCGCGACTGAGAGAACCGTGAGACGGGGCTGTGAGACGGGTGTGATCTGCCCGTCTGCTTCCCGGTTCGCGGGATTCGCGGCTTTCCGGCTTCAGGCTTCCCGGTTACGCGGCGGCGGGCATCGTGATGTGCTTGCCCAGCCACTCCAGGGCCGGGGGGATCTCCCGGGTCCAGGTGTGGAAGTTGTGGCCGGCGGTGTCCAGGGTGATCGTGGACATCTTGGTGGGGGCCTTGAAGGCGGCGACCATGGCCTTGGTCTCGTCGTAGTTGTTCTCGTCGTAGGCGCTGGTCAGCAGCAGCGAGACCGGGGCGGCCGGCTGGTTCTTCAGCCGCCACAGCAGGTCGTTCTCCTGCTTCAGCTGGGCACTGCCGCCGAACAGGTCGCCGGTGGTCTCGTCGTGGGCGGCGCTGTAGTAGCCGGAGAGCGCGATCGCCGCGGGGTAGGAGTCGGGCTTGCGCAGCGCGAACTTGAGCGCGCAGTAGCCGCCGGTGGAGTTGCCGATCACGGCCCGGTTGGCCGGGTCGGTGCCGATCCGGTACGTCGTGGCGAGGGCCTTGGGCAGGTCGCTGGTGAAGAACGTCTCCACCTGCGGGCCGTTCGGCACGTCGACGCACTCGGTGTCCCGGTTGCCGACGAGCGTGGGCCGGGCCATCACCAGGATGGTCGGCGGCAGCTTCTTCTGCTCGATCGCGGCGAGGGTCGACGCCGGGTACTGCATCAGGGAGATCAGCTTCTCCGGGATGCCCGGGTAGCCGGTGAGCACCAGGGCCATCGGGAACCGCTGCTTGGTGAAGTCCGGCTGGAAGTACTGCGGCGGCAGGTAGACGTAGGCCTCGGTGCTCAGACCGCTGCCCGCTCCTTTGATGGCGACCTGCTGGATCATCCCGGAGCGCTCCGGGTCCGAGCCCTGGGAGGAGTAGAACTTCTGCTCACCGGTGACGGCGACGCCGGAGGCGTTCGGGGTGTGGTCGACCACCGTGCCCAGCTTTCCGCTGGTGCCGAGCAGGTCGGTCCAGGAGCTGTAGAAGCCGAAGTAGCTGTTGGCGATCAGACCCATCGCGACCAGCACCGAGACCTGGGCGGCCAGGAAGGCGCCGAGCCGGCCCAACCAGGACTTCCAGCCCTTGCCGCCGAACCGCGGCCAGAGCCACATGGTGGCGGCGAAGACGGCGATCGCGATGACCGAGGCGACGATCTGGAGGGGGAGGCCGGTGAGACTGAGCACGTGCCCGATCGTAGTTGACCCTGACGGGCGAGCCGGGGCGGGCCCTTCCGATGATCGTACTGGCCCTGTTGACCGGTGTGGTTCGTACTCGGCACCATGTCCGTTCGTGTGCGCGTGGGGAGCGCGTGCCGGATGACAACAGGGGTGGGGCCGTGAAGTCCATGGGGTCCGTGTTCAGGTCCGGTCCGGTCGTCGGCGGGGTGCTGCTGCTCGCCGGGTGCTCGGGCGGCGGGGGCGGTGGGGGCGGCGGGACGGCCGCGACGAGTGCCACGGCGACGCCGTACGGCACGACGCTCGACCAGGTCCTCGCGCCGGTGAACACCGGTTTGGGGAAGGCGGCGGCGGCCACGACCACCTTCGAGCTGGACACCGCCCTCGCCGGTGTCGAGTCCAACATCGGCCGTGCCGTCCGGAACCTGAACGCCGTCACCGCACCGGCCGGCGCCGACCCGGCCCGCACCGATCTCGTGAACGGCCTGACCGCGCTCGCCTCCGAGTCGTCGGCGCTCCGCGGTGACGTCCTCAACCACAAGGTCTGCACCGTCGGGGCCGCCCAGGCGAGTCTCGGCGCCGGTCCCGGGATGGCGGCGGTCTCGGCCGCCCTCGCCGAGCTGACCGCCGCCGGCTACCAGCCGGCGCTCGTCGTCCCGCAGTTGCCCAAGCCGCATCCGCAGGCGCGGGCACTGGAGAACGGCACGCCGGTCCGCGACGGCGGGAAGGGCGGTAAGCGTGCCCTGAAGGTCGTCAATGACAACGGTCCGGCGGACGCGGTCTTCACGATCGCCCAGGACGGGAAGGCGGTCGCCTCGGTGTACGCGGCCAAGGGGAAGAGCACCACCATCGAGGGCATCAAGGACGGTGCGTACGACGTCTACGTCGCCACCGGGGCGGACTGGGACTCCGATGTGAAGCAGTTCACCCAGGACTGCCGGTACGTCAAGTTCCGTGAGAAGTATGCGTTCCCGAACCCGGAGACCGGGACCGGCTGGGTGTTCGACCTCACGCCGGTGCGTGGTGAAGGGGGCGCCCCGATCGAGGGCCAGACCGCGAACTCCGCTCCGCAGCCGTAGCGCGTAACGGGCATACCGGGACGGGTGGTTACCGCCGGGTGGCACAACAGGCGATGAGGAGTGGCGAGTTCGTCCAGAACGGTTGACCCTTTGAAGTGGCCATGGCACTTTCGTGCGGCGCGGGCCTCGGCGACCAGTCGTACACCCCGCGATCCCCCACAAGGAGAGCCATGTTCAAGAGACTTGTCGCGGTGGCCGGCACGAGCGCCGTCGTCGCGGGCGGGCTGGCCTTCGCGGCCGCCCCCGCGCACGCCGTTCAGGCGGCCGACCTGACGAGCACCATCGCCCTGAGCAACTGCTCCGCCTCGCTGGTCCGTTACCCCACCTCGGTGGCCGGCGACCGGGCGCTGATGCTCACCAACGGCCACTGCCTGCCGACCATGCCCTCGGCCGGCCAGGTCATCCAGAACGTCAGCGCCAGCCGTAGCGGCACCCTGCTCGACGGTGCCGGCAACAGCCTGGGCACCGTCCAGGCCGACAAGGTGCTCTACGCGACGATGACCGGAACCGACGTCGCGCTCTACCAACTCACCGACACCTACGGGTCGATCACCTCCAAGTACGGCGCCACCGCGCTGACCGTCAGCGACACGCACCCGACCGACGGCGCCGCGATGTACATCCCGTCCTCGTACTGGAAGCAGGTCTGGAACTGCTCCGTCAACGGGTTCGTGCCCACCCTCCGCGAGGACGAGTGGACCTGGCACGACTCGCTGCGCTACAGCTCCGGCTGCAACACCACGCACGGCACCTCCGGTTCGCCGATCATCGACTCCGCCAGCGGGCGGATCATCGGCATCAACAACACCGGCAACGACGACGGCGCGATGTGCACCCTCAACAACCCGTGCGAGGTGGCCGCCGACGGCACCACCAAGGCCGTCAAGGGCCAGAGCTACGGCGAGGAGACCTACTGGTTCACCACCTGCCTGAACTCCACCCGGGCCATCGACCTCAACGTGGCCGGCTGCCTGCTCACCAAGCCGGCCGGCAGCGGCGCGGTCTCGGTGACCAGCCCCGGTGACCAGTCGACCGCCGTCGGCGGTTCGGTGAGCCTGCAGATCGGCGCGTCCGGCGGCACGGCTCCGCTGTCGTACTCGGCGACGGGTCTGCCGGCCGGTCTGGCGATCAACGCCTCGACGGGTGCGATCACCGGTTCGCCGACCGCGGCGGGCACCTCGAACGTGACCGTGACGGTCAAGGACTCGGCGGGCAAGACCGGTTCGACGAGCTTCACCTGGACCGTGACCACGGGTGGCGGCGGTGGCTGCACCCCGGCGCAGCTGCTGGGCAACCAGGGCTTCGAGACCGGTTCGGCGGCG
>NZ_JBEZIQ010000062.1:0-54338 GCF_040651155.1 Kitasatospora sp. NPDC048545
ACTCTTCCCCCCCCCCCCGCCCTTCCGATCTTCCGCCCCTCCGTTCGCGGCCGTCCTTCGGACGGCCGGCGGACCCGCTCCGCGTGTCCGTGACCTGGCCTTCGGCCAGGTCGGCCCGGCTTCGCTCGGGCCTGTCGGTCACTCCGCTTCGCTCCGCTCCCTCCGGAGGTTGAGGCTCCATCATATCGATGAACTGGGATTTTGGCTGGACTCAAGGCGGGCTGACTAGGGGAGGGGTGGCGCCAAGGGGGCGGCGTGCGGGTCGGCTTCACTCCGCCAGATTGGTCTAGTCCATGGTCTAGACCGCTGTTTCGACCTTACGGCGGGTCGGGGTGCGCTACCCTCGGAGGGTGAGCAACGGTCTCCAGTGTATCAGTCTCGTGGCGTCAGATGATCTCGCCGGAAGTGGGGTCCGGACCCGTGCTTTTCGGGCGTTCGCCGGAATTCGCCGCCTGGGACTGATACCCTTCCGGATGGTCGCTTCTGTCGCGCGCTATTTCCGGTCGCCTCGATTCTCGGGCCGGTCTGTCGAATGTATCAGTAGGGCACTGTCAGCATTTCCCGCGTGGTCCCTGGTGTGGGTCCGGGAATGGGTGAGGGGAGACACGTCTTCGTGAACGTCGTAAAGCCTGGCTTGAAGGCCGCTCAGTCCGCTGCCGGCATCTCGCTGCGCGGGCACCAGGAGGAGGCCCTGGAGGCCGTTGTGCGGGGCCTGACGCCCCGTCCGGGGCACCCGGCTCCGAACGGGCTGCGGGTGACGGTGCAGATGGCCACCGGCTCCGGCAAGAGCTACGTCGGTGCTGCGGCCGGCCAGAAGCTCGTCCCGCGCGGGACGGTGCTGGTGGTCGTGCCGACGCTGGACCTGCTGGTGCAGACGGTCGGCGCCTGGCGGGCGGCCGGGCGCTCCGGGGACATGCACGCCGTCTGCTCCCTGGTCGACTCGGAGCTGCCGTACGGGGTGATGGCGAGCACCAGCCCGCTGATGATCGGCATGTGGCTGGCGAACGCCGCGAAGCATCGCCGGCCGGCCACCCTGTTCGCCACCTACACGTCGGTGGGCGCGGTCGAGGACGCCTACAAGTACTGGGCCGAGCGCCAGGGCGAGCTGCTGCCCCCGCTGGGCCTGATGGTCTGTGACGAGGCGCACCGCTCTTCCGGCAGTGTCGAGAAGACCTGGACCGTGGTGCACGACCAGAGCGCCATCCCCGCAGACCGCCGGCTCTACATGACGGCGACGCCGCGGATCTGGGCACCGCCCAAGCGCCCCGTGAAGGGCCGCGAGGGCGCCTACCAGCCGCTGCCGGAGGAGCTGGCGGTGTCCATGGACGACCAGCGCGTGTTCGGGCCGCACGTCTACTCCCTGGGCCTGGCGGAGGCCATCGACCGCAAGCTCTTGGCCCCGTTCGAGATCGTGGTCCTAGAGCTGCGCGACCCGCTCGGCGACCGGGCCGCGGCCGAGGCGCAGGGCGTGCCGTGGGGCCCGGGAGTTGGTGAGGCGCGGGACGGCAGCGAGGACGAGGTGCCGGCCGCGCGGATCGCGGCCATCCAGGCCGGGCTGGCCAAGACCGTGGTCGAGCGGGGGTTGGAGCGGTGCATCACCTTCCACAACCGCACGATCGAGGCCCGCTATTTCTCCGAGACACTGAATCAGACTGCCGAGAAGCTGCACTTCGAGAACCCGCAGAAATACCCGCCGGAGGTCTGGGCGCAGTGGCTCTCCGGTGAGCACGATGTCGACTACCGCAAGGAGCTGATCGAGGACTTCGGAAAGGACGAGGAGGACGACGGTCTCAAGCACCGAATTTTCAGCAACTGCAAAGTCCTGGGCGAAGGCGTCGACATGCCGAATGCAGATTCGGTACTTCTCCAGGGCCGGGGCAGCATGGTGGATATCGTCCAGGCCATCGGCCGGGCCCTGCGCATGCAGCCCGGTGAGGGAAAGACCGCCAGCCTGATCGTGCCGGTTTTCCTCAAGCCCGGAGAGGAGCCCGGGGACATTCTGGAGTCCGATTCCTACGGTCCCCTGGTCAAGATCCTGACCGCGCTGCGCAGCCACGACGCCAAGGTCGTCGAGGCCCTGGCGGTGCCGCAGAAGTCCGGCAAGCGGACCAAGGGGCGCAGCGCCGAGGCTGCTTCCGGTCCTGGTGAGGGCATGGTCGGTGGGGGTGGCGGGTCGGGGGCGTTCACGCTGCCGGTGCGGTTCCAGACGCCGGTGGACGAGAACGTGCTCGCCCTGTTCATCGCCTCGCGGGTCCTGGTGGGTGAGACGCAGTTGTGGCGTGAGGGGATCGGTCACGCGCGGCGCTGGTTCGAGGAGACCGGCGGGCTTGACGTGCCTTATTCTGCGCTCGTCGGGGAGAACGGGAATTACCCGCTCGGAAAGTGGCTGTCGGACCGGCGCAGCGAAAATGCGAATGGTGAGCTGGCGCCATACCGGGTGGAGATGCTGGACGCGCTCGGCATGATCTGGTCGGTGAGCGACGCCCGGTTCGAGGCCGGGCTGGACTGGGCGCGGGTCTGGGCGAAGGGCCACGGCGGGAGCCTTGCGGCGCCGGCACGGGCGTCGGTCGGCGGCTACGCGATCGGCACCTGGTTGTCGGAGCTGCGGGCTGCGGCGCAGGTTCCGGCGGGCGAGCCGGGGGCGCTGTCGCCGGAGCGGCGGCGGGCGCTGGAGGAGATCGACCCGTGGTGGTGCCCGGCCTGGCCGATCACCTGGCAGCGCGCCTACGCGACCGCCCGGCTGTGGTGGCTGGAGGCCGACGGCCTGGTCGACTGGACCCGGCTGCCCCTGGACACGGTGTTCGAGGGCGAGCAGCTCGGCCGCTGGGTGCAGGCGCAGCGGGCCGGCTGGCCGGACCTGGAGGAGGACCAGCGGGACCTGCTGTCGGCGATCGGCATCGAGGAGGACCAGGAGCTGGTGGCCGCGAAGGCCGCCGCCGAGGCGAAGCCGAAGGTGTCCCGCACCGACCGGTTCCAGCAGGGTCTGGCCGCGCTCGCCCAGTTCGTGGAGCGGGAGCGGCATCCCCGGGTGCCCCGCCCGCACAAGGAGCCGGTGGAGGCCGTGGAGGCCGGCCCCGGTGGCGAGGAGCAGGTGGTGGTGTCGCACTTCGCCCTGGGCACCTGGCTCAACAACCAGAAGGCACGCCGGGCGAAGCTCACGCCGGGCCAGCTCGCACAGCTCGCCGAGCACGGCGTCGAGTGGGCGTAGCGGGCCGTCCCGGCCGGGGTGGGTGCCGCTGCCCGCAGGTAGGCTGCTGGGGCCCTGAGAAAGCACTGGAGGCCGTCACCTGCGGGTGGCGGCCTTCGGGCTTCTCTACCCTGCCGCGCGCTCGGTGTGCTCAACGAGTGGGCGTGGGTTGGGGTACGTGGTCCCCGGTGTCCCATCCGCAGCGTCGGCACCACGGCAGGCCGGGGATTCCCGGGTCGTACTGGCCGCAGGGCACTTCCTGTTTGGGCAGCGGGGTCGGGGTGTGGAAGTCCCACAGCGGCAGTGCCGCGGGGTCCAGTCCTCGGGCCACCAGCCGGTGGTAGAGCGCTGCGTGGGCGTTGTACTCGGCGACGTCGGTCCCGAGCTGTCTGCCGGCCTCGATCACGTCGGCGGCGTACAACGTCCTCAGCCCGGCCGTTCCGCTCTTCTCCAGGGCGTGGACGATCGCACGGTCGGCGGCGACCATGGCCGCCTGAAAGGCGCGCCAGCGCTCGAGTTCCTGCGGCGTCGGGCGGAAGGTCATCCGCAGCCGGCGGCGAATGGCCCTGGCTCTGTCGGCCGCCTTCTTCATCATGGCTCGCACACTACCGACCACGGCGGATGAGGGTGGCGGGAACGGCGTGAGCGGTCAGCTCTTCTCGGGCTCGCCGAGGGTCCAGCCGCTGACTGCGGCGACCGGGCCGCGCCAGGTCGGCAGGGTGTGGCTGGCCCGGCCGTCGCGGTAGGTGACGTCGCGTAGGTGGAGGAAGCGGGAGTCCGGCTGCAACCGCCGGCCCTTGTCGCTGTTCTCCTCGATCCGGTCGCGGGCCGTACCGACGGCCCGGCGCAGGTCGTGGTCGTCCAGCTCGCGGGTGAACTTCTCTTCCCAGACCGCGGCGGGGACGATCGTGCCGGTGACGAGCCCGCCGGGCACGATCAGGGTGACCACCACCTCGGAGTCGATGTGCTCGCTCGCGGCGCCCAGGCGCAGCAGCTCCAGGTAGGGGTCGTGATGGGTGTCCTGGCCGAGCAGGACTTTCAGGACCTGCTGCGCGGCTTCCTTCGCCCCCACCGGGTCCTCCTTGTGCTGCTGGGCCTGCGGGGAGCGTGCCCGTGGTGGCAGGCCGGTATGCCGGGTCGGGGTCAGCCTTCCACGGTAGGGCTGGGCGGCCTGGGTGAATGACGTTTTGTCACATTCGGCCCCGCCTCCGCCTCGGTGTCGGGCCGTCTGGCAGGGTGGTGGCGTCCAAGTACCTGGCGCGTGCGTCGGGGAAGCACTGGACGGCTTGATCCGAGTAGCCGGACGCGCGGTGCGTGCGGCGAAGCACACGGAGGAACCACATGAGTGTTGCTCTTGAGTCTGCGACTGCGGTCGCGGCAAGAGCGGCCCGTCGACCGGACGACGTCCGGCCTGGCGGCGCGCGAGTCGTCGTAGTCATCCAACGCAAGGGTGGCGCTGGGAAGAGCACGTTGACGGTCAATCTGGCGGCGGTCTCCGGGGAGTCCAACCCGCCGGCGGACCCGGAGGGCGACTCGCCGGTGATAGCGCTGGGGGTCGACCCGCAGGGGTCGATGGAGCAGTGGGCGCGCCGGGTGGCGGCCGAGTTGCTGCCGTTCGATTACGTCGTCACGAAGGGTCGGCTCGGTACGCTCCCCGAGCTGGTGAAGGACCCGGCCGTGAAGCGAATCTGGGTGGACACCCCCGGCTTCATCGACACCGATCCGGACGCGGACCTGGATGGCGACCCGCTGGGCGCTGGTCGGGCTGGGGATGCGATGCGCGAGGTGCTCGACTACGCGGACCTGGCGCTCGTGCCAATCACGACGGAGTTCCTGAGCAAGGACCCGGCGGAGTACACGATCGAGTACGTGCTCAAGCCCCGCGGCATCCCGTTCATGGTGGTCATCAACATGTGGGACAGCGGGAGCGACGGCAAGACCCAGAAGGACTTGAAGAAGGCCGAGCAGTGGTGTGACGAGCGGGGTTACCCGCGAGCGCCCCGGCCGGTGCGGAAGTACAAGGTCCACAGCAACGCGGCAGAGGACGGGCTGACGGTGATCCAGTACCCCGAGAACGGGACGAGCCTGCGGGCCCGCGAGGACATCTACAAGCTGGCCCTCGCTGTCGAGCGGGCCCTCTGATGGGGCGCGAGCGCGGAGCGGCGACCGAGAAGTGGACGGTCACGACGACGGCCGCCGTGGTGAAGAGCCTGCCTCACCACTTCCGCCAGGTATCCGAGCTGCCCACGCTGACGGAGCCGGAGCGGGAGTCGCTGGCCAAGTCCGAGGCCGCGATCGAGATGCTGGAGCTCTCGTACTGGGCTGCCGGCAAGGCGTTGCAGATCATCCGTGACGGGCGGCTCTACCGGGCGACGCACGACACGTTCGAGGCGTACCTCGAGGCGCGCTGGCGCATGAAGCGCGCCTACGCGAACAAGCTGATCCGGTCGTGGCCGGTCGCTCAAGCCGTGTTCGAATCTAAATCGAACGGTTTGGCTCCCATGGGAGCCAAGGACGCGGGAGCCAAGACTCCGGCGCTCCCCTACCGCAGCGCCTGGGAGCTCGTTCCAGCAGCCGAGAAGCTCGGCGTCGAAGCAGCGGAGCAGGTCTGGGGGATCGTGCTGGAGGTCGACGGCAAGCCGACCTCCGCGACGGTGCGCCAGGCGGTCCAGGCCGTCAAGGATCTCCCGCCGGGACCGTTCGACCCGAAGGTGGCCCGGAAGACGATCCACACCGTTCTGGCGGCCGAGAAGCCTGCCAGGAAGCCCACGGCACGCAAGGCCGCCGTTCCGCCCCAGGCCGGCACGGAGCAGTCGGCCGCGACTCCCGCCATTCCGTGGAAGGACCCGGCGGCGCTCTACGGACTGCTGCGCGAGCACATGACGCGGGAGGACCGGTCCGAGCTTCTGGAACTGCTGCTCCAGGAGGCGACCGAGCACAAGGAGCCGGCTTCCGTGTAGGCCCGGCAACGACGAAGCCCGCACCCCCATCTCGGGGGTGCGGGCTTCGTCATGTTGGCGGCCGGGTCAGGCGGCGGCCTGGCTGCGGTGGAGCAGGGCGTGCTGGCCGGGGTCGAGTCGCCAGAGGCCGAGGCGGCCGGCGGCGGGGATCGGGTCGGGGAGGGCCTGGACGTCGGTGAGGGTCCAGTGCCACAGGCCGGGCAGGCCCCAGGGGCGGCAGCAGCCGGTGTCGCGGTGGCAGTCGGTGATGCGGGCGGTGGCGACCAGGGCCCCGGTTGTCAGCGCGGGGGCGCCGGGGCGGGCGAGGACGGCGCGGACGTGCGGGTCGGTCTGGCCGTCGCGGGCGATGGCGCGGGCGGCGTGCAGGACGACCGGGCCGCGGTGGCGGGTCGGCCAGGAGCGGTTCTCGGTCGTCTTGTCTCCGGCGAGGATCGCGGCCAGCCAGGGCTGGCGGATCGTCAGCGCGGGGAGGTCGGCGGCGGGCTGCGCCGCCGGGTCGGTGCCCTCGCCGATGCGGCGCAGCGCTTCGGGAAGGGCGGCGCCCCAGTCGCCGGTGAAGGCGAGCGCGCGGTCGTCGATGTAGAGGGCCGCGCCCAACTTCTTGTTGGTGACGAGGAGCCGGCCGCCGTCGCCGAGCCAGTAGGCGCGGTCGGGGTCTTGGTCGACGACCGCGGGGATGCCATGGCGGTTGAACCAGGCCGCCACGGCGGGGTGGTAACGACGGTGGCGGGCGGTGACGCAAAAAACGGACCGGCACGCCATCAGCCGCCGGACGGCTTCGAGGGCGCCGGGGATCGGGTCGCCGTAGATGCGCCCGTCCTGCCAGCCGTTTTGGTGCGCGACGACCGTGAGGTCGAAGTCCACGCCCACGGCGTGGCTGGCAGGGGAGTCGGGGGTGAGCGGGACGACGGTCAACAAGGTCTCCTAGGTGTAGGGGCGGATGGTGATCGGGATGCGCCGATCGCTGGGGTCGGGGCGGTGGGCGGTGCGGCGGTGGGCACGCAGCCCGAGCGGGCCGCCCTGGATCGGGGAGCGGCAGTCGGGGCAGGAGCTCCACCAGGCGGTGCCGGGCGGCAGGTCGGCCGGGGTGAGCGGGTGCGGGTGCGGGCCGGGTGCGGCGCGGGTCATCGGGACCTCCGGGTCGGGGGCCCGGCCTGCCGGGTGTCTGCGGGTCGGGCCCCTGGGCGGCGGGTCGGTCAGGCGGTGGGCGGGGTGCGGCGGGCGATCTCGCGCATGCCGTCGATGCGGTGGGCCTGCCGGGAGAGGCGGGCGGCGAGAGAGGCCAGGCGGTCGGCGTCCTCGGTGCGCGCCCCGCGGTTCAGAGCGTCGGCGTAGTGCCGGGCGGCGTCGGCGAGCTGCTGCGCGTCCAGGGCGTGGCCCTGGAGCTCGCGGTCGATCGCCGGGTCCGGGGCGTGGATCACGGGCTGCTCCGGTCGGTGGGCGGTTCGGGGGACCAGGCGCCGGTGGGGTCGTCGCCCCAGTCGTCCGGGTCCGGGGTCGTCGGGGTGGTCGGCTCCAGTCGGCCGGGCCGCCCGGTGAGCAGGTCGCGCAGGGCGGCGAGCAGGCCGCGGCGCGGGTATGAGGGCGGGAAGGTCACGGCGGGTCAGCTCGCGTCGGGCAGCGGCGGCAGGAAGGGGCACTTGGCCGCGTGGTCGGCGACCTCCTGGCGAACCGCGTAGACGTACATGGCCTCCGCCTGGCCGCGGTTCTCGCGGCAGCCGGTGCAGTGCCACCAGGCCGGCGCCTCGTGGTGGGCGTCGGTGCCGAGGGGCCAGGGCTGGTCGCCGATCAGCTCGACGTGGGCGCCGCCCTTGGTGAGCTGGCGCATCCAGATGTGGCCGGGTCCGCCGCCGGTCGGGGCGTCGCCGATGTGGACCTGGCCGTGGTCGAGGCGGATGCGGCCGTGGTCGGCGGCCTGTTCCAGGAGCGTCATCAGGCGGTCGTGGCCGCCGAGCATCTCGCCGCCGGGGATGACGCGCGACCAGATGTACAGCTCGCCGACGGTGGTGCGGCGCTGGCCGAGGGCCTCCAGGTGGTCGAGCGCGGCGAGGACGACGGTGTAGGCGTCGTCGCGGCGCAGCCGGCCGTCGAAGGGGTCGGGGGTGAGGTCGGCGAGGAGCTTCTCCAGGGCGGCGTTGACGGCGGGGATGCGGGGGTTGTCGACGGACACGGGTGGTGCCTTTCGGTGGGGTGCGGGGTCTGCGGGGTCGGGGTGACCGGGCAGCCGCGCCGGTCCCGGCGGTGTCGGCCGCTGGGTGCGGTCGGGGTCCGGGGCCGGCGGCGGCGGTCCGCTCGACGGGTCAGGCCGGGACGGCGCGGGCGAGGGCCAGGAGCTGTTCGAGCTCGGCCAGGGCGAGGCCGTCGGCGCACTCGAGGCAGCAGCCGAGCGAGGTCGGGATGCAGTGCTCGGCGACGGCGCGGCACAGCGGGCAGGTGCGGCGGGCGAGCATCATGCGCTGGTGGGAGCGCCAGCGGGCCGGGGTCATGGGCCGCACCGGCAGGGCCAGGGAGCGGCGGTACAAGTACCCGAACCGGAGGCCGCCCCGGCAGACCACCTGCGCGGCCGGCTCCTGGCCGCCGGGCCGGAAAGAGGGCGGGTTCGCGGATTCCGGGAGCCGTGAGCTGGCGAACCCGTGTGCCTGCCTCCGTTGAAAGTTGCCTTGCAGACGGGTTCGACCTGGATTAACCGCTGGGTCGCTCCGATGAAGATCCGTATCTTGGCCCCATGGCGAATGAGGTAGAACCGAAGCTCTTTGTGAACCGGTGGGGCGACACATCGGACCCGGCGTCGGTTGGCGGCGAGTCCTATCGGGATGAGTGCGGATGCTTCGACCAGGCCAGGCCGCATCCGCGAGCGCGCGTCGGCTTCCACGCCGAGTCTCAGGACACTTCGGCCCCTGGATGGCAGCGACTGCTGGAGCTGGTTGACGAGGCCGCGACCGACGGACGGGAGGAGTTCCGTCCCCTGGTTGAGCTCAGCCCAGTAGAACGGCGGCAGATCGTGACCTTGCCACCGAGCATCGCCAAGTTGACCGCAGTCAGGCGCTTCGTGCTCTACGGCAGCAACCTGGTCCGGATCCCGCCCGAGATCGGGGCGATGACCAGCTTGGAGGAGTTCACCCCGTACACCTCATACCGGCTGCACTGGTTCCCCTACGAGATCACCCGATGCTCCAAGCTGGCCCGAAGCACAGTGAGCACACGCGCCCTGTTCGGGAACTACAAGCTCCGTCCCCCCTTCCCCCGTCTCCAGCCGCCTCAGGACTCTGTCGCGGACCTTGACCTGACAGCGCTCGATGCCGGCCGCTGGGGGACAGCGGCCATCCGCAGCTGCAGCGTCTGCGACCGGTCGATCAAGCAGCATGGCCTCCATCAAGTGTGGATCTCTCTGCGAGTAGCCACCGATGTCCTGCCCCTCCTGGTCAACGCCTGCTCGGCGACCTGCGTAGACGCCCTTCCCCAAGGAGCCGAGGACTACGTGCAGTTCCCGCACACGGGCGGCAACATCGACCAGCCGGCGTCCGACTGGGACTGACCACCTGACCGCGGCGACACCGGGTCGCTGCTCAGCGCAACGGCTTCCCGGTGCGCTCGGGGTGGGCGGCATGGACGTATCTCACTGCGGTGACCTCGCTGATCCCGAAGAGCCGGATGAGATGGACTGGGTCGGCGGTGAGCTGTGCCTCGTGGAAGATCCTGTCGATCCGGGTCTGCTGGGGGTTAAGTCCGAGCCGGCTGAAGATGTTCTTGATCGTGCTGCGGGAGGTCGCCGGGCCGTTGGCGTCCATGGCGTTGATCTGGTTGACGATCAGATGCGGGTTGCTGGAGAACGGCCACCGTTGGTGCCGTTCTCGCAGCCAGTCGGCGGCCAGCTGGTGGGTGATCTCGTCGAGGTAGATGAGGTGGCGGGTGCCGGGGCGCCGAACGGTGAGGCGGCCCTTGGGGAGGTCGAGGCTGCTGGTCATGAGCCGGGTGATCTCGCTCGGGCTCAGTGCGTGGACGGCCACCAGGGCGACGACGAGCTTGCCGGCCGGGCTGGGCGTCCGGTCGATAACTCCCTTGAGCAGGTCGGACGGGATCCCTCGGGGCACCCTTTTGACCGTGGCCACGGTGAGGCCGCGAGTCGGGTCCGTGAAGACCACCCGTTCTTGCTTCAGCGCGCGGAAAAGGCTGCGCGAGGCGACATGGACCGCTTCCGCGGCGCGGCCTTCGTGGGCGTCGAGAACCGCGCGCATGTCGTCCCGGCTGATCTCGCGCAACGTCGATATGCCGGAGGCCGACCAGCCGGCCAGAACCGGCCGCAGGTAGGCCAGGTAGCGGCGGATCGCCCTCCAGGTGGTCGCCGGATGCTGCCAGCGACCACCACCGCGGAGCACGGTCACCCAGACGCGGAGCTCATCGGCGATCTGCCCGGTGTGCTCGGCGAGGAGCCTCTCGACCTGGAGCCGGTCGACGTCTTGTCGGGGCGCCGGGACGAGCAGTCCCTTGCCGGACAGGAACTGGGCGAGGCGTCGTCCCGGCCCGCGCGGGGCATCGGCGGCCAGGGCGTGGATGTCCTCCTCCGGGATCGGCGCCTCGGTGCCCACCCAGGCGGCGAGAACCCTGAGATTTCGCAGGCAGTAGGTTCGCGGTGACTCACTCCACTGATGTCTGTCCATCTCGGCTTGGAGCTCGGCAAGCAGTTCGTCGTCCCCGGCAGTCAGGCCCGGCAGCTCCGCCAGGGGGAGAGCTCCGACCCTTCTCCAGTCCCGGCGCATCGCGAACAGCGGTTCCTGGCCCGGGGCCAGGCGGTGTTCGGAGACGGCCCGCGGCGGTGGCGGCGGGATCCAGTGCGACTGACGAGCGGGCGAGCCCGGCTCGTGACGGACGTAGGCGTGACGGACGGTCGTGTTGAAGGTGAAGGGAGCGCCGAGCATGAGCTGGCGCCAGGTCTGCTCCCGAACTTCGATCCCGTGCAGGCTGATGTCCAGACTGCAGCCGCGACACAGGCCGTCTTGCAGCAGGACGTCTTCGCAGCGGCAGCGGGTGCAGGCGCCGAGTTCGAAGTTGTCCTGGTTGTCTCTGCGGCCCCGGCAGCCAGGGCAGCGAACTCCAAAACCCCAGGCCTGGCAATGCAGGCAACTGCGCGGCCGGGGCTGCCGGACACCCCTGAGCGTCGGTGAGGGGGTCCAGCCGGCGGGCGCGTCCAGCAGCCCGGCCTGCTGCAGGACCTGCCCGACAGCCGACCGCAAGCAGGGCAGGTCCTGCAGCGCTTCGACGGGGATGAGGCCGCCGCCGTCCGCCGCGCGGACCGCCAGCAGCAGACGGGACATCTCGGCGACCCGCCGCCGCCAGAACCCGTCACGCCCCTGGCGTGCCGCCCGGTCGGCGACGACGGACTCGACCAGCTCACGGTCCGGCATGCGGCGGTCCCGGATGCGTTGCTCCGTGGTCGGCCGCAATGTCCGCCTCGGTTTGATCAAGAGCATCTGCCCGGACACCGCCGGCGGGCAGACAGCCGGGTCGTCGCGCTCCTGGCCGCTGCCGCGCATTCGCTGGGCTATGCGCGACCACTCCCGTTCATCCGACCCTTTGCGCATCAGCGGCTGGGCATGGTGGTGCGCGAGACCAGGGAGGATGAGGGCCAGCTGGACATCCCGCGGCCGGCTCCCGTCGGGATCTTCGAGCCAGTCGGCGTCCCTTTCGCTGCGGACCGCCCGTAAGCAGGGGCGGCAGACGCGCTCGGCACCACTGACCCTGGCAAGCCGCCGACAGCGCCTGCAAGCGCCCTCGGCGGGCTGGAGCTGCCTCCACCGCTTGCAGGCGCCGCAGTGGCGTTCGTTGGTTCCCCAGTCCAGGCACTCCGGGCACTGACGGGGGCGCGGCGACGTCCTCACAGGTCAGTTCGGCGGCAGGGAGCGCAGGTTGTCGCCGTTGTGCTGACGCGGTGTCGGCCGGGCCGGGCTCCGGCCCGGCCCGGATTCCCCGACCGCCGCCGGCAGGTCCTGGCCGGCCCGCTCCTGGGCCTCGACCGGCTCGGCTTCCAGCAGGTCCGCGACCGTGCAGTGCAACGCCGCGCAGATCTTGTCGAGGTCGTCGAGGCGGACCGTGACCGGCTGGGAGCCCCACATCGCCGACACCTTGCTCAACGAGGGGGTGAATCCGACCTCCTTGAAAGCTGCCAGCAGGTCAGTCGGCCGCCAGATGTCACGTCGGGCCGCCGCCCAGCGCAGATTCCACTTCACCGCAGGTTCCCCTTGTCCATGACGAGACGCTCCGCCGCCCGAGCACTGGCGGCCAGATTGGCATGTTCCGGCTCCGCGTGGACGGACGCCATGTACCGGACCGTCGTAGTCGCCCAGTCGTGGCCCAGGAGCTTCTGGACCTCCCACAAGGTCATTCCGCGTTCATAGTTATGGGTCGCACAGGCATGACGCAGCAGGTGCGGGTGCAGGTGCGTGACCGGCCCGCTCAGGTAGGCGGCGGACGCCGTCTTCAGCACCCGTCGGAACGTCGACGGGTCGAGGGCCGGCGCGATCGGCAGGTTCAACGCGGCCACCGCCGTCGGCAGCCGCTCGGACGGGAAGAGCGGAGCACTGGGGTGCTGAGGGTCGTCCCGGAACTGGCCACGGACCTCCTCGACGTACCACCACAGCAGGTCCCGGCCCTCCTGGAACATGTAGGCCTGGCGCTGCCGGGGCCCCGATCCGCGCGCCCCTTTGCCACTGACGATGAAGCGCCCCCATTGGCCCAGCTCCCAGTGGACGTCCCCGGTCTGGACCCCGCACAGCTCGGTGACCCGCACACCCGACAGGTACGCCAGCTTCGCCATGACGTAGTCCCGGCAGGCCACCATGGGCTTGCGGGCCTGCGGCAGATCCGCTCGCCAGCGGGCGAAGAACTCCTTCATCGCCTGCTGGGACGGCGGGATCCGCAGTCCGAAGTCGCCTCGATGACGAGGCCGGTTGAACGGATCGATCGGAGACTCGACCGCCGCTCCGAAGCGGCGGAGGATCTCACCGGCATAGCGCTGTTCGAGGAACGCGAAGTAGCCGTCGATCCTGTTGATCTTGGTGCGGGTGGTCGAGTGCCCACGCTTGCCGGGACCGGCGAAGTAGCGGTCCACCTCACGCGGCGTCAGCCGCCAAGGCACCACACCGTAGAAGTCGCAGATCTCGATCACCGGCTTGACGATCTTGTCGAGCGTTGTCGGCGCGAGGCCCGCCGCGTCACGGGCCCATTGGTACTCGGAGAGCGTCTCCACGAAGAAGCTCTCCTCGTCCTCGGCGGACAGCCGGGCCTCGCGCCGCCGCTGAAGCGTGACGACATCCGCCAGTCCCGTCTCGATGAGTGCCGGACGGCGATCTTCCGGCACCTCTTCGCGAGGGACTAGCGTGAGTATGCGAGTCTCAGAATCTGACACAATCACCTATAATACAGGTTTTACTCCTGGATTTCCGCAGTAGCCCGCAGAATCCTCCACGGCCTGTTTCACGGAAGGCCGGCACCCCTGACCTGCTGACATGCGCCGATCCTCACTTCCGGCACCACCGACGAACCCGCACGGACTCCACTTAGGCCGACGGCGCGCAGCTGGCGGCGGGTCATCAGGTCGGGGGAGGGGGCCCAGCGCCAGGGGTAGGTGGGGAGGCCGGCGTGGAGCTCGCCGGTGGGGTCGAGGTCGGATGCGCGCACGGGCTCCTCCGGGGTCAGCGGATGCGGGCGGGTTCGAGGCAGGCCGGGTCGGTGGCCCTGACGTGGTCGACGTGGGCGAAGCCCTCACGGAGTAGCTGCTCGGCGGTCGGGATCAGGCGTTCCTGGTCGACCAGGACGTGGTCGGGGACGACGCGCTCCCTGCTGGCGTTCTGGGCGCGGCGGCGGTCGAGGGAGACGTCGAAGAGCACCGCGCAAGCCGGGCGCTGCCAGTAGCGGGCGCGGGCGAGAAGGCCGGCCCTGACGTGAGGCAGGAGCGCCGTGCTGTCGACCACGGTGGTCAGGTTGCGGGAGAGCCGCGCGTCCAGCAGCAGCGTCTGGACCTGGTCGGCGACCGGGGTCGCGGACTGGTCGGCTTCGTCGTCGGTGGCCATCGCGCGGACGTCGTCCAGGCTCAGGCGCCAGGTGGCGGGCCAGCGGCGGGTGGCGAAGCGGGTCTTGCCGGCGCCGGATCCGCCGACCAGGACGACGAGCGAGCCCGGTTCGAAGGTGAGGGTCACGGGGTCCTTCCGCGGTTGGTGGTGTCGGCCGGGCGGCCGGTCCCTGTCCCCGGGATGCGCGCCGCCCGCCGGGCTGGGTGCCGGGCGGGCGGTGGGGGGCGGGGCCGGTCGATGGACCGTCAGCGGGTGGGACGGGGGATCGCCCGGCACGCGCTGGCGTGGTCGTTGGCGGCGGCGGTCGCCTCGCCGCGTTCGTTGGGGAGGTAGGGCTCGCGGTCGTATCCGTAGCCGCCGCGGGTGTCGCAGCCCCGGCACTCCCAGACGAAGCCGTCGACCTCGCGGGCCTCGTCGCCGACGTAGGGGCGGCCCTGCCAGGTGTAGCGGGTGGCAAAGCGCCGGGTGATGAGGTCGACATGGGCTCCGCCGAGGTTCACGTAGCGGGTGAGGACGTTCGCGGGCCAGTCGGTGGCCCGGGTGGTACCGGCGGTGGCGGTGGTGGTCATCTCAGGTTCCTTCCGGTGCAGGGTCGTCTGCGGTTCGGGCGTGCCGGGTCGGGCGGGCGGTCAGGCGGTGGGGTGCGGCATCGCGCGGCAGTGCTGGGCGTGGTCCTGGGCCCAGGTGCGCAGCCGGCGCGGGATGCCGAAGAGGGCGAGGTCGGCGGCCTTGCGCTGGGTGCACGTGTCGAGGTTGTCGGTGGGGCCGTAGGGGTCGGCAGCCGGTGCCGGTGCAGGAGGCGCCGAGGGTGATCTCGAACGTGGGGTGGCCGTCCAGGGCGTCCCAGGGGCGGGTGCAGCTGCCGGTCTCGCAGCGGCCGCTGGTGGTGGTGTCGGTGGTGATGTCGACGGTGGCCTTGCCGGCGGTGAGGTAGCGGGCGAGGACGTCGTCGGGCCAGGTGGTCTGGGTGGTGGTCATCGTGAGGTCCCTTCGGTGGTCGGTTAGAACGGCGGTTCGTCGCTGTAGAAGCGGGCCGGGCCGGGGCGCCAGGGCAGGCGCCAGGACGAGAAGCCGGTCATGCAGTCGCAGAACTCCCAGCCGTCTTTGCGGTACCAGCCGCGGTGGTCCTGGCAGTCGGTGCAGCCGGGCTTGGGGTGGTGCTCGACGAAGAGGTCGTACGGGCCGGCCATCACCTCCCAGCGGCCGATGCGCAGGTGGCGGGGCGCCCTGGACAGGCGGGCGCGCAGCCGCTGGGCGGGGGAGCGGCGGATGGGGGCGGGCGGTGTGTGGGAGGTGGCGGCGAGGTCACGCAGGACCGTGACGGACGCTTCGAGGGCGGGCGGCAGGGCGGGGTCGGAACCGAGCAGGTTCAGGGTGGCGGCGTAGACGAGATCGGCCTGGGTCATGCGCGTTCTCCTCGGCGAGGTGGCGGTGTCGGCCGGGCGGCCGGCCCCTGTCCCCGGGGTGCGCGCCGCCCGCCGGGCTGGGTGCCAGGCGGGCGGTACGGGCCGGGGGCGAGGCCGGTCGACCGGGTCGTCAGCTGATGAGAGCCAGGACCGCGACGGCCGCGAGGGCGAGGAGGGTGAGCAGCGCGTTCGACGGGATGTTGACGCAAGCCTTGAGCTGTTCGATCTCGGCGGTGATGGCCTCGCACTCGCCGAGCAACTGGGCGTGGGACGCGGAGCCCGCGGGCACGTTGGCGAGTTCCTCGCTGAGGGAGCGGGGGGCCTTGCGCAGAGCGGCGATCTTGTCGTCACGGTTTACGGCGATCAAGGGGCTCGATCCTTTCGGGAACGGGGTCGGTGGGCGGTTCGCGGTGCGGGGCGACGGCCGCGCGCCGCGCCGCCTCCTCCGCCTCCAGCACCGCCGCCCGGACCCGCTCCAGCTCGGCGCGCAGCTCCTCCACCCGGGCCAGCGCGGCCCCTTCGCGTTCCTCCAGCAGCCCCAGCACCGACGGCATTCGCCACCTCCGCACACAGCGAGCGTGAACACAGCGGATCCAGCCTGCCTACCCGGCGACGACTACATGCCTGAACAGCGAAAACTTGAAGCTACGTCCCCTTTGGGAATCGCTTCTCAGGCCAGCGGCATGCATGCTCGGCCTGGAGCTGCACGCGTCCGCGCTCAGGCCCAGCCGGTAGCCACCGGCATCCCGTGAGTGGCGGTGCCGGTCAGCGGCAGCACACGATCAGCGCAAATGGCTCGACCGTGAGCAACACCGGTGTGTGTGCCGCTCCTCAGCTGGCAGTGAGAACGTGGTCGGCGCGGTGGAGAAAGTCGGCGACGTTGGGTTCGGTGCGCCAGGGGTTGAGCGCGGTGGTGAGGGTGCGCAGGTAGCTGCGGCTGCGGTTGGAGCGGACGGTGCTGAGGATGGTGAGTGCCCGCTCGCCGGATTCGAGGCCGGGTTCGAGGTTGCGCTGCTGGAGGTGGGCGGTGGCGATGACGGTCTGGCGGATGCCGACGGCGCGGCTGAAGTCGGCGGCGGGCATGGCGGTGGCCTGCTGGTTCCAGAGCAGCGCCTCGGCGGGGAGCTTGAGGTCGCGGTAGATCTCGGCGGCGTCGGCGGCGACGCGGGCGCGGGTCAGGTAGGCCAGCCAGTCGGGGTCGCGCTCGTCGGTGTCGGCGGCGTCGACCAGGTGCTCGCAGAGGCTGAGGGCGGCGGCCGCGGCGCGGGCGTCGCCGGCGAGGCCATGGGCCCGGGCCTTGGCGAGCTGCGCGAAAGCGAGCACCCGGGCGGGAGCGTCGTGGTCCTTGGCGCGCTCATAGGCGCCTTCGGCCATGTCGACGGCCTCGTGCGGGAAGCCGCACAGGTAGACGTGCAGGGCCATGGTGGCGAGCACGTACGAGCCGACGGCCCGGTCGCCGGAGGCCCGGGCGAGGCGCAGAGCCTGGACGAAGTGGGCCTGGGCGCTGGCGTGGTTGCCCATGTCGACGTCGTGCCAGGCTGCGACGCGGGCGAGTTCGGCGGTGGCGGCGAAGAGCTCGGAGCCGACCTTGTCGGTGAAGGTGCCGCGCAGCAGTGGGGCGGCGCGCTGGGTGAGGCAGTCGGTGACCATGGAGGCGCGCCAGTTGCCGCCGCCGAACTTGGAGTCCCAGCGGCGGGCTTCGTCGGCGGCGGCGCGCAGTTCGAGGATGTCGGCGCGGCCGACGCGCGCGCCGGCGACGCGGGCGTGGGGCGGGTCGGCGGGGACGGCCATCCAGCGCATGGCCGCGGGGCCGTAGGCGGTGAGGGCGAAGGGGCTGGCCTTGACGAAGCTCCGGCGGTCCACAGTGCTCCAATACTCGGCCGCGAGGTTGAGGGCCTGATCGGGGTCTCTGTGGAAATTCAAGCCGGTCTCGACGGTGGGCGTGGGCGTGTCGGCCATGCCCATCTCCGAGAGTGACACCGTCCGGCCGAGCCGTTCGCTGAGCGCGAGGGCTAGAAGCGCAGGTGCGGGCGCGTCCGGGACCATCGCGCGGACGGTCCAGTTCCTGATCGAGGTATGCGTGTACGCGCGGTTGACGCCGGCGCGGGCGGCGAGTTCGTTGACGCGGTGCGCGAGGGCGGCGTTGCTGGCCTTGCTCTCCTCGATGAGCCGGGCGAGGCGGTGGTTCGGTTCCCGGCGTGGCGCCATAGCGACCCCTTTGGGTGTCCGATCGGACCAATGGGCTCCGGGGCGGCTCTCGTTCCCCGCGGCCGCTCTCCCGGGCCCCTGAGCGTATCCCCGACCCCGGCCCTGTGAACGGGGTTTCGTGATTGTGAGCCCCCATCGTGAGCCCTCCCTTGGACACCGCTGGGAGGCGTTTGCTGGTTCTCCCCTGCTCAACGTCGACAGGAAGGGTCCAGCCATGGAAGAAGTGCTGATCACCGGCGGTGCGGGCTTCATCGGCTCGCACTTCGCCAGGCGTCTGCTGCGCGCCGAGGACGTGGCCCGGGTGACCGTGCTCGACGCCCTCACCTACGCGGGCAGCGTCGAGAACCTGGGCGAGGCGATGCTCTCGCCCAAGCTGACGTTCGTCCACGGCAACATCGGCGACGCCCAGCTGGTCGACCGGCTCGCCCGGGAGCACACCGCCATCGTCCATTTCGCCGCCGAGTCGCACGTGGACCGCTCGTTCCGCGACACCGGGAACTTCCTCAGCACCAACGTCCTGGGCACCTGCACCCTGCTGGAGGCCGCCAGGAAGGCGAGCATCCGCCGGTTCGTCCACGTGTCCACCGACGAGGTGTACGGGCCGCTGGTGGCCGGCCAGGCCGCCGAGACGGACCCGATCCGGCCCAGCGTGCCCTACGCCGCCTCGAAGGCCGCCAGCGACCTCGTGGCGCTGTCCTACTTCCAGACGTTCGGCGTGCCGGTGTGCGTCACCCGCTCCTCGAACAACTACGGGCCGCGCCAGCACCCCGAGAAGATCATCCCACTGTTCATCACCCGCCTGCTGAAGGGCCACGTGCTGACCCTTCATGGGAACGGCCAGCACGTACGCAACTGGCTGCACGTCGAGGACAACTGCCAGGGCATCGAGCTGGTCCTGCGCGCCGGCACCCCCGGCGAGGTCTACAACATCGGCGGCGGCACCGACCTGACCAGCAGGGACCTGACCGGCATCCTCCTGCGGATGTTCGGCACCGACTGGGACTGCGTGCGCTACATCCCCGACCGGGCCGCCAACGACCTGCGCTACGCCCTGGACTGGTCGAAGGCCGCCGCTCTCGGCTACTGCCCCGAGCGCGGGCTGGAGGACGGTCTGGCGGAGACCGCGGACTGGTACCGCAACAACCCCGACCGGTGGGCGCCGCTCCTGCGTATCCCCGCCCACGCCCCGCAGCCCATCTACCACCCCGTCTGATCCCTCAGGAAGCCGACGCGCGTCCCGGTCACCGGCATCGGAGCCGTCCACACCGCCAAGCCCCGCACGTCACCCTCAACCCAAACCAGGAGGCAGCATGCCTGAGAACTGGCCCCTGAACGCGCTGCTCGTACTCGGCGCATCGGAGGAGCACATCCCCCTCTACCAGGAGGCGGGGCGCCGGGGAATCCCGACCATCGCTGTCGATATGCGGTCGGAGGCCCCCGCATTCCCATTCGCCGACGCGGTCATGCAGGTCTCCACCCGCGACGCGGAGGCCATCGCCGACACGCTCGGCGACACACGGCCCGCAGGGATCGTGGTCGGCGCGACCGACGCCGCACTGCCCACCTGGCGTGTCCTGGGCCTGCGCTACGGCATGCCCTACGTGTACCCCGAGGCGGCCTTGGCGGGTCTCGACAAGGCCGCCTTTCACGAGGTCGTCGCGTCCTGCGGTGTCGCCGGGTACGGGTGGGCCGCGTCGGACGACCCCGGCGAGGTCACCGCGAAGGCGGCCGGGTTGCGCTTCCCGCTCATGGTCAAGCCGGTGGACGGGTCGGGCAGCAAGGGTGTCACCCGTGTCACCAGCCCTGACGGGCTGCTTGCCGCCATCGCCCGTGCGCATGCCTACTCCGCGTCCGGGACCGTGATCGCGGAAGAGTTCATTCACGGGAGGCAGTTGACCATCGACCTGTTCCTCCGCGACGGCACGTCGGTCATGACCTGCATCAAGGATCAAGCCCTGGTGGCCGGCAGAAGCGTCGTCAGGCGGATCAGCACGGCGCAACTGTCCCCGGCGCAGCACCGCCGCCTTGAGGGAGTAGCCGAGCGGCTTTGCGGTGCTTTGGGCATCGTCAACGGGCCCGCGAACTTCGACCTCGTCCTTGGCGAGGACGGCCACGTGCGCATCGTCGAAGCCAACCCGCGCCTCAGCGGAGACAGCATCCCGCGCCTGCACGAGGCCGCCTACGGCGTCAACGTCGTGGGCGCGCTCATCGCACTCGCGCTCGGTGAGCCGTTCGACGCCTATCTGACGCCGACGCGCGACGCGCACGCGGCGGTGGAACTGCTCGGCTCTCCCCTCCACGTGGAAGGGGAACTGACCACGTGGGAAGGCGTCGCCGAAGCCCGCGACGTCCCCGGCGTCACCGGCATCGAGCTGTACGCCAAGCCCGGAGACCCTGTGCACCCGCATGACCAGTCCGGCCACAAGATCGGCATGATCACCGCCGCCGGACCGTCACCCGCAGATGTGGCCGCGGCCCTGGACAAGGCCAGCTCACTGCTCCGACCGATCATCCGACCGACCCAGGAGGCATCATGACCATCCCGTCGCGGCCCGACGCCGCACGCAACGCCAGCCCGTATCTGTACGGGACGGAACTGGAGGCCGTGGAGCGCGTCCTGGCTGACGGCCAGTACGGGCACACCGCCGTCACCGAGGAATTCGAGCAGAAGATCGCGGCGTTCCTCGGCGTCCCGGACGCGGTGGCCGTAACCTCCGGCACCGCCGCCCTGCACACCGCCCTCATCGCCGCCGGGATCGGCCTCGGCCAGGAGGTGATCGTTCCGTCCCTGACCTTCTGCGCCACGATTCAGGCGATCCGCGCCGTGAACGCCAGCCCACGGTTCATCGAGGTCGATCCGGCCACACTGTGCATCACCCCCGAGCAGGTGATGGAAGCGATCACCCCGGCCACCCGTGCCGTGATGCCCGTCCTGTTCGGCGGCCGGGCCGTCGATCTCAGCGCGATCCACGACACGCTCGCCGAACGCGGCATCTCGATCATCGAGGACGCCGCCCACGCCTTCGGCTCCTACCAGAACACCGCCCATGTCGGCGCAACCGGCACCCTGACCTGCTTCTCCTTCGGGCCGATCAAGAACCTCACCTGTGGCCAGGGCGGCATGATCATCCCCCGGAACCCGGAGGAGGCCGAGACAATCCGCCGCCTGCGTCTGCTCGGCGTCGTCCAGTCCCAGCAGGAGCGCGCCACCATCACCACCTACCGCGTGGACAGCTTCGGCCTGCGCTACCAGCTGTCCGCGATCAACGCCGCCATCGGACTCGCCCAGCTCGCCAAGTTCAAGACCACCGAGGTCAACCGGCAGGAGCTGTGGCGGTCCTACCGATCCGCCCTGCGCGGAGCCGACGGCGTGACGCTGGTGGACCCGGACGTGGACCGCACCGTGCCGCACCTGTGCGTGGTGCGCGTGCCCCGCCGCGATGAGGTCTTCCAGATCCTGCGGTCCCAGAACATCGCCGTGGGCGTCCACTACCCGCCCAACCACCTCCAGCCGGCCTTCGCCCCCTGGCACCGGCCGCTGCCGGTCACCGAGCAGGCCGGCCGGGAGATCCTGAGCCTGCCGTGCCACCCGCACATGACCGATGACGACGTTCACCACGTCGCCGCCGCGCTGCGGCAGGCCGTGGCCACCACCGGAGGCGCAGCCGCCCCCGTCCGTCGCGGCGGCGACGCGGTGACGGTCCGCTCGGCCGGTCTGATCGGTGAGCGGGACGTGCCGGACCCGATCGGCGGCAGCGACGATGTGTTCGATGGCTGCGGGGTCCTCATCGAAGCAGGAACCGCCCTGCACCTGCCCTAGGAGCGGTGACCCACCGCGGCATCCAGCAGCACGTCCACCAGCCGCTCGGCAGCATCTGGCCGGCCGAAGGAACGGGCACGCTCCGCGACCCCGGCCCGAAGTGCGGGGTCGCGGAGCAACCGCTCCACAGCAGAATGGAACAGCTGCGGCGTCACGTCGCCCAGGAGGGCCACCGCCGCGCCGGCCTCCTCAAGGTGCCTGGCGTTGTGGGCCTGCTCGTTGCCGGCCGAGCTGGCGAGCGGGATGAGGACTGCGGCCTTGCCCAGGGCCGTCAGCTCGGCGATCGTCCCCGCGCCGCTGCGGGAGACCACCACATCGGCCAGTGCCAGGACGTCGGGCAGCTCTGGCCCGACGAACCCGGTCAGCAGGTAGCGGGAGGCGAGCTCTGCGGGAAGGCCCGCGGCGCGAGCCCGCAGCGCCTCGACGTTCGCCGGTCCGCACTGGTGGATCACGTTGGCGTCGGTCAGCAGCCACGGCAGTACGTCCGCCACCAGGCCGTTGATCTGCTCCGAGCCCTGCGCACCGCCGGTGATGTACACGGTCGGCAGGTCGCGGCGGAAGCCGAGCAGCCCCAGCGCCCGGATCGCCTTGTCCGCATCACCGGTCAGCACCTCCGGGCGCACCGGGTTGCCGGTGACGACTGCGATCCGCCGGAACGTCTCGGGCAGCAGCGGCACGGTGGACTCGGAGGACACCGCGATGCGGGCAGCCCGTCCCGCGAGCGTCCGGTTGGCCAGGCCCAGGCGCACCGTCTGCTCGTGGACGACCAGCGGACGACGACACAGTGAAGCGGCGATGCCCACCGGCACGGCCACGTATCCGCCCGTGGCCAGCACCACGTCAGGGTCGAAGCGGGAGACCACGGCGCGGGCCTGCGCGACCCCGAGCGGCACCCGCGCCATGTCCCGCACGTTCGCCGGAGAGACCATCCTGAGCGGGTTCCGGTGGCGTCGGATCTTCCCCGTGGCGACCGCGGCGAACGCGATGCCTTCGCTCGCCGCAACCCTGGACTCCAGGCTGTCCGCCGTGCCCACCCACAGGACATCCAGTGCCCGTCCCGCAGAGGCCAGCCTCGCCCGCGCCGTGCGGACCGCGGTGAGCGCCGGGTAGGTGTGACCGCCGGTTCCGCCCCCAGTGACGACGAGCCGCAAAGCCCGCTGCGGAAGACGGTCGACGGCATCGCTACTCACAGGAAAACTCCCAGAATTCGGGTGACGGACAGGGCGGACGATAGCAGGGCACTGCTGCGCCGAACTCCACGTGCAGACCGGGTACTTCACTCCAACGGGCGCATGTCCGCGGCGTTGGGAGATGGGTAGCGGCTCTGGTCCTCAGCTCCTGGCGCAGGAGGGGCAGCGGGGGTTGCGGGGGTAGGTGAGGGGGGCGAGCGGCTGTCCGGCGGGGGCGATGAGGCTGTGCCGGTGGACGGTGGAGGGTGCGAACTCGCGGGTCTGGGTGAGGTGGGTGATCGCGGCGTGGGCGGCGTAGGTGCCGGCGAGGCCGGCGAGGCCGGCGGTGACGGCGGTGACGGCGGTGACGGGGTGGCCGATCGTGCGGGGCAGGGCGGCGGGCGCAACGTCGGCGTGGATGCCGGGCAGGCCGTGGGCGAGGGCGTCGCCGTGGCGCAGGCACTCCCAGCACGGCCGGCCCCGGCCCGGGACGAACAACGTGGTGCTGATGACGGGGCCGTGGTAGCCGGGGTCGATCCAGGCGCAGCCGGATTCGAGGGCGGCGCGGTTGGCGGTCAGGCGCAGGCCGTCGGTTTCGTCGGCGGCGAGGATGAGCAGGTCGCACCCGCGCATCAGGTGTGCGAACTGGGGGCGGCGGGTGATCTGTTCGGGGATGGCGACGACGTCGAGGTGGGGGTGACGCTCGGCCAGCCGCTCCCACGCGGCGTCCACCTTGGGGCGGCCGATGTCGGCGGTGGTGTAGAGATGCTGGCGGGAGAGGTTCGACTCCTCGACGGCGTCGTGGTCGGCCAGGACCAGGCGGCCGGTCCCGGCGCCGGCGAGCGCGGCGGCGGCGACCAGGCCGGTGCCGCCGATGCCGACGACGGTCACGACGGAGCGGGCCAGGATGCGCTGCAGGTCCCAGCCGGTGCGGCCGGGGCGGCGGTCGACCATCTCCAGGTACTCGGCGGTGCGCCGGCGGCGCTGGACGGTGCCCGGATCGAGGCCTGCGGGCGGGCCGGCGGCCGCGTCCTGCACGTGCCCGGCCCGGATGAGGTCGGTGAGCAGGGCACCGATGCGGGCGGAGGAGACCTCGGGGTGAGTGGCCTCCATGGTCCGCAGGACCTCGGCGGTCGTGCGGGTGCCGTCCAGCAGCTGCAGCAACGGCCGGCGCCAGCCGTCGGGGTCGGGCAGGGTGCTCGCGATCCCGGGGAGCGCGCCGATCTGCAGACGGCCGTCGGGGCGGATGGTGAGCTGGTGTTCGGTGCGCAGGCGGGGGGTGCCCATCTCGGTTCCTCGGGGTCGGGGGACGGAGCGGGCCCGGCACGGGGCCGGGCCCGCGTTTCGGAAGCGCCGGTGGGCTACTGCCCGGAGACGGTCAGGCCCAGGAGCTCGGAGTCGGCGGCCGGGCGAAGGCCGGTGTCCTCCTGCTCGGCGTCCTGCGGCTCGGCGGACAGGACGGGGGTGTTCTCGTTCATGGTGTTCTCCCTGGTGTTCATCGGCCGGTGGTTGTGGCGTTATCGCCGAGACCATGGAAGCATTAACCAGGCACTCACGGAAGGGTTTTCCGGAGGATTCCAGAGGGTATTTTCCGGTGCATTTTTCGGGCATCATTAAATTCCGGACCGGCTATTCCAGGGTCCGGTTTCAGAAGGGGGTTTGTGTGGTGGTGGATGTCCTTTCGGGTCTTGATGAGCGGCTGGTCGGCTGGGCGGAGCTGGTGCCCGACGCCGAGCTGGTGCCGTCGGTGGAGGAGTTGGTGGCGCGGCTGCGCGATCTGGCCCGGCGCTCGCCTGGGCTGTGCCGGATGCGGCAGATCGGCAGGTCACGGGCGGGCAGGGCGCTTCAGGTGCTGTCGGTGGGGTCGGGGCGGCGGTCCGTGCTGGTGGTCGGCGGCCCGCACCCGAACGAGCCGGTGGGGTATGCGACGGTGTCGTTTCTGGCGGGTCTGATGGTGGAGCGGCCGGAGTTGCGCGACGGTGTGTCGTGGCATTTCCTGCCGTGTGTTGATCCGGACGGGGCGGCCCTGAATTCGGAATGGACGATCCTGCCGATCGACCTGCACATCGCACACCGATATTTCTACCGTCCGGCGATGGCGGAGCAGCCGGAATGGACTTTCCCGGTTCCGTGGGGGGACGGAATCCACCGGTTCGGGCTGCCGGCGCAGGAGGCGCTGGCGGATCTGGTGGACGAGCTGGAGCCGGCCGTCGCCGTGTCCCTGCACAACTCTGAGTTCGGTGCGCCGTTCTTCGTGGCGAGCCACGACGTGCCGGGCCTGGCCGGGCAGCTGGGCGCCGCCGCCGCCCGGCACGGTCTGCCGGTGGCCGACGCGGCGCCGGGCGACGTCGTCGGCTGGCCGCAGCTCGGCCCCGGTGTCTACCGGATGCCGCCGGTGGAGGAGCTGGTGATCCGCGACCACAACCGGCAAGCACCGGCGTACGGGGCGCACCTGAGCCACCACGCCGCCCGGCACGGCACGCTGACCCTGCTGCCGGAGGTCCCCCGCTGGCGGACCGGCACCCGGTTCGAGACGTCGCCGCCGGTGGCGTTCGATGTCCTGGCCCAGGCGCTGGCCGCCGAAGCCGCCGAGGTCCGCCGGCTGATCGGCCAGACCGCCCTGCCGGACGAGGTGTTCGCGCGCGCCGTCGCCGACACCCTGGCGGTCACCGACACCGTCGTGCGCTCCTGGCAGCAGCGCGCCGCCACCGGCGAGCCGGTGCCCGGCGGCGAACTCGCCGAAGCCCACTACACCCGGGTCATGCTGACGCTGCGCACGGCCGGGATGGCGACCCGGGCCGCCGCCGACGCCCCGCCGTCCCGCACCGTCCTGGCCGTGCGCGCCCGGCTGGAGAAACTGCTGTACGAGCGGGCCGAGCAGAGCCAGCGGCAGCTGCGCGCGACGGCGCTGCCGCTGCGGGACCTGGTCGCGGTGCAGGCCTGCGCGGCGCTGGCGGCCGTCGCCCTCACCCGGTAGGTGCCCGGCCCGGGCGGCGGCCGCCACCGCACCCGGGCCGGTTTTCACGGGCGGCGCCACGACCGCGCCTCCGCCGGAACCGGCGCCCGGACCGGGGCCCGCCCGGAGTCGGGGCCGGCCGGCGCCTGTGCGCGCGCCATCTCCAGTGCGCGCCACTCGGCGGCCAACGCCTTGCGCCAAGCCTCCAACTCCTCGAACCCCGCGGAGATGCTGCCGGCCGCCTGCAGGGTCTCCTGGACGACGGTGCGGGCCGACTCGGCCAGACGGTGCGCCTCCTGCGCCGTGGCGACCGCGGCCTGGATCTCCCCGGTCAGGTCCCGGACTTTGCTGCGCAGCCCGGCGTTCTCCACCCAGAGCCTGGTGACGGCCTCGACCTGGCGGCCCGCCTGCCCGAGCTGCTCCAGCATGGCCTCCGCGTTCGCCCGGCTGTCGGCCAGCTGAGCCGTGACAAGGGCCATCTGCTGCCGCAGGCGCTGGTGCTCGGCTCGCTCGCGGGCCGCCTCGGCCAAGGCGCCGGCCCACTGGAGCGCCGCCGCCGTGGCATCCTCGGGCGTGTCGTAGATCACCCGGGCCGCCCAGAGCGCAGGGACGGTCGCCTGGTGACCGCCCAGCCGATCCCAACGACCGCACCCCTCTGGGCATGGCCGGTCGACCTCACCCAGTATGACCGCCGTGGTCTGCTCACCGAGGCCGAGGCAGAGGCCCTGCGGGACTTCAGCATCGATGAGATTCGCCGCCACGACCTGGCTGCGGACCTTGTGTCTCTGAGACCGGCCGCCCGGCTGGTCCCGCCTCTCGCTGATGTCCTTGATGCCCTGCACCTGCCACCGGACGACCGCCATCAGCGCCGGTATGCACGCGATGCGGCAGGCCTCGTACTCCTCCGCAGCGGCGAGCTCCGCCGGGCCTTCTGGGGCTGGTCGGTGCAGGACTGGGTGGACCTGATCAATGCGGACGGCGCCGAGTTTCGGCGCTCCTGGGGCGGGCAGATCGGCCCCAATGCCCGGCCGTTCCTGATCGCCTATGCCTACCTGCTCGGCGAGTTCACGGCCTTCGAGCGGCTCGGTCGGTTCATGCGGCCGAGCCTGGCCCGCCGGGTGTTCGGCGCCGGACCCGTGGACGCGGCTGTCGAGCAGGTCTGCACGGTGCTGGCCGACTGGGGGTATCGGCGCGATGCGCAGAAGCTGGAGACGGTGGTCTGCCAGGTGCTGCTGTTGAACCGCAGCCCGCAGTTGGAGGACCTGTCCACCGAGGCCCTGGGTGAACTACGTGAAAGCCCGGCGATGGGCGGGCAGTGGGGCAAGGACCTGCACGGCGTCCACCGGGCGGTCGCCGCGCTCGGCCACGCGGACCCGCCGAGGTTGGGCCCTGAGGCCGGGCCAGCGGAGATGGAGGGAGTGCCGAGCGGATGGGCGGGGTGGGTTGAGCGGTGGTACGCGGCATCGACGTTGACGCCGAAGATCCGCAGGAGCTACCGCAGCGTGCTCGCGAAGATCGGCCGGTGGCTGGCCGCCGAGCATCCCGAGGTCACCGAACCGGGTCAGTGGACCCGCCAGATCTGCGCGTCCTGGGTCGCGGCGGTGGACCGGATGGCGGTCGGCGACTTCTCCCAGTGGACCCACGGCATGCGCTCGCAGGGACGCATCGGCAAACCGCTCACCGCGCAGTCGAAGTCCGGCTACCTCAAGGTCCCCCGCGCGTTCTTCCGCGACCTGCACGAATGGGAGTTGGTCCCGCGCCGCTTCGATCCTGCCCAAGCCTTGCGGACCCCGCGAAGCGTCCGCGCGTTGATGGGCCCGGACCCGCGGGTGATCGCCGACGACATCTGGGCGAAGCTGATGTGGGCGGGCCTGAACGTCGAACCCGGTGACCTGCCGACCTCGGACAGCCGCACCTACCCGGTCGAACTGATCCGGGCCATCACCTTGACCTGGCTCTTCGCCGGCCAGCGAAGTGACGAGATCGCCCGGCTGCGGGTGGGCTGCATCCGCTGGCAGCACGACGGCCTGCCGATCCCCGGTGACTCGGGCGAGGTCCTGGCACGGGACGCGGTCTGCCTGTTGGACGTCCCGACCCACAAGACCGGCACTGCGTTCACCAAGCCCGTCGACCCACTCCTGGGCAAGGCCATCGAGGCATGGCAGGCCGTCAGACCCGCCCAACCGCAGATGCTCGACCACAAGACCGGCCAGTTGGCCGACTTCCTGTTCGCCCACCGGGCCCGCCGGGTCGCCAAGCACTACATCAACACGGCGATCATCCCGATGCTCTGCCGCAAGGCCGGCGTCCCCACGGCCGACGTCCGCGGCAACATCACCAGCCACCGGGCCCGGTCCACGATCGCCAGCCAGCTCTACAACGCCAAGGAGCCCATGACGCTGTTCGAGCTGCAGGAATGGCTCGGTCACCGCACTCCGGAGGCGACCGCCCATTACGCGAAGATCACCCCGAACACCCTGGCCAGGGCCTACAACGACGCCGGATACTTCGCTCGGAACGTGCGCACCATCGAAGTCCTCGTCGACCGCGACGCCGTCGCGTCCGGTGCCGCCGCCAGTGGCGAGCCCTGGCAGTACTACGACCTGGGCCACGGCTGGTGCACTTACAGCTTCTTCGAGCAGTGCCAGCACCGGATGGCCTGCGCGCGCTGTGACTTCTACACCCCCAAGGACTCCAGCCGGGGCCAACTTCTGGAGGCCAAGGACAATCTGCAGAAGATGCTGGCCAACATCCCCCTCACCGACGACGAACGCGCCGCCGTCGACGATGGCCAAGCTGCCCTCGATCAACTCCTCGCACGACTCACCGACGTCCCCACCCCGGCCGGGCCGACACCACGCCAGCTCGGAATACCCGCGACAGCCACGTTGCTGCCCGTCATCGAGGTCCGGCACAGCAAGCAGCCGGCGGGGAGCCGCGAAGAGCCGTTCACGACCGGCGGCACCAACTGAAGGGCGAAGTGTGACGTCTCAACCTGCCCCGGACCTGGCCAGTCTCTATCCTGAACTCGGCCAGGTCGGCACCCTCCAGATCGCCCTACAGAAAGCCGTTGACCAGGCTGGATTTCAGTTTGCCGTGCTTCCCGAACGAGCTCCAGGGTGGAGACGATCAGGAGCTCGGGCGGACCGTGACAGCCGGACGACGAGCGTTCACCTGGGTATCCAGAACCGTTGCTTCGTCATGAGCTTCTGGGAACGCGGTGTCACGATGGCGAAGGGCGCGACAACCAGTTTGAACGAGGCTGCCACGGCCACCGGGGTCTGGCAGTCCGGCGCCAACTTGAAGGATCTGCAATCCGCATGCCCGTTCGTCAGCTACGGCCCGCTCGCCGAGGCCCACGAGCGCGGCACCGCGGTCGAGACCATGTGGACGATCTACCGCCAGACCACGGCGTCACACGTCGACCACGACCTCATCGAAGCTGCCTACGTCCAGCCACAGCTGCGAGCCTTGTTCCCCTTCCACAGCCACAGGTCACTGAACTTCAGCCGCTGCACCGGATTCCCCTACACCCACGACGTTCCAGTGGTTACTCCCGTCGACGGGAGATACCGCGTCACCTGGTGGAAGACCCGCTCGCCCCATGGACCGGCGGACATCGGAGAGGCTGACAACCCTCGTGATGCAGTCGCCCTGATCGTCGCCCACCTTCCCCCCGAGTGCGGGCCGGCAGTCGCTGGCACTGCCAATGACCTTGACAAGTCAGATTCCACATAAACGGGGGGAAGTCGGCGGGCAGCGCGGCCCATTTGACGCCGTTGTCGACGAGGTAGCGGATCGCGTCGAGCATCTGGCGGTGGCAGTAGCCCTCCGGCCGCCCGCCTTGGCCGCTCATCCACGCCGGCACTGGCAGCAGGTCCCGCACCGCCGCCCACTCGGCGTCGGTCATGTCGCTGTCGTAGCGTCGAACACGATCGCGGTGGTCGCCCGCATTGCCGTACCGGTGCGCGAAGCAGTCACACCTTGGGGGAACGGAGTTGCGGCCGACTCCGGCGACGGCGTACAAAAGCGGCAACAGGGCCTCCTTGTGGCTTTTTGGTCTCGACAACCTCCAAGCTGCACAGGGGCCCTGTCTTCATGCGGCGACAACGCCGTGATCACCCGAATCGGGAACCATGGAACACTCGTGCTAATCCCAAGCCCCGCGACGGGTTTGCGGATCGCTTCTGACACCACGCTGAAGCCCTGTCAAACCCACGCGTACCGTGCCCGGAGCGACAATGGCCGCTAGGCTGCAAAGTGCGAGCTGACTACGAATGAAGCGGCACGGTCAGTCGGGGTGAAGTCCAGGACGGGGCTGCCGTCCGAGGCGTGGTAGCCGAGGATCCTGATCGGGGAGACTCCGCTGGATACCGACGCCGTGACATAGATCGCGTCGCCGATCAGGTCCATCTTGAATTTCGCTCCCGCGCCCGCCTTGGTGGGCCTGGACCACACGTGCGAGCCGTCAGTGCCCTTGAAGGCGTGGAGGGTGTTGTCCAGCACGGCGTAGACGATGCCGTTGGCGTAGCACGGTTGCCAGGAGGACTGGGACTGCGAGGCAGTCTGGGATGCCCAGAGTATTCGGCCGTCTTGCGCGCTGCGCGCGCGGAGGGTGACCGGGCCTGTGGAGGAACTCGGGGGCGCCTGCTCAAGGATGATGAACGCTGGGATGTCCGCCGCGAAGATTGGCCCGCCCGAAACATCATTCGGCGCAATGCTGTATCGGGTCTGTCCGTCGCTGATGTTGATGGCTTGGCACTTGTACGACGAGTCAGAACTCACGCCGTCGTCGGTCATCACGACGTAGCCCGGTGAAGTGTCCATCCCGAGCGCGCCGTGCCCCGGGTCCAGGGTGTGCGTCCATGCGGCGCTGCCGGTGGCGGCGTCGATCCGCTGGATGGCTGATGGGTGGACGTTGACGAAGACTGCGTCCGCTCCTGCCGTTGCCGAGGCCTGGACGTCCATCACAAAGTCTGAAGTCGAGACGGTCCAGAGTCGTTTGCCCTGCGGACTGATCGCCATCAGCTCCGACCCGAAACCCAGGACAACGCCTGAAGGGGTGACTCCCGCTGGGTTGAAGTTTCCGCGGGAGACTGGCACGCGCCACAGGATCCGGCCGTCGCGCCCCAGGCCGGTGACGCCGTCGGGGGCGAGGACGTAGACCAACTCTCTACCTGCCGGCAGCAGCACCAGGGGCGAGGTCGTCGACCAGTCGCCGGTGACGGTGGAGTCGTCGGTGATGCGGGTCGTCCAGATCCGTTGCCCGGTCCCGCTGTCATAGCCGTAGACCAGTCCGTCGTTGGGAGCTGTCATCGCGATGACCTGCCCGCTGGTGGCCTTCTCCGACGACATGATCCACGCGGTCGCGCCGGCGCCGCCGACGGCGAGGGTGGCAATACTCAGGAGGACGGTGCGTCGCCCGATTCCGGGCCGCGCGCGATCAGTGGGGGCTATTGCGGCTTCGGCGTTTTCGGGCTCTTGTGCTGGACCTGTGGGTCGGGTCATGTGAGTTGGCGGCGGGGCAGGGCTGGGCGGTTGCCGCCGAGGCAGAGCATGACGAGGGCGATGACGGCGTCGGCGGAGCGGAAGCCGAAGCCTCGGCGGATGATGAGCCTGGTCTTCGTGTTCGTGGACTCGATGAGTCCGTTGCTCAACTCCTCGACGATCGCGTGCAGGATGGCGTCGTGGTGGCGCTGGACCTTGCGGGCGAGTTCGACGAAGACCGCAATCCGCGACCGCCGCGCCCAGGACAGCCAGCGGTCCAGCGCCTCGGTCGCGGCAGGCGCGCCTTCTGTTCTGGCGATCCGGTAGATCGTGCGCAGTCCCTCCTTGAGGAGGTAGGCGCGGTGCAGGCGCGGGTCGTTGGTAGCGATCCAGGCGAGTTTGGCCTGCTGACGGGTGGTGAGGTCCTCGGGGTTCTTCCACAGAGCGTGGCGGGAGTGCTTGAGACGGCGGGCGAGTTCGGGATCTGCCGTCTGGCGCCTGGCGTGGTTCCAGGCGGCCCGGCGTTCCTCGTCCAGGGCCTCGGTGGCCCACTGCACGACGTGGAAGGGATCCATGGCGCGGACCGCGTTCGGGGCCCGCTCGGCGACGACATCGGCGATCCACTCGGCCCCGTCCGCGCTGATGTGCGTCAGCCGGTGTGCGCGGTCGGCGCCGAGGGCGTCGAAGAACGAGCGGAGCACGTCCTTGCCGTGGCCGTCGGCCATCCACACGACATGCCGGGACTCGTGGTCGACCACGACGGTCATGTACTTCTGTCCGCGCCGGTAGGAGATCTCATCGACGCCGATGCGGCGCAGGCCGGCCAGGCGGTCGATCCCGACGTCCGCCTCGGCCTGGTGGCGGGTGAGGATGGCTCCGACGGTACGCCACGCGGTCCGCATCAGATGCGCGGTGGCGGACTTGGAGCACTCGGTGGCCATCCACGCGACCTGCTGGTCGAAGTCACGGGTGTGCCCCGCATCGTGCCGCGCCCATGGGACGGCGGCGACCACGACCCCGTGCCGCTTGCAGGTTACGCGGGGCGCGTCGGCCTCCAGATAGAGCTTGAGTCCGCCGGCGTCCAGGTGCCTCCAGCGCCGTCGTCCCGCCCCGGCGTCGAACCCCGGGCAGCGGGTGCCGCAGATCCCGCATCGGCGACGCGCCCGGGACCTGGGCCGGACCGTGACCACGATGACCTGCGACTTCTCCTCGAATCGGACGTCCTGCGCAACCGCCTGCTCGCATCCGACCAACGCGTTCAATACCGTGGTGAACCGCACGCCGTTCTCCCTGCACTCCAGATCCTGAGTCTCGACACCTCAAGATCTGCACAGGGGACAGGGGACGGCGTGTACTGCGTCAGGCGCTCCTCAACGACCCACAGATGGAGCAGAAGAGCCCGTTTTCGGTCAGGGGAACGTCCGGAGTCGGCAGCTTGGTGGTGCTGCCAGGTGCGATGGGCGGCGCGATCGACCCTTCGGTTGGCCAGCCGGAGCCCGGCACGACGGGTTCGCTGATCGGGGTGGCGCTCGAGGGGTCTTCGTGGTCGCCGCGAGGCTGGGTGCTGCCGTGGCCGCTTGTGTGCGGGGAGCTGGGGGAGTGGCTTGCGCCCTCGGGGCCGATGGGCTCCTGGGCGTGCTGCGACAGCGTTCGCGGCTTGGTCGGGGCTGCCGCTGGTCCCGGAGCGGCGGCTGTTGCCTGAGCCGGGTGGGGCCGTAGGCTCTCGGCTGCCTGCGCCGGGCCCTCGTCGACCCGTGTTGGGGCCAACGCGGGTGAAGCGGGTTGCGGCTGCCGCCGTGCGGGGACCGTGGGTGCCGTCTGCCCGGTCGGTGCCGTCGCGGGTGGAGTGAGGGCTTTGAGGCGGCCGTGAACCTCCTCGGCGCCGACGGGACGCTGATCAGGGTCTTTGGCGAGGAGTTCGGCCACGAGCGCGTCAAGGGGCAGCGGAACGTCGGGGCGGCGGGTACTGGGGGGATCGGGGATGCGTTGGACATGGGCGAACATCAGTGCGGTGGTGGGCAGGTCACCGAAGGGCGTCTCGCCGGTCAGGAGTTCATGCAGGACGCAACCGAGGGAGTAGAGGTCGCCTCGTGCGTCCTGGTGGCCGGTGTTGAACCGCTCCGGCGGCATGTAGGCGAGCGTTCCCATGATCTGGGTGCTGGTCAGGTCGCTGGTCTCCAGGCGGCGGGCGATGCCGAAGTCGAGCACCTTCACCGCCCCGGCATCCGTGAGCATGATGTTCGCCGGCTTCAGGTCCCGGTGCACGATCCCGGCCCCGTGCGCGGCCGCGAGAGCATCGGCAGTCTGCGCGGCCCACTCCACGGCCTGCCCGATGGGCGGGACGCCGTCCTCGCGCAGGACCTGGCCCAGGTTGCGGCCGCAGACCAGCTCCATGACCAGGAACAACGTCCCGTCGCCGTCACGACCCAGGTCGTGCACGGTAACGACCCCGGGATGGTTCAACGCGCTTGCGGTGCGGGCCTCGCGGAAGAACAACTGCGCAGCGCTGTCGCTGTCGAGGTGGGTGTGCAACAGCTTGACCGCGACCTCGCGGTCAAGCACCTTGTCACGGGCGGCCCACACCTCACCCATGCCGCCCCGACCCAGCCGTGCGTCCAACTCGTAGCGGCCCGCCAGAACCCGCCCCATCCAGCACCCCCATAGTCCGGACCGCGCAGCCCTTCCGTGCGCCGAAGGCACAAGCCAGGCGGAGACATCATATGGCTCTCACCCGGATCCCGACCGGCAGATCCGCCGTAGAGACACCCCACCAGCGCTGTGCCGACCGCCGCGTCAACCGCAACGCCCGCGGCGAGTTCTTCTATGTCAGCCCCGACGAGTTACGCGAAGGCTTGCGAGTGTTTGCCGGCCAGCACCTCGCGGAGTCACCGACGAACCCGAAGCGCTCGAATGGCGGGCAAGTCGCGGGGAACAGTCGACATGAGGAACGCCTCCGAAGTCCCTCGCCGACAGGGACCTCTCCTGCCCGGCCGCCGCCACCTCCAGTCCGGGGCTTGCTTCAATCTCCACCGGTCGCCCAGCGTCCGGATCATGATCGGAAATGCGAAAGTGCCTTCTGAGCTGCAACGATGAGGCTTGTGTAGGGTCTCTGTCGTTCCAGTGGGACGCGGAGCCCTTGCCCTGGGTGGCCGTGCTGCCGGGGCACGCGACGCCTGCCGACTCCTCGCGTTCCTCGGCCTCGCGTGATCAGAAAACGGACGCCCGTCGACTACGCCGAAGCCCTGCGTAGCGAACAAAGGAGTCAGCCTCCGCGATGGCCGTGCCGATGCCGATCAGCAGGTGGAACTTGCCAGTGCCGGAGTCCCCGATGAGTACCAGCGGGCGCCCTGCCGCACCACTCCACGGGACGCCATCCGAACTTACGCTGCTGCACAGAAGCTTGATGGTACGTCACGCTAGTATCATGGTTGTGATTGACACCCCAGTGCGCGTCCGCATTGCCCCGTCCCCGACCGGCATGTTCCATGTCGGCAACGCCCGATCGCTGCTCCTGAACTGGATTGTGGCGCGACAGTCAGGCGGCACGCTCGTCCTCCGCATCGAGGACACCGATGCTGCACGCAGTCGCCCCGAGTGGACCCAGGGCATCCTGGATGCGATGGCGTGGCTCGGAGTGGGACCCGATCAGTATGAGGGACCGTACTTCCAGACTGAATATGCCCATCATCACCAGAAAGCTGTTGAACAGCTCCTGAGTGAAGACAAGGCCTACTTCTGCGACTGCACTCGTGAGCAGCTCGCAGAACGCACCGGTGATTCGCGGTTGGGCTACGACGGATTCTGTCGGGATCGCAGTCTGGAGCGCGCTGACGGCCGGGCGGTGCGGTTCCGTACTCCTGACGACGGCGTGACGATCGTAACAGACATTATTCGGGGCAATCCCACCTTCGAAAATTCCACCATCGAGGACTTCGTCATCGCGCGTAGCGACGGGACCTCCGTGTTCCTCCTCGCCAACGTCGTTGACGACATGACGATGGGAATCGACCTGGTAATCCGGGCCGAGGAGCACCTCTCCAACACGCCGAAGCAGCAACTGCTGTGGCAGGCCCTGGGGAAGTCGGCGCCGCGCTGGGCCCACGCGCCCATCTTGGTCAACGAGAAGCGGCAGAAGCTCTCGAAGCGCCGGGACAGGGTCGCGCTAGAGGACTTCCGGGATGAGGGCTACCTCTCCGAGGCCATGCGCAACTACCTGATGCTTCTCGGATGGGCTCCCGCCAACAACCGGGAGATCGTCCCCTGGAGCGAGATGGAGGAGGAATTCCGACTCGAGGACGTCAACCCCGCGCCAACCTTCTTCGATGTCAAGAAGCTGCGTGCATTCAACGGCGAGTACATTCGCGCGCTGGCCTTGGACGAGTTTATCGCGGCCTGCCGGCCCTGGCTCACCAGGGACAACACTCCCTGGTCCGCCGAGGCTTACGACGAGGCGGTCTTCAGCAAAGTCGCCGAGCTGGCCCAGACGCGCATCACGCTGCTGAGTGAGATCGTCGAGATTGTCGATTTCCTCTTCCTCGACGAGCCCGTCGACGACGCGCCCTCCTGGGCAAAGGCCATGAAGGAGGGCTCCGCGGAACTGCTGAAGGACGTTTCGGCGTCTTTCAAGACGGTCGAATGGCAGGCAGGACCGCTGAAGTCCGAGCTTGAGAGGCTCAGTACCCTGCATGGTATGAAGCTCGGAAAGGCCCAGGCTCCGGTCCGTGTGGCGGTCACTGGCCGCACGGTCGGTCTACCCCTCTTCGAATCTCTCGAGGTCCTGGGACGGGAGCGGACGACAACCAGGTTGTTCAAAGCACTGGAGAAGCTCGGTAGCTGACCGGCGAGTCTCCGGGACTCGGGTGGTGGCGGAGGCTCCCGCCACCACCCGACCCTCGAGGACCTGACTGTTCAGTCCTTACCGGCTTCGAGAGCGGTGAGTCGCACGGTCAGCCTCTCCCCCAAGCCGGCAGGCTCCACCCAGGACGTGCCCTTGTAGTGCTGGGAAAGGCGCTCGATAACCTCGGCCGAGTCTGGTGTTCCGAACGTCGCGGTGCCCCGCACCTCGACACTTGCATAGGGGTTGTCCGCTGGATACACCGTCAGCGAGGCGTGCGGAAACTGCTCCAGATTCCGACACTTCGGACGCCCCTTGGTTGTCGACATGAGGACGTCTCCGTCCTCGAAGGCCGCCCATACGACGAACTGCTGAGGACGGCCGTCCGGGCGCACCGTGCCCAGGATCGCCGTGTTCGGCCCCGAGAGTAGTTCCTGCAGACGCTGCAGAACATCCGTCATCTCTGTCTCCCTATGATTGTTTCTGCCAGCCGCACCGTCGCCCGACGGCAGCCGGTCCACGTGCTGCCGCATCGCGGCGACCGTGGTGAGCTCCTGCACCAGTTGCGCGTCGACCCTGAACCCGAACGTGTCGGCTAGTTCGAGCAGAATGGTCACGTGCTGGAGAGAGGTCCACGTTCCAGCGAGCAGACCCGCATCAGGCCCGAGGCTCGACGGGTCGCCGCCGATGACCGACGTCACGATCTCTCCGACCCGCGACGCCCGTCCCCCGTGCTCCGTCACAGCAGCACCATGCATTCCCTGTTCCTCCCGAACCATGGATCGAGTACCGCGGCAAAGTCCTGGAGGGAGAACGCCGAGATCCGGGTGAGCCCTGTGTCCACCTGCCGGATCGCGCCAGCAGCGGCCAGCTGCTCGCCCACCACGCCCGCATGCAGTTCCACGCCGGGTCTGCGGATGTGGCACGGCCAGCCTCGGGTGATCGTCTTCCCGTTAAGGACCACCTGGCCGCTGATCTCTCGCCAGGTCCGGTAGGGCACGTCATGCCGCTCCTCCAGCCAGTGCACATGTGACACGCCGTCATGGAAGCTGCAGCCGATCAGCAAGACTGTCGCATCAATCTCGACAAGTCGGTCGAACACGGAACCGGGCCCGAAAGCCGTGGGAGAGGAGATGGCAGACAGTCCGCCGGCGCCCGGGCCTTCTACACACACGGGGTTGAAGGGCGGCGCCCAGGTCCGTACGGTACCCGGGCGGGTCCGGAAGTGCTCCGAGAGGATACCGGAGCGGGACGGGGTCTGGTCTGGGTCGAAGAGCCCCTCGTATCGGAATCCCGGGTGAAAGCTGGGCATGACGATGGTGCCGAGTGGACCCACTGTGGCACGGAGGGCGTCGAGCACTACGGGTGCTGGGTCGGCCATGGCCGCCAGCCCCGCCAGGGAGGCCGCCGCGTAGACTGTCCCTCCCGAATCCAAGCCCACCTTCCGGAAAGCCGATCGAAGCTCAGCTGCGGTCACCAGCGGTAGCCTGTCACGCAGCATCGACGTCTCCGACCAAAGCGCGCAGCCGGAGCGGCCACCGGGCCGGATCGGTGCCGTGCTGGGAGAACACCGCATACACCCAGCGGTCGAGACCGAGTCCCAGACAGCAGCTGCTCGCCCAGCCGCCGTCGTCGGTGCGAATCCTCCAGGCACGCCCGAAGTGCTCACCGTGGTGGTTGACCGAAGCGACAGCCAGCTCTGAGCCGTCGAAGGGCAGCGTGCCCACCAGCTCGTGTTTGACCTCCATTGCGAGTTGGTACCTGCGCATGCGAGAGAAGGTGTCCACGAAGAAGGGGTCGGCAGCGGTCATCAGCCGCCCGTCGATTTCCATCTCGGTGAGCAAGTCGGCCAGGCAGCGGAGCAGCCGTGCATGGACCGTCGCGACCTCCTCCGCGGTACCGACCACCACCATCTCGCGGACGGTGAACTCCCGCAGCCTGCGAAGGCTCTCGGTGGCACCACTCTCGTAGCGGAAGCACGAGGTGCGCCCAGTCACCGTCACAGAGCTCGACAGAACCTGGTCTGCGAGAGTCCGGTAGAAGGGTTGGCACGCAGCGGTGGAGAGCACCGCCTCGGGTGAATTCGCAGTCCCCGGCATCGTCCCCAGGTCCAGGCGGTCCTGCCTGACGCACTCCCCAGCGAACCGGGCCGGCGCCCGAAGATCCTCATCGATGTGGAAGACGAAGTGCGCCGTGTGCGGGGCAGCCGTGAGGCTGCCCGACCGTAGAAGGGTAGTGGGAGAGACTAGCGCCGGTAAAATCACATCCGACGGGAGAAACGGCTCGAGCCTCCGGCGGAATGCGCGGTCGAGCGCTTCGAAGAGCTGCGCGACCAAGCCCCTGTAGGTGAACGACCCAGGTGCCTCCTCGCATATCCAGCGCCGGGCCACTAGTTCCGCAAACGGATCCTCGCTCGGACTCGGCGAACCGTGTCGAGCCGTGTGTTCTGCTACCACGCGGGGTTGGAACCCGTGAGCTCCGTCGACGATCTCCGCCAGCGCCGCCCTCAGAGCCGCGGCCACCTCTTCAGTCGGCCGTGTGCCCCGGTAATCGACTACCAGGCACGACCCCTCCCGTCGATCCAGGACGGTGACGCCCGCGATGTGCGGTGCCACCCAGTAGAGGTGGCGCCGAAGGGTATCCCGGACATCCTCCGGCAGCGGGGTCGGCAGCGCCAACTCGATCGTCACTGTCCCACTCCCGACTCGATCAGTTGAATGGCCTGCACAGGGCAGTGTCGTACCGCAAGGCGCACCGCCACGGCCTGTGTCCCGGAGGGCTGGCGGTCCAGGATTCTTGCCCGCCCATCGCTCGGCCACTGGCTGAAGACCGTCGGAGCGGCGAGTACGCACTGGCCGGCGCCGATGCAGTGCGCGGAGTCCACGGAGACCCGCACCGTGCTGGCGGTCCCACTCACCAGGCCACGTCCAAGCGATGGACGCCGTACAGGCCCATGTCTTCCTTGAACCGAACGTCCTCGAAAGGCATCCCGAGGCGCAGTGACGGAAGGCGACGGAACAGCGTGCCGAAGACAATCTGGAGTTCCAACCTGGCCAGCGTGTGGCCCAGGCAATGGTGGATACCGTGGCCAAAGGCAAGGTGGCCCCGCGCCTCACGGCTGACGTCCAGGGTGTCCGGGTCGGAGAATACCGTCTCGTCGCGGTTTGCCGAGCCCAGCGCGGTGATCACGCCGTCGCCTGGTCGCATGGTAATGCCGCCGATGGTCAGCTCTTCGAGCACTGCTCGGGTGGGGGCGATGTGCACGATGGTCTGGTGCCTCAGCACCTCCTCGACCGTCCGCTCCACCGTCTCCGGTGGCGGGTTCCGCCTGAGCACTGCAGCCTGCTCGGGGTTACGGAGAATGGCGAGGACACCGAGCCCGATCATGTTTGCGGTAGTCTCGTAGCCATTGACCAGCAGAAGCCGGACGATGTCAACCAGGTCGTCGTGTTCCAGATCTGCGGAGAGCCCGTGCCGTTGGATCAGTCTGCTGACCAGGTCGTCGCCAGGCTTGCGGCTCTTCTCGGCCACCAGCCGGTCCAAGTACTCCATGATCTCTCGGTTGGCTGCACGGACCAGCGAGGGTGCCGCGTTGAGGTCCATCCGGTAAGCGGTACGGGTTTCGAAGAAGGCGTGGTCTTCGTACGGGACGCCGAGCAAGGCGCAGATCACGGACGACGGCACCGGAAGAGCGAGGGCCTGAATGAGGTCGGCCTGGGTTCCACCGGCAATCATGGCATCGATCGACGTATCAACCGCCCGCTGAACAGCCGGCCGCAGACCAGCGATGCGCTGCACGGTGAACTCGCCGCTGAGCATCCGCCTGAAACGGTCGTGCTCCGGCGGATCCAGGTGGTTGAAGGAGCCGCGGCCGTCCGGTGCGGCCGCCCGGCCCGCGCTGAGGAAGGGGTAGCCAGCGCTGCGTGGGTCCGCACTCACCCGTGAGTCGGCGAGTACCGAGCGGACATCTGCATGCCTGGTCACCAGCCAGGCACTGCTGCCGTCCCAAAGCCGGACCGGGCAAACAGGTTCACTCTGACGCATCACCGAAAGCGCCGGTGGTGGTGCAAGAGGGTCTTGGCGGCGCATCGGATAGCTGGTTCGACTCGAGCGACGTTCCATCACCTGGTGTCTCCTGTCAACACTGGAGGACGCGGTCGCCAGCCGGTCGAGGCGACGTTGAGCACCCAGCCGAAGTGGTTTGCGACTCGGGCGTACTTCCGACGACTGGTGAACTGGGGTGCCGCACGGCGGCGGAAGGCGGAGTCAGGCATCACGTACCTCTACGTGTATGGCGGCCAGTCGCTGTTGGCATTCGGACCGCCCCAACAGCGCCAGCACTTCGAAAATGTCGGGGCTGGTAGGGACGCCGCAGATTGCCAACCGCAACGTGCCCAGCACGGATCCCAACGCCAGCCCCCGGTTGCCTGAGAACACCCGCAGTCTTCTTTCGATAGCCTCAGGCGTGAACGTGTCGAGCTCTTGCAGAGCCGACGAGACCTCGGGGAGCAGCGTTTCGGCGGTGCGAAGGACGGTGATGGCCTCGCGGCTGTGGCAAGGGGGCTGAAACATGTATCCATGGGTGACGGCAATATCACGGTATGTGCGACAGCGGGATCGGCACAGGCGGATCACTGCCCGTCGATAGGACGGGGTGGCTTCCGGCAGGCCGAGGGCGCGCAGTTGGAGCAGGAGATCACCGGCTGCCTCCTCCTCGGGCTGGCGTCGAAGGTGCTGGGCGCTCAACCACTCCAGACGGCTGGCGGCGGCGTTCCTTTGCGCTGTACGGATTTCCGCCAGGTCGAAGTCGGCCAGCAGATCGTTCAGGACGAAAAGCGAGCCCCGCAAAGGCGGCTGCCAACCGATCTCTGCTGCAAAGTTGACGACTGCATCGGCCGGCACGCCCAGGTCTCTCAACTCTCGTACCGGCGTGCTCCAGATACCGCGCGCTATGGCTGGGATGTGTGCGAATCGTGGTGGATTCCAGCCGAAGGCCTCGTACAGCAGGACGTGCTTCGGCGTGCTCGATAGCCAGGAGTCGGAGCGCAGGACATGGGAGATTCCCATGAGATGGTCGTCGATCACCGAGGAGAAGTGGTAGGTGGGGAAGCCGTCCGACTTTATAAGGATCTGATCGTCTATAGCCGGGAGGGGAGTGGCCGACAGCCCCATGACCTCATCCCGTATCACAACGTCGCCGTGTCCGGTGCGGGGCACCCGCATCCGAACCACGTGCGGGTGCCCATTCTCAGCCCGCTGGGCTCCCTTATCGGGATCGGTTTCGGCACATCGGCCGTCATAGCGGGAGTGCATTCCCTTGCTCCGTTGATGCGCCCGGACTTCGGCAAGCAGCTCAGGCGAGCAGAAGCAACGGTAGGCGGCACCGGTCTTTAGCAGGGTCTCAGCATACGCTCGGTAGAGAGCGAGTCGTCCGGACTGGAGGTATGGCCCGCGGGCGCCCCCTTTGGTACCGCCCTCGTGGTAGGCGATGCCAGTCCACTCCAACATGGCATACAGGTCGTCAAGGAGGTGCGCATCCATCCTGGTTTGATCGGTGTCTTCGATCCGCACGCCAAACGAGCCTCCCCGGCTGACCGCGAACGCGTAGTTGAAGAGCGCGATTCGCAGTGCTCCCACCGATAGCGGACGCTTGAGGCTGGGTCCGACCATCACTCTCACTGTCATGGCCGTCTTACTCCTCCATCCCTGACGCCTGAAGAGCCCGGGCATCGATGCGCGCCCGCCTGTAGCCGTCGTACCTGAACCGCAGGCCGATCGAGAACAGGTGGTTGCGAACTGACTCCGAAAGATCGCTGCTGGTCCCGCTCAATACCATGCGGCTGATGTCGAACGAGCATTGTCGGATTCCTCCGGCAAACGGTGCAGCGACCGTCAATACACGATCACTCGCTAGAATCAGCTTCGCTCCTCCCGGACCGTGGGCCGTCCTCTGCCCCAAGTGGTCGGTTTTCCAGCCGACCTCGGGCCATCGTCGAGTAACGTAGGCATCGAGAGAGTCGAGGAGTACGGGAAGGGGCGAGGGGGGCGGTTCCTGGATTCGGATGAGGCGGGCCGGCGCCCCACCGACCAGACCTCGCTCCGGAACGTCCCGGACGACTACGGAGCCGGCCGCTGTAGTAGCACCATCGCCGATGGTGACACCAGGTGAGATGATGCTGCGGCTGTACACGGCGACATTCGAGCCCAGCGTCACTGGACCGTGCCCGTAGGGAAATCCATCAGTTACCGGCTGCCAGTGAGCGTGGGTAGCGACTGTGCAGTCCATTCCGATGGCTGTGTCGTCGCCTAGGACAACGGCGTGTGCCGTATTGATGTGCGTGCTGCGTCCCACATGGCAACGATCGCCTGCTTGAAAGAATCCGTCTCCGGTGCGCCAGCCTCCACCGCCAATCTCGGCACGGCGGTTCATCCAGAACTCCACTCCAGTCGTAATGCTCCCTGCCTTGAGAACGGCATCTCTGCTGATCTTTGCGTGCTCGCCAAACTGGACGTCGCCCAGGCTGTGCACGACAACGTCGGGAAAGAGCACGCAGTTGTATGCGAACCGGACCGCGCGCGCTGTGATCCGGCAGCGGTCACCGATGTGGGTGTCCGCCGCCAGGAGCACCCGGTCGGCTTCAATCCGCACGTCCCGTCCGATGACGACCCCCGGGCCGATCTCCACCTCGGACGCGTCGATCCGGGTGCCCCGGCCGATCGAGACGCCTGCTCGGATAGGGATGCCGCGCAGCTGGTGCCGCAACCGGGCGACCGCGCTACTCACCGCCATGACAACTCCCCGACCGACTCCCTCAGCCGCCGCACGGCACTTCTGGCCGCTGCGAACTCGTCCACAGCGCCGGCGTATTCCAGCACCATGTAGTCCGGCCGACCCTGCGCCGCCAGCGTCCGCAGCAGCGCTGGCAGGTCGATCCGATCCTCCTCCAGGCCCACCGCAGCCGGCGGCCGGTCATGCCGTCCGGCGTCAGGCCCAGTACGCACGGTGTCGTACCAGTGGACAGACCCAACGAACCCAGCGGTGTCCCGAACGAAGGCGAACAGGTCGGTGCTGTGCCGCGACAAGTGGGCGTGCCCAACGTCCAAGCACATGCGCAGGTTCGGGAATGACTCGAAGAGCGCTCGGTAGTGGGCCGCCGATCCGAACTCCGGATGGTAGCTCAGGTTCTCAACGAATACAGGGACGCCGAACCTTCGTTGGAGCTCGGCGAGGTCGGCGCCGTCCTGGAGGATCCGCGCCCAACCGTCAGGGTCGGCCGCTGGACGGCTTTCGGACCACGGCCCAGCCCGCCGGGGGCTCGGAAAGTGGACAACGACATAAGCCGCCGTACTCTCCGCCGCGGCTTGCAGGGTCCGCTCCACCAGTCGCAGCGCGAGGCGTCGCTCGCTCTGGTCAGGACCGGTGATCTCGAAGCTTGTGAGCTGCCCGTCGTACGGGATCGGACAGTGGAGTCCGATAGGCGTTGACGACGACCGAATGAACCGTGCGATCCGCGTCCACCGCTCGAAGTCACACCGGCACAGCTCGAGGACGTCGGCTCCGGTCTCCGCCAGTCGACCGAGGTCGGTGGATGCTCCGACGACAGTGGTGGAGAGACCAACCAGCGGTAGTGCCATCGAGGTTTGGGCGGCTCCGGTCATCGCAGGTCCAACCGCTGGACCACGCAGGAAAAGGCCTCGGCGTACTCGCAGCCAATGCGGTCACCGTGGTATCGCGCGCGTGCTCTGAGCTGCTCACCGAACTTCTCCCCTACGGACTGAGAGCCGTGACAGCTCACGGCAGCCATGCGCCGCTCGAACTGAGCGGACACATCGACATATGTGTCCACCGGGAAGGAGGTCCGTGATGGCGCATACTGATTGGGCTGCTCGTACATGAAGAGATCGGCCGGGCTGTTTCGCATCGTGGAGATCGCCGCCCTGGCCACCAGCGCATGGTCGCGGTGGGTGTCATCCACCCAATGGGTGAACACGCGGTCCGGGACCAGCTCTCCGACGTAGCGATCGAACTCGCTGACGAGCTGGTAGGTCTTCAGGTCCTCCACCTGCCAGATGCCAGGCCGGTCGAGCACATGCGCCTCCCCACCGAGGATAAGCGCTCCCTGTTGGACCTCCCACAGGCGCTGCTCCCGCTGGTCCGGGACGGACGTCACGACGATGTGCACCGTCCAGCCCGCATCGGCCATGGCGGCGATCGTGCCTCCCATGCAGATCTCGGCGTCGTCAGGGTGGGCGGCGAAGACCAGCGCCGTATGGTTCATCGCCACTCGCCGATCATCGACGGGAGCACGCAGCCGTTGCCGATCGCGGTCGCGACCACCACCCGTGCCCAGTCACCATAGGCATGGAAGGACGGGTACTGGTCCGGAGTGTAACGGGCGGCGGGGTCGGTGTCGGCCCTAGACAGTCTCCAGTCAGTGAGCCCCCGGACGGTGACGGCCCCGGAGGGTGTCAGGATATCGAGGTCCATGAGCGACCGGAGTGCGGTGCTCACGCCGGCCACTACGTGCCCGCGGTGGTGGGCATGCTCGTTGAAGAACAAGCCACGCGCTCCGAGATCGTCCGAGAGCCCGGGCGATATGTACTGGTCGTCTGGGCCGTACGTCTTCTTCGCGATACGAAGCTTCTTCGCCGCATGATGGGCGTACATGGCCTTGCGGATCGCACTGAAGTCGCCAGTGCCCGCGCGCCGGTCCGGCTGGAAGTCGCGGTTGAAGACCACGTATATACCGAAATCGTCTTTGACGAAGCTGCCAGGGGTGCCGATCCGGGTCCCCCGCGGGCACATCAAAGTGGCATGGTCCGACGGGTGGCGGGGATCTTCGGCAGCGGCCTCCATGACGAGCTCCAGTAGGCCCATGGGGTGGCCGTGCTGGTCCAGTTCCGCGAGCGTCGCCTCCCGCAGAAAGGCGCGGATGTCAGCGATCCCGCTCGAGGCAAGGTCGGGATAGCGCGCGGCCAGCCGACTCGTATGCGGCTCGGGGCGATGACATAGTGCGAATCGACGCTTTGCGATCAGCAGTTCGCGTCGATGGTAGGTCATACCATCAATTTCGAGAAGCCTCATGTAGTGGCGGTCGATCCGGTGGCGAAGTACAGGCAGCTCGTCAGCCAGCTCCCACCACGGGCGCCCGGCCGTGCTCATCCCTGTGGGCTCGCCGGCTTCCTCCAGACGGTCCAGATAGTGCGCATGGGTTTCACGCAGCCACGACACCACCTCGCCGAGGTCGACCGAGATTCCAACCTGCTCCAGCCGGACCTCGGCACTTCCGATCGCGTAGAGCGCGCAGACCAACCGGACGTCCTGGGATGGCCAGACCTCGATCGGCCTCGTCAACAACTCGTCGAGGTGCGCAGCTAGTTGAGGGACGGTGTACTTCCTGCCCGCCAGGTCCACGGTGAGGTATCGCCGGTCGATCGAGGTGACCCGCTTCAGCATCTCCGCCAGCCGGTCCGCCGGCACGCCCACCAGGAACTCCCGATGGCCGGAGGAGGGAGTTTCGATGCGCTGCTCGGGCCGCGCGGGAGCGAAGTAGCCCTTCCCTCCCACTTCCAGGTACTGGAGGTGAGCCGGGAATTCGCGGTCTCGCCAGACCCCCAGATTGTCCACCACGCACTCCACTCCGCTGAGCGAAGCAGCGAGATCCTCCGGGCTGACGTCCAGGTAGGCCGAGTGACCGGTCATGACCACTACGCTGTCGCAGGACGCCAGACCTTCCGGGAACCGCAGGGGCCGCGCTCCGGTGATCCGCTCGATCTCCGCGTCGGTGTAGAGGGGGTCGTGAACGAATACCTCCACGCCGTACTCGGCCAGTTCGTGAGCCAGACGGACGCTTGGGGATCGGGTGTGGACCTTCATTCCCGGTGCGTAGGCCAGCCCCAGCAGCGCGACGGAACGGAATCCGCCGTGGGCTCGCAATGTGTTGCGGGCTTCGGTGAACAGCTTCTCCTCGGCGGCCTCCAGTTCCATGGCGAGGGACTGCAGGCCGTTCCCGGCCGCCAGGTAGTCCTTGGCCAGGGGCACGCAGTAGCCGCCGATGCCCAACGACGGGTGGTACTCCGGCATGTTCCACTTGGTGCCGGCCAGGCGGAGGACTGAAGCGATGTCATAGCCCGGCAGCGCCGCGCCGAGCTCGTTGGCCAGCAGGATGCCGCGGTATCGGAAGTAGTTCTCCACCACCTTGACCAGCGAGGCGTGCTGGGCGTCGGGGGCCTCCACGAGCTCGTCGCAGACAGGACCGTAGAGTGCGCGTAGCAGCGCAACCGCCGCGGGACTGTCGCCGCCGATGATTTTCGGTATGGAGGCCATGGTGTGGCCCGGAGCCGTGAGCCAGTCACGACGGGGTGAGGCGCCGACGTGATAGTCAATACCGTGCCGAAGGCCTGCCTCCTGCATGGTCGGGTGAACGATCTCCGCGATCCAGCCGGGCGCCACCGTCGACTCGATCACCAGGTGGAGGGGATGTGCCTGCGCCTCTGCCGCGATTCGGCCCACGACCTCGCGCAGCACGGTGTCGTCGATTCCGCCGTCAGCCTCGGTGGGGATGCATAGGACCTGGACGGAGTGCTCCGGGGTAAGAACCCTGGCTGGCTCGGCTGTGGCCCGGAGCAAACCCGCACGCACCTCGTCGCCATAGCCGTGCGGCAGCTCAGGCAGGTGTCCGAAGGGAAGCTCGCCCCGGTTCAGCCGGCTCACGCGCTCGGCGTCGATATCCATGATCAGGCATCGTCGCCCGGCCCTGGCGAGCTCCCCACCCAACGAGTAGCCGATCAGGCCGAGGCCCCAGATGGCTACTTCCGTTCCAGTCAGGTCGTCCATGTTAATCCCGTCGCTCTCTGATCTTCCGGCTGGTGCGGTGGCGGCGGCACATCAGCCGGTCTCACCGTCCGTTACTCTGCGTGGTGCTGCTGGGAGCGCAGGTGTAGATCGTCAAGGCGGTCGAGCAGTACGGGGTCGTGCTCGAAGATGGAGTCGAGCAGCCACATGGAGATCTTCGCGAGGTGGCGGTCCACCTCGCACTTGAAGCCGTCCGGTCCCCCGAACAGGTCGCCGTAGAGGATCTCGCCGTCGTGGAAGCACGATCCGCCGCACACGTACCGGATATCGCATCCGGCACAGACGTTCGCGTTCACGACACCGGCGACGGAGTCGCTCTGATTGAAGAACGGAGTGCCATCGAGCTGCTTGTGCAGGTGGGCCGGCACCGAGCTCCGCCCTGAGGTGTCCTTCTCCCCGAGGAGCTTCAGTGCGCGTATCCCGGGCTGGCCGGTCAGCTGGGACACCTCGGGACCCGACGGCACTGACGCGGCGGTCGGCTGTAGCTGGTCCCGGGTGCGGATGCCGAGCGGCACGTCGACAGCCCGGCTCGCGACCTTGCCGATCCGCTGTGTCCCGTCCGTCGTGAAGCGGTGGCAGAGGTTGACGTTGCCGTCGACGTCGACGTTGACGTATGCCGTGCCCGCACCACACCGGTTGTGCCGCTTCTCGAGATTGCGGAAGTTGGCGAAGTACTTGTAGAAGTCGGCCAGGTACCACACGTCGCCGCTAAGCAGCTGGTCACGGTAGCTGCGGGCCAGCCGGTCGTAGGCAGCAAGCACGTGGGCGAGCTTCTCCTCCTTCGCGACCGCGATCTCCGGCACGGCAGTGCCGACCATGGCGAAGCGAACCATCTTCACGCCGAGGTCCCGGAAGAGCGCGGCGTACTCGTCGACGTCCAGGTTCGCGGCCGTGAGCGTTGCGTTGATCATCGTGTCGGGGTCGACCTCGAGGAACTTCTTCACGTTGCGGACTACCGCGTCGTACGTGCCCTTGCCGTTGCGGAACACCCGGAAGGTGTTGTGTGCCGCGCGAGTGCCGTCCATGCTGATCGAGACCGTCATCCGGTGGTCCTTCAACAACTGGGCGATCTCGGCGTTGTAGAGGGTCCCGTTCGTGTTGATGCTCATGTAGATGCGCTTGCCGGTCTGCTCGGCCTTCGCTTCGGCGTACTCAGCGGCCTTTCGGATGACCGGGACGTTCATCAACGGCTCACCGCCGAGGAACCGCAGATAGACCTCCGGCTTCTCGCCTGCCTGGTCGAACAGCCAGTCCACGGAGCGGCGGGCGGATTCCTCGTCCATCAGCTTGCGCTCCCGGCCGCCGTAGAGGCCTTGCTTCGCGAAGCAGTAGGGGCACGCCATGTTGCAGTCGTGTGCCACGTTGAGGGTGATGAAGCTGATTCCGCCCTTCGGGAGTGGGCGCAGATCCGGTTGCCGCGCTGCGACGGACTCGAAGTGGTTGGCCAGCCGTTCATTGGACCGGCCGACGGGTTCGAATTGAAGGCCGTTCGGTCGGAACGTGTACCGCTCGCCCTGGTACGCGAACTCGCGCCGCTCCACTGGGGTGATGCCCATACTCATTGGAAATTCCCTCCCGATCGAGTCTTGGTCAGTTGTCTGGTGCGGTGTGGTCGATATACGGAGCCGAGACACCGCCCTGCATCGGCGGGGCGTAGACATGGAAGGTGACCGCCTTGCCAGGGCCTTCATTACGCATCCTGTGGAAGGAGCCGCGTGGTGTGACCAGCACCTCGGAAGGCCCGAGCACGCGGGCCGCCCCCTCGCTCTCCGCAGTGATGCGCCCCTCAACAACGACCACGATCGACTCGGAGACGCCGTGCTCGTGGTAAGAGCTCTCTTGGCCCGCCTCCCAGCCGACGACAATCACATCGCACTGCTCGGAGGTGTACAGCCGCTGTACCGCCCGTCCCCGGTCGGAGAACCAGCGCAGCTCCGACAGGTCCATGTGGGGAAGGGCGAAACCGCCATTGTCGAGACTCATGCTGCACCCGCCGGATCCATCCGCGGGGCGCCGGCACCCGGGACGTTGCCCATGCAGATCTCGGTGATTCGCCCGGAGCCGCCGCAGGCAAGCCTCGCGTGCATCAAGCGCCAGTTGGAGAACACCAGGATGTCGTGAGGCTCCAGCCGGAGCTGCACCGCTGCGGACTCCTTGGCACACAGGTCCAGAAACTCATCGAACAGCGATTCCTCCGCCGCCGTGAGCTCCAGGTGGCTTCCCTTGGTGGCACCGTGCCGATCGAAGATCCGGCACGGCACACCGGGGTCCCCCGGAACTGCCAGCACGGCGAGTGCTGCCGAGACGGCATCCGGAGCAGGCAGCTGCCTGGTAGGGCCGAGGTGCCGGGCCTCCATGTTGAGGCGCCGTTTCGCAGTCAGGAGCTCGATGATGTCGGAGCGGCCAAGCCTCCGGAGACGTTCGAACATGTCATCGATATGGAGGATTAAGTTGTCTCCGCCCTCGGAATCCTGGACGAGGCAGCGGATGATGGTGAACTCCGGAGGCAGCAGGTAGCGGGACATGTCCGTGTGAAAGTCGAGCGTCCGCGGACGATAGGCCGTATAGACAGGCGTGTCCTCCTCGCCGTCCACGACGCACCGCCAGACCCCGGCTTCCCATGACGGATGGTCGCGCCAGAGTTCCATCCAGGGCAGCACCTGCCGAACGGTCGATACAGTCTCACCGTTGCCTCCCGCCGCCGCCTTGAGCACGACGCACCTGTCACGCAACTCCTCCGCAGTCACCGGGTGCCGCAGAAGGTCCTCGCGATTCTCTATAGTCCTCACTCGTGTGAGTGCCGCCGTCATTCAGACACTTCCCTTCCTGTGATCTGATGGCCTTGGCCGGGTGGCCTCGGGGCTGCTACCTGGGCGGGCGGCACCGTTCGCCAGCTACGCGATCACGACCGATCGCCGCGCGACCATGACCGAGCCGTCCACCACCATCGGCGCCAGCAGGAAGTACCGTCCCGGCCGCGTGTCGACAGATGGCGTCCAGGTGAGGTCGAACTTCACCTCGGAGTCGATGTCCTCCAGGGCCTCGTCGGTCCCCTGGTCCAGCAACTGCCACGGGGTCGGCTGCGCGAACAGGGCCGCCCTGGCGTACTGGATTCCCCCTACGGGGGTCCTGCTTGGCCGAAGCGTGAACTGGGCCGGCTCACCGGGCTTGATCTCTTCCGGGCCATCGAGCAGGACGGTTCCGTACTGCTCGTCCGCGTCGCTTACGACCGTGCACCGCCCGCAACGCAGGACCGCGCGGGAAGACAGCCGACGGGGGAGGTGGTAGACGGCCAGGTCCGCCGGGGAGTGGCAGAAAGGGCAGGGGCGCACCGAAGACTCCTGAGGTGCTAGCGGCACGAATGCGTAGTGATGGTGGATCACACCGCCTATGTGTTTGAGGACATAACTCAAAGATTCGAACAGTCCGTCGTTCAGCCGGCGCCAGTTGTCGCGCTCAGCCGCCAGACGCGCCTGGAGGTCCTCCTGGGCGCCTGAGAGCGGCAGAAAGGGATGCGGCGACAACTGGAGAGAAGTCAGGTGTTCGATGGTGTTTTGCGCGCGTTCGGATAGCGCCGACTGGTACCGGAAGCCCGCGCTGGCCGGATGGATCTGGGCCAGTTGGAAGAACATATCGCTGAAGATCAGCTGCTGAATCGCGGAGACCTCCCGACGGAAGATCGAGAGCGTCTGTGGTTCGTGGTCCGCCTCGTTGATGGGCACCGCCGGCCCGGCATCCCGCCGCAACACCAACCCCTCGGTTTGCTCAGCGAGAGGCCTGACCCACAGGTCTACCGGCACCTCATCCGTCCCAGCCTTCAACAGAAGAAGCGAGGCTTCAGCGGACCTGGGCGACCCTCGATACAGTGACAGCCCTTCCGAAATCTCCGTACCGCTGCCGACCACCTGTACCGACGGGTTTTCGGCCACCTTTGCGGTGGGATCCCCAAAAAGAATCCAAGGCGGCAGTGTCCCCTTAGGTGCGGATGCGAGGTAGGCCTTGTTGAGCCCGGCCACCACCGAACCCAATGTCTCGCCCGCCTCCACGCGGGCACACGCCGCCAGTACTTCCAGCTCGTTCACCTCGGTGGCTCGCACGGCAGTGATCACTTGCGGAATCGCTCCAGGTCGATCGAGCAGGCCAGCGAGAAGACCGCCACGCGGATCGAAGATGGAGTCCGAGGTCAGCGCTCCGTAGCACGTTCCCCAGATGACGATGTCGCCGCCGATATCGCGCGTGGAGCTCCGGTGCGGCATTAGGGTCTCGCTGCCGACCTGTCGACCCCGGACACACGGTCCGTCCTGCCCGCAGGGCAGATAGTTCGTCAGCGTCATTCTGGGCTCGAAGAGGAGGCGCCCGCACAGCAGGCCGTCACCGAAGGGAGCGTCTGCACCGTTCCCGTGGGTGATCATCGACATCGTGCGCCGAGCCGACCCGAGGGCGCTCTCCGGGCGTTTCTCGTCATGGGCAAGAATGTCGATATTGGCGTATGCGCCAGCACGCCCGGTCGTCGTTCCGTCACTATTCCAAAAAGTTATGCCCGGTGTCCGTGTTGGCTGCCAAGCTATAATTCCAGCCGCATGCCGCAAAGCCGCAGGAAGGCCACGCCAGGAATCTATGAACCCACACGGCTTCGCCGCTTCATGGGCAGCCGAAAGGATTCCCGAGAGTTCACTGAAGGTGATTTCATCGGTCAATGACAAAAGAACCGGCCCGGGCGCCAGGAACAGCTTCTCGGCAATCTCTTCGATCGATTCTACCGACCGCAGGGAAACGCCCCCGCGTCGCGCAAAGAGCCTTGCTGGAGAAATTCCTGACCCCAGCGAGATGACTGTTAGATCCGGCGCCACTGTGTCCCCGCAATAGTTGTAGCCTGATTTGAGGTGCCCCTGGAAGATTTCCAACCACCGGGCCGAGCGGTGTGCCGCCCAGCCGGGAGCCCAGCTGGGCGGCACACCTCCGGGCAAATTGATTCGCCATCGCGTCTCACGGTGCCCGGCAACACTCCTTCGAGTCAGGCGAAGTAGCGGAAGTTCGCAGGAACGATTTCGGTACGGTCCGCCTGCGTCCCTGCGGGCGCGCTGTACTGCGACGACGCCTCGTGCTTGCCGTCGGCCGACACGGCCGACAGCGCTACCGGCGCGAGGCCGGCCAGCGCGGCAGCGCCGACGATTGCGGCGGCCTTACCGGCCCAGCCTCCGGAGGTACGCGAATTGACACCCATATGGGCCTCCCTGGAATTACGGTCGAATGTTTGGCTGTATCGCCTCGAGAACGATAGGCGATGACATCAGGCAACCCCAGGCATTAAAGCCGGACTGTCCGGAACTCGACTACTCAGATAAAGTGGATCCTTCCCATCCGGATCACCTCCGAGCGTGCCCGATTTGAGTCTTTTGAAATAATTTACACATGGATGCCCCCCTGAGTGATCACAGACGTAGTGGCCGGCTAGGGGGTGGAGGCCATCAGGCAGCCAGACCGAATTGTCGGCAACTACTAGACAAATCCCCCCTACCGGCGTGGGGCCGCACTTGGCTGAAACCCGCACCTAACCCCCGACACGTTCCCAGGCCTTTCGGAACGATGCGACCGGCCCCTCGTTTCCGATCCGCGCCCGCAGAACGATCCGATCAGATAGCTTCCAGTTGTGAACAATCAACCTTCGCTCCCGCCATCCGCTTTGTCGGTATCAAACCGCCTCCAATGGCGCGAAACTGCGCGCGGGACCAATGCGCGGCTGAGAGCTCTGTCAGCAGTAAGCGATGGAATCGCTTGGGCTGCAGGAGCAGATGGCGTCGTCCTGCGCTCCATCAACGGTGGACGAACCTGGAAGTCAGTCGGTCCAGCAGCAGGCAGGCAGCTGCAATACCGGTCGGTCAAAGCGTTCGACGCCAACCACGCGGTAGTCATGTCTTTCGGAGCCGGGAACGCAGCCCGCATCTTCCTGACCTCTGATGCTGGCAAGCATTGGACGGAGTCGTTTCGGAACCCGGATCCTCTGGCCTTCTATAACTGCCTGACGTTCGGCGACCGTTGTCGAGGGCTTGCCGTTGCTGATCCGGTCCAGGGCCGGTTCCGCATCATGGCCACGGCCGACGGCGGCCACAGCTGGCGGGCGATCGACCCGGCCGGATCACCGCCGGCCCTCGACGGCGAGACCGCTTTCGCCGCGAGCGGTACCTGTCTGATCGGCTTCGGAGCGACCTACTGGTTGGCAACTGGAAGTGCTGAACGAGCTCGGGTGTTCCGCTCCTGCGATCGCGGTGAGACATGGACAGTGGCCAACACTCCTGTGCGATCGGTACCGCACGGCGGGATTTTCGCCCTCGCCTTCCGCAACGAGACCCACGGAATCGCTGTCGGCGGCGACTACCGGGATCAGAGCCGCCCAGGACAGCTGCTCGCTGTGACGATGGACGGAGGTCTTACCTGGCGAGCGATCGAGGAACGCGCGCCTCAGAGCTATCGCTCGGGCGCGACCTGGACGGGCGCCGAGTTCGTTGTGGTCGGCCCGGGCGGCAGCGACTACTCCACGGACGGCGGTAGCACCTGGGTACCTTTCGGGGAGGGCGGTCTGGACACGGTATCGGTTGCCCTCGATGGGGCATGCTGGGCAGCTGGGGATCACGGAAGGATCGTCAAGCTGGCTCGCACAAGCCGCTGAGTTCACAATGCGCCCCTGACAGCAGCGGCAGCTGTCGCAGTGCCCGCGGCACGGTCGACCGGAACGCCGGCGTGCCGGAGTCGAAGCATCTGCCCTGGGCACCACCGACCGACCCTAGTACTCCAGCAGGACTTCGACGTTTTGCCTGATCAGACGGCTGCGCGGTGAGTGTAGCGGGCTGGTGCCCGTCAGGGGCGGTCTTCTTGGGACCGCCCCTCGATGGTGTCCAGCCGGCGTTGGTAGTGACAATGGCGGGGGCAGCCTCTCGCCGTGATCAACGAGCCTGCAGCCGAGAGCTGGGACCGCGAACTCGAAGACCTCTTCCTCCAGGTCGGCCATCGGTTCAGCCGCGTGGAGCCGCGCCGCCGGATGCGCGACTACGTCCGAGGCCTCCTCGGCCCGGTCGGCCGCAAGAACGGCTGGCAGCTGGCCGAATACGCCGGCCACGCCACCCCCGACGGGCTGCAGCATCTGCTCGCCGGTTCCCGATGGGACGCGGACGAGATCCGCGACGAGCTCCAGCACTACGTCGCCGAACGCCTCGGCGAGGACGACGGGGTCCTGATCCTCGACGACACCGGCTTCGTCAAGAAGGGCACCACCTCGGCGGGCGTGCAACGCCAGTACTCCGGCACCGCCGGGGCTTGTATCTGAATAACTGTCAGAGTTGACCTGCTTCGTGGACTTCGTCGGGCAGGTGGGCTCGGAGCTGTTCCAGGGTGC
>NZ_JBEZIQ010000063.1:0-53091 GCF_040651155.1 Kitasatospora sp. NPDC048545
CCAGGTCCAGCCGAAGAAGGTCGTCTACGCCAAGAGCCAGACCGACCCGGCCAACTCGGCCTGCGAGCCCGGCCGGGCGGTCGAGCAACCCGGTGCCGGCGCCCTGCCGGCACCGCGGGGCGGTCCGCAACCGGCTGGCCCTGCCGCTGGCCCTGGTCCAGGCCGACACCATCGCGCTGTTCTCCGCCGGCGGCCTCGCCAACCGGGCCATGGACCCGTCCGCCCCCCTCGACCCGCTGCTCGGCGTCCCCGCCGTCCTGCCCCTGCTGCTCCTGCTCAACCTGGCCGGCGGCCTCTACCGGGCCCGGCTCACCCTGTCCGTCCTGGACGAACTGCCCGCGCTGGCCGCCCGCGCCGTGGTCGCCGCCGCCTTCGCCGTCACCCTGTCCAACTGCCTCGGCGGCCACTGGCCCGACTGCGGCCCGGCCACCCCGTCCCGCCTCACCGTCCTGCTCGGCTGCCAGCTGCTGATCGCCACCGTCGGCCGTGCCGTCCTCTACCACCTGGTCCGGCGGACCCGCCGCAGCCGCCCCAGCCCCGCCCTGGTGCTCGGCGCCGGCACGCTCGGCCGCCGGGTCGCCGCCGTCCTCCGTGAGCACGGCGAGTACGGGATGCGCCCGATCGGCTTCCTCGACGCCGACCCGCCGCTGCTGGCCGACGACCCAGGCCTGCCGGTGCTCGGTGGCCGTGAGGTCCTGGAGCGCGAGGTGCGCCGGCACCGGGTCCAGCACGTCATCGCCACCGCCGGCGCCGCCGACGAGACCGAGGCCGCGGCCGCCCTGCGCGAGGCCGCCCGGCTCGGCTGCCAGATCTGGCTGGTGCCCGCGCTGCGCGAGTTCGGTTCGCTGCCGACCGCCCCGATCGCCGGCGGCGACCACCTGTGGGGCTTCCCCTGCCTGCGGGTCGGCCGCCCGGCGACCCGTCGCCCCGGCTGGGCCGTCAAGCGCGCCCTGGACATCGGCGCCGCGGGGTTCGGCCTGCTGCTGCTCGCCCCCGTCCTGGTGCTCTGCGCCCTCGCGGTCCGCTTCGACACCGGCCCCGGCGTGCTCTTCCGCCAGCAGCGCACCGGGCTGGACGGCAGGGTCTTCACCGTCCTCAAGTTCCGCACCCTGCGCCCGAGCAACGAGCACGAGTCGGCGACCCGCTGGAACATCTCCCAGGACCACCGGATGGGCGCCGTCGGCCGGCTGCTGCGCAGGAGCTCGCTGGACGAACTGCCGCAGCTGTGGAACGTCCTGCGCGGCGACATGAGCCTGGTCGGCCCGCGTCCCGAACGCCCGTACTTCGTCATGCGGTTCGGCCAGGTCTACCCCGAGTACGCCGACCGCCACCGCGTCCCGGTCGGCCTCACCGGCCTGGCTCAGGTCAACGGCCTGCGCGGGGACACCTCCATCGAGGACCGGGCCCGGTTCGACAACCGCTACATCGAGAGCTGGAGCCTCTGGCAGGACGTCAAGATCCTGTGCCGCACCGCGGCTCTGATGCTCCACCCGGACGGGAGCTGACCCGCGTGGCCCTGACCCTTCCCGCCGACCCCGCCCCGCGCGCACCGGAGGCGAGCGGGCGAGTCGCAGCCTTACGGAAGGTGCTGCCCGCGCTCGCGGCCCGGCCCAGCCCGTTGGCCGCGGCCACCGTCCTGCTGGTCTGCGTGCCGACCGGCGAGAAGGACGTCACCGCCGCCGTCCACGTCACCGCCGCCGACCTCGCCTCGCTGGCCCTGGTCGCCCTCACCGCGCTGAACCTGCTGCGCGGGCGGCTGCCCGCCGTCGGCCGGACCACCTGCGCGCTGTTCGCCGGGATCGTGGTCGCCGCCGCCGTCGCCACCGTCGGCTCGATCGACCCGGCCACCAGCGTCACCGGCTTCGTCCGGCTGGTCCAGGTGTTCGTGCTGGTGCCCGCCGCCGTGCTCTGCGCGCTGCGTGACCGCACCGACCAGCGCCTGGTCCTCGGCTCCTTCGTGCTCGCCGCGCTGATCCAGGGCGTGGTCGGCACCAAGCAGTACCTCACCCACACCGGCGCCTCCTACACCGGCGAGCCGATCCGGGCCGTCGGCACCTTCGGCGCGCTGGACATCATGGCGATGTCCACGGTGGTCAGCTTCGGACTGCTCGCCGCCCTCGCGCTCGCGCTCGGCGAACGGGGACCGGCCGGCGACGCCCGGCTGCGGCGGGCGATGTCCGCCGCCGCCGCCTTCCTCGTCCTCCCGCTCGCCGTCTCCTTCAGCCGCGGCAGCTGGATCGCCACCGGCCTCGCCGCCATCGTGCTGCTGCTGCGCGCCGACGCCCGGCTCGCCGTCCGCAGCGCCGTCCTCGGCCTCGCCGCCGCAGTCGTCCTGATCGGCGGCCTCGGCCTCGGCGGCTCCGGCGTCACCAAGCGGCTCAGCTCGATCGGCTCCGTCTCCGCCGCCCCCGACCAGTCCGTCTCCGACCGCTACGACCTGTGGGCCACGGCCGGGCGGATCTGGCAGGACCACCCCGTCCACGGCGCCGGCCCCAAGGCCTTCCAGCAACTCCGCGACAGCCACGCCCCACTGCGGCTGTCCTCCGGCAGCGACGCCGCCGACGCCACCATCGGCTTCCAGCGCGAGCCGCTGCTCTCCCCGCACAACATGTACTTCCTGGTCCTCAGCGAGCAGGGCCTGATCGGCATCACCGCCTACGTCGCGCTCTTCCTCGCCCTGCTGATCGGCTGCCTGCGCCGCTCCCGGGCCCCGGGCCCCGCGGCGCTCGCCCTGCTCACCTGGGTGCTGGTCGACTACCTGTACGCCGACATCGGCGGCACCACCACCGTGCTGACCTCCGTCGTCCTCGGCCTCGCCGCCCGCGCCGCCGCCGGGGAGGCGGACCGGTGACCACCGAGCGGCCGGCCGCCGTGGCCCCGACCCTCCCGGCCCCGCGCAGCGCGCCCGGCGAGCGGCCCGCCCCCGCACCGGACCGGGCGCCCGGGGGCGGCTTCCTCGCCAAGGCCTTCGGCATCACGGCCGTGCTCAGTGCCGCCGGCTCCGCCCTCGGCCTGCTGCGCGACCTCCTGCTGGCCCGCTACTTCGGCGCCAACCAGGGCACCGACGCCTTCCTGGTCGCCTGGACCGTCCCCGAGACGGCCGCGCCGCTGCTGATCGAGGACGCCATGTCCTTCCTCATGGTGCCCGCCTTCGCCCTCGCCCTGGTGCTGCGCGAGGAGGACCCGGACGCCCCCGACCCGGTCCGGCAGCTGGTCCGCGCCACCCTGCCCTGGCTGCTGCTCGCGCTCACCGGCCTTGCCCTGGCCGCCGTCCTCGGCGCCCCGCAGCTGGTCGAACTGCTCGCCCCCGGCCTGCCCGACCCGGGCCTGGCCGTCACCTGCACCCGGATCACCGCGATCACCGTGCTCCCCTTCGGCCTGGTCGGCTACCTGGCCGCCGCACTGCGCGCCCACCACCGCTTCACCGCCCCGGCCGGCATCTACGTCGTCCACAACCTCGGCATCCTCGCCGTCCTGCTCGGCTTCCACGCCTCCCTCGGCGTGCGCTCCGCCGCCCTGGGCGTCGCGGCCGGCAGCCTGCTGATGGCCGGCCTGCTGGTCGGCCCGTTCCTGCGCCGGCTCCGCCAGGGCCCGCCCGGTGCCCGCACCGGCCGAGGCCGCCGCTCGCCCAAGGCCCTGGTGCTGATGCCGCTCGCCCTGCTGCCGGTGGGCGCCTTCACCCTGACCCGGCAGGCGCAGGTCTTCGTCGAGCGCTACCTCGGCTCGGCGCTGCCGCCCGGCACCATCTCGCACCTCAACTACGCCGCCAAGGTCTCCCAGCTCGCCATGACCGCGGGCATCCTGATCTGCACCGTCACCTTCCCGCTGGTCGCCCGGGCACTCGCCGCGGGGGACCTCACCGCCGCCCGCGACCGCGTCGAGAAGGACCTCGGGCAGGCGGCGGCCGTCGTCCTGCTCGGCACTGCCTTCCTGATGGCCTGCGCCCCGTCCGTCGTCTCACTGCTCTTCGAGCGCGGCGCCTTCGGCCCCGGCGACACCGCGGCCACCGCCGACGTCATCCGGGTGTACAGCTTCGGCCTGCCCGCCCAGGCGCTGATCGGCGTGATGATCCGCCCGTACTTCTCGCTGCGCCCCGTCGTCCGCCGGGCCGACGACCCCGGCACCGACGACGGCCGTCGCCGGCTCCTGGACTGGTACCCGGCCGCCGTGATGGTGCTCGGCCTCGGCATCACCGTCGTCACCGGCCTGCTCGCCACGCCCGGCTTCGGCGCCCTGGGGCTCGCCGCCGGCAACGCGGCCGGCATCACCACCGCCGCCGCGCTGCTGCTGCGCGGCCTGGTCCTGCGCGGCATCCCGCTGCGGCTGCGCCGGGTGCTCGCCGACCACGGCCGGCTGGTGGCCGCCGCGGCCGGGGCCACCGTGCTCGGCACCGCCGTTGCCGGACTGGCCGCCGACCCCCTGCTCTCGACCCTCCTCGGGGGCCTCACCGTGGCGCTGGCCTTCGCCGCCCTCGGCACCGGACTCGGTGCCCACGAGGTGCGCGGCCCGGTCCTTGCCGCGGCCCGGGCCCTGAACCCGCCAACCCCCGCCGAAGAAGGGAAGCGTCCCCATGGACAATGAACGGGGAACCGTCCGTTCGGCCCAGGCGGGCGTCAGCAACGCCCCGCCGCACCGGGCTCGACCGCCCAGGAGCCGTCACCCGGTCGGTGAACGGTCGATCCCCGGCCCCGCCTCGCCGTGGATCCTGATGTACCACTCGGTGGCGGTCGAGAAGGAGGACCCCTACCGGCTCACCGTCAGCCCCGAACGGTTCGCCGAGCAGATCGCCTGGTTGCACCGGCGCGGCCGGCGGGGCGTCTCGGTCCGCGAACTGATGCGGGCCCGCGCCCTAGGCCGGGACGACAAGCTGGTCGGCCTCACCTTCGACGACGGCTACGCGGACTTCGCCCGGTATGCCGTCCCGATCCTCCAGGCCTACGGCTTCACCGCCACCACGTACGTGGTCGCGGACCTGCTCGGCCGCGCCAACGACTGGGACACCGAGGGCCCGCGCAAGAAGCTGCTCACCGTCCCGGAGGTCATCGAACTCGCCTCCGCGGGCTGGGAGATCGGCTCGCACGGCCTCGGCCACCAGGCGCTCACCGGCCTGCCGGCCGAAGCCCTGGCGGTGCAGGCCCGGGAGAGCCGGCGCCTGCTGGAGGAGGTCGTCGGCGGCCCGGTCACCGGCTTCTGCTACCCGTACGGCGCCGTCGACCTGACCGCCAGCCTCGCCGTCCGCGACGCCGGGTACGACTACGCCTGCGCCATCGCGCACTCCCCGCTCACCGGCCGCTTCGCCCTGCCCCGCTGCTACGTCGGCGACCGCGACGGCGCCTGGCGGCTGCGCGCCAAGAAGGGCCGGCACCGGCTGCGCGACGCCGTCACCGAGCTGCGCCGCGCGCGCGGGGAGCAGCGGCCATGAGGGTGCTGCACATCGTCACCGGGCTCGCCTCCGGCGGCGCGGAGCGCCAGCTCCACCTCCTGCTGCGCCACCTGCCCGCGCACCAGCAGTGCGAGGTCCTCGCCCTGACCAACCCCGGCACGGTCGCCGCCGCGCTGCGCGCCGACGGCGTGACCGTCCACCACCTGGGCATGAACGGCAACCGGGACCTCGGCGCGCTGCCCCGGCTGGTCCGGCTGGTCCGGGCCGGCCGCTACGACCTGGTGCACACCCACCTCTACCGGGCGCAGCTGTACGGGCGGCTGGCCGCGCGGCTGGCCGGAGTGCGGGCGGTGGTCTCCACCGAACACTCGCTGCAGGCCGGGGTGATCGAGGGCAGGCCGGTCACCCGGGGCGTCAAGGGCCTCTACCTGGCGGCCGAACGGCTCGGCAGCACCACCGTCGCGGTCTCCCGGCAGGTCGCCCAGACACTGCGCTCCTGGGGGGTCCCGCCGGCCCGGATCGAGCTGATCCCCAACGGCATCGACTCCGGCCGCTACCGCCTCCCGCCGCCCGACCGGGCCGCCGCGCGCCGCCGCCTGCGGGCCGAACTCGGTCTGCCGGAAGGGAGTTGGGTGGTCGGCGGGGTGGGCCGACTGGTCCCCGGCAAGCGCTTCGACGTGCTGGTCGAGGCCCTCGCCGACCTCGACCCGGCCACCCGGCTGGTGCTGGTCGGCGAGGGCCCGGAGCGGGCCGCACTGGAGCGCAGGGCCGTCGAACTGGGCGTCCGGGACCGGTTGGTGCTCACCGGCGAGCGCGACGACGTGCCGGAGCTGCTGTCCGCCCTGGACGTGCTGGCCGCGCCGTCCACCGCCGAGACCTTCGGCCTCGGCGTCCTGGAGGGACTCGCCGCCGGACTGCCGGTGCGGCACAGCGCCTGCCCGGCGCTCGACGAGCTGCCGCCCAGCGCCGCCCCGCAGGCCCGCCGCATCCCGTCCGACCCCGTGGCCTACACCGCCGCGCTGCGCGACCTGCGGCACCTGGGCGACCTGACCGCGGAGCCGCTGCCGCACCCGCCGGCCGTCGGCCACTACGACATCGCCCGGGTCGCCGCCGACCTGGGCGCCCTCTACGACCGGCTGGCCCGCGTCTGACCGCCCGCCATCGCCGGAACCGCCGTCCCATACCCAAGGAGCAACACCCATGACCACAACGCGCCGAAGCGCCCGCCGCCTGGTCCGCCGCTGGTGGCCCGTCGCGCTCGCGGTTCCGCTGGGCGCCGCGGCCGGCGCCGGGTACGCCGTCGTCTCGCACCCCTCGTACGCCGCCAGCGCCTACGTCCTGGTGGTCCCGCAGAACGCGGGCGAGGCCGCGACCGCGACCAACTTCGCCCAGGCGTACGGGCGGCTGGCCGGCCAGCCGCAGGTGCTCGCGGTGGCGGCCGCCGAAACCGGCCACACCCGGGCCGAACTGGAGACCCTGGTGCACGGGACGACCTCCCCGGACGCCCCGATGATCGAGATCACCGGCACCGGGACGAACGCCCAGGAGGCCGCCCGGACCGCCGACGCGGTGGCCGGATCGCTGGTCGCCTTCGCCAACACCAGCAGCAAGGACACCAACGTCCGGCTGGTGACACTGGCCCCGGCCGCCGCACCCGACAAGCCGACCACGCCCTCCGGCAAGCTGGACGTCGCGGTCGGCGGCGCGGCCGGGCTGCTGCTGGGCGCGCTGGTGATGATGACCCGCCGCCGGGCCGGGGCCGAGCAACCGGAGGCCGGGTCCGCCGGGTCCGCCGGGACCGCGGAGGCTCCCGCGGCCGCCGGACCGGCCGGGGTGCCGACGACGCCGCGCCCGCGCAGCGAGGAACAGCCGGCCGGGCCCGGTTCGGGCCCGAAGGCCGCCACCCCGAAGGCCGCCACCCCGAAGGCCGCCACCCCGAAGGCCGCCCCCGCGAAGGCCGCCCCCGCGAAGGCCGACGTGCGGACCCCCGCCAGGGCCCAGGTGAAGACCGACGCGAAGACCGACGCGAAGACCGAGCCCACCGAGGCCGCGCCCGAGGCGGCGGAGACCTCCCCGGCCGCGGAGAGGACCGCGGCCAAGAAGAAGGCCCCGGCCAAGGAGAAGGCCCCGGCCAAGGAGAAGGCCCCGGTCGGGGGCGGCCGATGAGCACCGATACCCGCAGCGCCGGCCTGCCGGCCGAGCCGGCGGCGCCGGCCTGGAGCAGCGAGCTGCGGTGCGAGGACGACGCGCTGGACACCCTTGCCGAGGAGTGGGACGACCTGGCCGCCCGCTGCCGGTCCGCCACCTTCTTCCAGGCCGCCGCCTGGCAGCGCTCCTGGTGGCGTCACTACGGCCGCCCGGGCGCCCTGGTGGTGGTGCTGGTCCGCCGGGACGGCCGGCTGGTCGGCGCGGGCGCCTTCCGGCGCCGCGGCGGCCCGTTCGGCGGCCTGACCGGCCTCGGCGCCGGGCTGGTCGACTACACGGACGTCCTGCTCGACGACGAGTGCGCCGACCGGGCCGCCGCCGAGTTCGCCGCCGCGCTGCCGCTCACCCGCCCCTGGCACTGGCTGGAGCTGCGCGAGGTACACCCCGAGGCGGCGGTGCAGCGGGTGTACGAGCACTGGCGCGGCAACCGCCGCTGCTTCGAGGACTCGCTCTGCCAGTACCTGCCTGCCGTCCCGATGGAGCGGCTGCTCAAGCGGGTGCCCGGCAAGACGGCCCAACGCACCCGGGTGAAGCTGCGCAAGATCGCCGAGGCCGGGGTGCGGGTCAGCTCGACGCCGCCGGCCGAGGTGGCGGAGGCGTTGGAGGGGCTGCTGCGGCTGCACTACCTGCAGTGGCAGCAGCGCGGCGTCACGCCGGAGCACCGTACCGAACGGTTCGCCCGGCACCTGACCGAGTCCACCACCGGCCTGGTCGCCACCGGCAAGGCCGTCGTCCACCGGTTCCACCTGGACGGCCAGCTGGTCGCGGTGAACCTGCTGTTGCTCTGCCCGTCGTTCGGCGGCCTCTACCTGTACGGCGCGCACCCGGTGTTGCGCGAACGGCTGGACATCGCCGGACTGCTGTTCAGCGCGGCCCTGGAGGAGACGGTCGGCGCGGGTGTCCCGGTGCTCGGTCTGCTGCGCGGCCAGGAGCCGTACAAGCAGCGCTGGCGCCCGGACCGGCTGCCCAACCAGCGGCTGCTGCTGGGCCCGGCGGGACCGGCGCCGGCGGCGGCCGTCCGGGCCGGGGCGGTGCTCGCCCGGCAGGCGGCGGCGCACCGGCTGAGCACCCGCTTCCCCGCGCTCAAGGAGGCGTTGCTGGCCCGCCGCCGCAGCTGACCGTTCAGCGCCGGGCGGGCGTGGCAGCCGGGGACGGGCTCGCGGCCGGTCCCGGTGTCGGCACCGCGGCTGCGGTCGCGGTCGCAGTCGCCGGCCCGGTCGCTGCCGCCGTCCCGGTCGGCCTCGGCGAGGCGGGTACCGGCGACGGGGCCGGTACCGGGGGAACGGTGGGCGTCGGGGGCGCCGTCGGCAACACCGCCGACGCCCCCTTCGACCCGGACATCAGCTGCTTGAACCGCGCCGCCGAGCGCGGGTTGCCGACGCACTGGAAGAAGCCGTGCGGGCAGTAGTCGGTGACGGTCTGGTAGGCGGTGTCATGGGTGCGGACCCACTCGACCATCCGCTGGACGAACTCCGGGTTGTCGCCGTTGCGGAACAGCCCCCACTCCGGGTACGAGACCGGCTTGCCGCGCCTGGCCGCGAACTCCACCTGGTCCTGCAGCCCGTACGGCTCGCGCACGTAGTCGTCGAACGTCCCGCCGGCGGGCTGGTCGTAACTGTCCATGCCGATGATGTCGACCACGTCGTCGCCGGGGTAGCACCTCGTCCACGGGATGGCGTCCAGGCCCCGGTTGGGGGCGAAGTCGAAGCGGAACCGCTGCCCCGGCACCGAGCGCATCACCCCGACGATCCGCCGCCAGTAGGCCTTCCACGCGGAGGGGTCGGGCTTGCAGCGGTGGGTGTAGGTGGTGCCGTTCATCTCCCAGCCCAGGGTGAGCACGGTGTCCGGGCCGCCCAGCGCGACCAGCCGCCGCGCGAGTTTGAGGAAGTGCCCGTCGAAGTCCCCGCGGGCGCCCTGGGTGAGCAGCTTCGCCACCTCGCCGTCCGACACGTGCGCCTCGTTGGGCACCAGCATCGGCACGCCGAGCACGAGCATCCGGGACGGGTCGGCGAGCCGCCACTGTGACCACAGGCCGAGGACCACCGGGTCGCCCTCGACGTCGGACCAGCCGTTGCCGGCCAGATAGGTGTGGCCGACCTGCAGGTTCGCGTCGCCCAGCCACTGTGCGTACCGGCCGATCTGCGGGATGTACGTGTCCCAGGAACCGACGAAGGCCCCGAACGGCGGCTCGTGCGCCGGCCGCCGGACCGGCGGCCGGGGGCCGGCGGTGCGCGGCTCGTAGGCGTCGGAGGAGAGGCCGTGCCGTTCGCCCTGACCGAGCGGGGCCCCGGCCGGGACGCTGGCGGTGGCCATCAGCAGCAGGGCGGCGGCGGCCAGCGTCAGACGGCCGATGCGCATGGTCTCTCCTCCGGACGTCACGGGGCGGGGCGCCCGGTCTCGGCGTGGACGGACCGTGGCGCCCCGCTCGCCGACAGTAGGCCCGACGGAGGAGAGGAATGCTGAATGTCACCCTAAAGTGGGCGATATTCGAACGCCATCTGCCGCAACAGCCGCCGGGCGCCCGCCGTGTATCAGATCTGTAACGGTCCGGCCGGGCCCGCGCGGGCCGCCCCGGGGTGCCCGGCGGAGCGGGCGGGGCTGCGACGGCGCAGGTCGGCGGGCGGGCGCGCGGGCGGGGCGCGCGGGGCCCCACGCGCCGTTCGCGACACGGGCGCAACCCGTAACCGGGCTGACTCGCGTGCCCGGCGAAAGGTACGCTCCGGCGGTGTCCCGGAAGCCGCTGCGTGTACTGACCCCCCGCTCGATCCTGCCTGCCCTGGCGGTGATGCTGGTCCTTGCGGCCGGAGCTGCGGCCCACGCGAACAAGCCGGTGCCGTTCGGCGACCGGGTGGCGGGACCGGGGGACGCCGAGGCGACGCCGGTGAACTCCGAGTCGCTCAGCGCCGCCGACCTGGACCTGCGGGTGGGCCCCGGCCTGGAGGCCTTCCACAAGCAGACCGGCGAGCAGGCCTGGTCCTACCGCCGCGAGGGCGCCGAGGCGCTCTACCTGGCGATGGCCGGGGACAACGCGATCGTGGTCTGGGACGACGGCATCGTCACCTCGGTGCGCCCGGGCGACCACGAGGTGCGCTGGCACCGCGCGGTGCCGGGCCTGGCGGACTGGCTGCGCGGCGACGGCGAGCCCGGCGCCGACAAGCGGACCGACGCCCAGCGCAAGCAGCTCGCCAAGCAGCGGGCCGCGGCCGCGCTGCACACCGTCCAGCGCGACGGCTCGCCCTGGCTGGCCCTGATGACGCCGAATCTGACCATGGGACTGCGCGACGCCGACGGCGACCTGCGCTACAACGACAAGCCGGCCAACGGCTGCGCCTACGACCCGCTGCGCGCCGTGCACACCGACTACGCCGTGCTCATTCCGCGCACCTGCACCAACAGCAGCGGGCAGGCCGTCTCCGGCGGCATCACCGGCTACCGGCTGGACAGCAACGGCTGGGCGATGAGCACCGGCCCGGCCGCGACGGTCAAGGTGCTGGACCGCAGCCGGGTGGAGATCACCGACGGCCCGATCGTGCCGCCCAAGGTCTTCGACACCAAGGTCGCCGCGCCCGAGACGGCCTGCGGCGCCCCCGTCGCGCCCTTCGCCGCCGTCCGTCCGCAGGGCGGCTGTGTCGACCCGGCGGCGCCGCAGACCGCCGACGCCGCGGTGACACCGGCCCCCACGGCCCCGGTGACGCCGGCCGCGACCGACACCCCGGCCGCTCCCCAGGACACCCCGGCCGAGACCGGCGCCCCGGCGGCTCCGGCCGCCGCGGACACCCCGGCGCCCCCGGCTCCGGCGGGCGACGGGCCGGTCGCGCAGCAGCCGTGACCCGACGGGTCGTCGGGTCGGCGGATACCCCGGGGCGGTAGGCGCCCGGGGGAGTTCCGCACGGCCCGGTAGACTTGCCGCCATGGCTATCTTCTCCGGGCAATAGCGGGCGGCGGCGCCCCAGGTGGTGCCGACCGCCGATGAAGCCCTTTCCGCCCGCCCGGCCCCGGCCCGTCCGGCCGCCCGCCCACGTCCCAGGAGTAGTTCCCAGCCATGATTTCCGCCAACGCCCTCGAGCTGCGCGCCGGTGCCCGGATCCTGATCGAGTCCGCGAGCTTCAAGGTCGCCGCGGGCGACCGGATCGGCCTGGTCGGGCGCAACGGCGCCGGCAAGACCACGCTCACCAAGGTGCTGGCCGGCGAGGGCCTGCCCGCCGCCGGGACCATCACCCGTTCCGGCGAGGTCGGCTACCTCCCGCAGGACCCGCGCACCGGTGACCTGGACGTCCTCGCCAAGGACCGCATCCTCTCCGCCCGCGGCCTCGACACCGTGCTGAGGAAGATGCGCGAGAACGAGGAGCGGATGGCGAACGGCATGGGCGCCACCCGCGACAACGCGATGAAGAAGTACGCCCGGCTGGAGACCGAGTTCCTCACCAAGGGCGGGTACGCCGCCGAGGCCGAGGCCGCCACCATCGCCGCCGCGCTGGGCCTGCCGGACCGCATCCTCGGCCAGCCGCTGCACACCCTCTCCGGCGGTCAGCGCCGCCGCGTCGAGCTGGCCCGGATCCTGTTCTCGGACTCCGACGTGCTGCTCCTCGACGAGCCCACCAACCACCTGGACGCGGACTCCATCGCCTGGCTGCGGGACTTCCTGAAGACGTACAAGGGCGGCTTCATCGTCATCTCGCACGACGTCGACCTGGTCGAGACGGTCGTCAACAAGGTCTTCTACCTGGACGCGAACCGGTCCGCCATCGACGTCTACAACATGGGCTGGAAGCAGTACCAGCAGCAGCGCGAGGACGACGAGAAGCGCCGCAAGCGCGAGCGGGCCAACGCCGAGAAGAAGGCCGCGACGCTGAACGCGCAGGCCGACAAGATGCGCGCCAAGGCGACCAAGACGGTGGCCGCGCAGAACATGGCCCGCCGCGCCGAGAAGCTGCTCTCCGGGCTGGACCAGGTGCGCCAGAGCGACAAGGTCGCCAAGCTGCGCTTCCCGGAGCCGGCGGCCTGCGGCAAGACCCCGCTGACCGCGGCGGACCTCTCCAAGTCCTACGGCTCGCTGGAGATCTTCACCGGCGTGGACCTGGCGATCGACCGCGGCTCCCGGGTCGTCATCCTGGGCCTGAACGGCGCCGGCAAGACCACCCTGCTGCGGATGCTGGCCGGGGTCGAGCAGCCGGACACCGGCGAGGTCATCCCGGGCCACGGCCTGAAGATCGGCTACTACGCCCAGGAGCACGAGACCCTGGACCCGGAGCGCAGCGTCCTGGAGAACATGCGGTCGGCCGCGCCGGACACCGACCTGGTGCAGATCCGCAAGATCCTGGGTTCCTTCCTGTTCTCCGGCGACGACGTCGACAAGCCGGCCGGGGTGCTCTCCGGCGGTGAGAAGACCCGTCTGGCGCTGGCCACCCTGGTGGTCTCCTCCGCCAACGTGCTGCTGCTCGACGAGCCCACCAACAACCTCGACCCGGCCAGCCGCGAGGAGATCCTGGGCGCGCTGCGCGAGTTCTCCGGCGCGGTCGTGCTGGTCACCCACGACGAGGGCGCGGTCGACGCGCTCCAGCCGGAGCGGATCATCCTGCTGCCGGACGGCGTGGAGGACCTCTGGAGCCCGGCGTACGCCGATCTGGTCTCGCTGGCCTGACCGGAAGTAGACGCGGCCTCCGCTTTTCGGACCAGAAAAACTAGTCCTTACGGCGTGTCCGGGAATGAAGTAGACCCGGATTCCGTTTAGAGACTTCCCGTCGGCCCGCCACTCGATCGTGGTCGGGCCGACGCTGCTGATCAGCCCTTTCACGGCGAACGGCGGTAACCGCCCGGGGGCGTGCACTCTGCGTGAGCGCCCTGATGCGCTCGGATCACCACCGGCGGACCACGCATTTCCGACATCGACCTTGTCGAATGGGTGGCCAGGACGCGGTGGATGGGTGATCATGGGAATCTGACCGAGCAACGCTACGAGGAGGCACGGGTGGCCGAGACTCTGAAAAAGGGCAGCCGGGTGACCGGTGCCGCGCGTGAGAAGCTCGCGGCCGATCTCAAGAAGAAGTACGACTCCGGGGCGAGCATTCGCGCTCTCGCGGAGGAGACCGGTCGTTCGTACGGCTTCGTGCACCGGATGCTGAGCGAGTCCGGAGTGATCCTCCGGGGCCGCGGCGGTGCCACGCGGGGCAAGAACAAGGCGACTGCCGGGGCCGGTTCCTGACGGTTCGTCAGCTATTGGCTGGATGACGCGGCGGCAGGGCGCCGACCGAGGAGACGACGGCTGACCGACAGCCGGGCGTCCGCCCTCGGGTCGTGTGGACCGGCCGCCGATCGTCATGTCCGGGGTGCCGCCCACCCTCGCTCCCTCCCTTCGCGCGGGCCCCGGCGATCTTTCCGGGCCAGGCCCCTGCCCACCTGCGCCCAGTTTTGTTACTCTCCGGTAGCCACATCCCCCGCCACCGGAGGTCCCCGCATGACCGCCCCCGCCACCGAACCGCAGGCCCCGAGCTGGGAGCGGGACGGCGTCCGTCTGGAGATCGAGGGCGAGCTCGCCGTCGTCACCCTCTGTCAGCCCAAGCGGCGCAACGCCCAGTCGCCCGCGCTCTGGCGCGCCCTCACCGACGCCGGTCGAGACCTGCCCGGCAGCGTCCGGGTCGTCCTGCTGCGCGCGGAGGGCGTCTCCTTCTCGGCCGGGCTGGACCGGGCCATGTTCACCGCCGAGGGCATCCCGGGCGAACCCACCTTCCTGCAGCTCGCCGGCGCGAGCGACAAGGAGCTGGACGACACCATCGCCTCGTACCAGGAGGCCTTCACCTGGTGGCGCCGCCCCGACCTGATCTCCATCGCCGCCGTCCAGGGCCACGCCGTCGGCGCAGGCTTCCAGCTCGCGCTCGGCTGCGACCTGCGGGTCGTCGCGGAGGACGTCCAGTTCGCGATGAAGGAGACCTCGCTCGGCCTGGTGCCGGACCTGGCCGGCACCAAGCCGCTCACCGAACTCGTCGGCTACGCCCGGGCACTGGAGATCTGCGCGACCGGCCGCTGGGTCGGCGCCGAGGAGGCCGCGGCGACCGGTCTGGCCAACCTGGCCGTGCCGGGTGCGGAGCTGGACACCGCCGCCCGGGACCTCGCGGCGGCCCTGCTGGCCGCTCCGCGCGGCGCGGTGATCGAGACCAAGGCCCTGCTGCAAGGGTCCGCCGGGCGCACCTTCGAGGAGCAGCGCTCGGCCGAACGGGTGGCGCAGGCCCGTCGGCTGCGGGAGCTCGCCGGCATCGGCGACTGACGCCGCCGCTCCGATCGAAGGCCCGGCCCCGGGGAACGCCCCGGAGCCGGGCCTTCGGTGCTTCCGGGGTGCTCCGCCCGCGTCCCGCGGCGTCCGCTCGGCGGGCGCAGAACGTGGCGAAATGCAAGAGTTGGGGAGGTTTGCGATATAGCTGGAGCCGTACGACGGGAGAAGCGCCCATGCCTGACACTCCGACGCCCGCGACCCTGCACAAGAACGCCGGCGGCACCCCGCTGCCCGGCCCGCCGCCGGGTGGCTCCGGCGGACCGAAGCCGGTCGAGGACCGCGGTCGCACGGCGCTGGCCGTCGGCGTGGTGGAGAAGATCGCCGGGATGGCGGCCCGGGAGGTCTCCGGGATCCACGCGCTGGGTTCCGGGCTCGCCCGGACGTTCGGTGCGATGCGGGACCGGGTGCCCGGCGGCAAGTCGAGCATCGGGCGTGGCATCAAGGCCGAGGTCGGTGAGAAGCAGACCGCGATCGACATCGCCCTGGTGGTCGAGTACGGCGTGGTCATCCCCGAACTCGCCCGCCAGGTGCGGGAGAACATCATCGCCGCGGTCGAGCGGATGACCGGCCTGGAGGTCGTCGAGGTCAACATCGCGGTCAACGACGTCCACCTCCCGGACGAGCCGGAGTTCGAGGAGGAAGAGGAACCGGCGGCGCCGGGACAGCGGACCAAGCTCAAGTAGCGGGCGGCCCCGGCGGGGCACGACGCCGCGAGGAACGAGGGAGTAGCGGATGAACCTGGCCATCGTCGGCCTGGTGGTGGGCATGGCCCTCGGCTTCGCCGGGTACTTCGGGGGGTTCGCGGCGTTCCTGCTGGTGGCCGCGCTCGGGCTGGTCGGCTTCGTGGCCGGGCGCCTGCTGGAGGGCGACATCGAGCTGGGCGAGCTCGGGGACCTGTTCCGCGGCCGCGACCGGCGCCGCTGATGGGGGCCACCGCCTCCGCCGCCTCCGCTCCTGCCCCCGGCCCGGTGCCGGCGTCGGGCCGGCGGGGGCGGCTGCGGGTCGCCGACCGCGTCTACGCCCGGATCGCGGCCCGGGCGGTGCGGGAGGTGCTGGCCGGTGCCTGGCCCGCCGGGCGGGCGAGGGGCGCGCCGCCGCGGGTCTCGGTGGCGGTGCCCGGCAGCACGGTGACGGTCCGGGTCGAGGTCGAGCTGCCCTTCCCGTCGGACGTCGCGGGGCTGGCCGCGGCGATGCGGCGGGCGATCGCCGCGAGGGTGCTGGGGCTGACCGGGACCAGGGTGTCGGACGTGGTGGTCGTGGTCGAGAAGCTGGTGGCGGGGGGAGCCTCGTGAACGGCGCGGGCGACGCGGGTGCGGAGGTCGTCGGGGGGCCGGGGACGGCCGACGCGGAGCCCGGCGGCGAGTCCGGCGAGGCGTCCGGCCGGGCCGCGCCGGGGAAGGTGCACCGGCTGCGGGCGCCGCGGACGGTGGCCGCGACCCTGGTGGCGACGGTGGTGCTGGTGGCCGCGGGAGCGCTGCTGTACGACGTGATCGCGGTGCGGGCGGGGCAGCCGGCACGCAGGTGGCGGACGCAGATCGCGGACGAGCTGGCGACCCGGCACCTCGACGACGTGTGGGTGCTGGTGGGCGCCGGAGTCGCGACGCTGCTGGGCGGCTGGCTGCTGTGGCTGGCGATCGCGCCCGGGCTGGGGAGGTGGCTGGTGCTCCGGCCGTACGGGGGGACCGCCGCGGCCGTCGACCGGGCCGGGATCGGTCACCTGCTGACGGACCGGGCGGCCGGGCTGGCCGGGATCGACCACCTGCGGATCCGGGTCGGGCGGCGGCGGGTGCGCGTGTCGCTGACCGGGGCGGCGGACCCGGCGTCGGTGCAGCGGCAGTTGCGGGAGGAACTGGACCGGGTGGGACTGGCGCGACCGCTGCGGCTGGACGTGCGGACGGCGGATCGGCGCGGGGCGGGCGGGGGCACGGGGACGGCGGAGGGCCCGGAGGACGGCGAGCGCCCGGAGGACAGTGAGCGCGCGGAGAACGGGAAGGGCCCGGAGGACGGCGAGCGCGGTGAGAACGGGAAGGGCCCGGAGCAGGGGGACGGCACGGGAACGGGGCCGGGAACGGGGGTGGCGGGGTGACGCGGGTGGTCGTCAACCGGGTGCTGCTCGGGGTGGTGGGGGTGCTGCTGCTGGGCGTGGGGGTGCTGGTGCTGCTGGGCGGGCTCGACCTGTACCGGTGGGCGGGGGTGCACCCGCCGGGGTGGTGGCCGCTGACGTCGCCGGGCCGGCCGGTGCTGAGCGCGAGCTCGCGCGGGCGGTGGGTGTCGTCGACGTGGTGGTGGCCGACGGTGATCGGCGGGCTGGTCGTGCTGGTGGCCGGGATGGTGTGGTGGCTGGTGGCGCAGCTGCGGCGCACCGGGCTGCAGAGCATCGCGGTGCCGACCCCGGGGGTGAGCGGGCTCCGGCTGCGGGTCGGCGCACGGGCGTTGGAGGAGGCGATGGAGACCAGGACGGTGGTGCTGCCCGAGGTCGAGCGGGTGGGCGTCCGGCTGGTGCGGGCGCCGCGGCACCCGCGGTTGCGCGGCGCGGTGCGGTTGACGCCCGGCGGGGACCCGGTCGCGCTGGTGGAGCACTTCGAGGACGGGCCCCGGGCCGATGCCTGCGGCAGCCTGGGGCTGCCGGAGCTGCCCGCGGACCTGCGGATCCGGGTGCTGCAGGCCGCCCCCGCCGAGCCGCGGCACCGGTGGCCCCGGCGGCGGCGGAGGCAGTCGAGGGTGATCTAGGGATCAGAGGGTGCGCAGGGCACCGCCGTCGACCGGGACCATCAGGCCGGTCAGGTAGGAGGCGGCGGGGGAGAGCAGGAAGGCGGCGACCTTGCCGAACTCCTCGGGGGTCCCGTAGCGGCCGAGCGGGATGCCGGCACTGGCTGCGGCGCGGGCGGCGTCCGGGTCGGCGGCGAGGGAATCGAGTTCGCGGACCCGGTCGGTGTCGATCCGGGCGGGGAGCAGGCCTACCACCCGGATGCCGCGGGGGCCGAGTTCGTCGGCGAGGGCCTTGGCGGCCATCGCCAGGCCGGGGCGCAGGCCGTTGGAGATGCCCAGGCCGGGGATCGGCTGGCGGACCGAGCTGGAGAGCACGAAGCCGATCACGCCGCCAGCGGGGAGCACGGCGGCGGTCGCGCGGGCGAGGCGCAGGGCGCCGAGGAAGACCGACTCGAAGGCGTCGCGCCAGGCCTCCTCGGGAGTGGTCTCGACCGGGCCGGCCTGGGGGCCGCCGACGCTGATCAGGATGCCGTCGAGACGGCCGAAGTGCTGCCGGGCCTCGGCGATGAGGCGCTCGGGGGTGTCGGGGGAGGCGTTGTCGGCGACCACGCCCCGGGCGGTGCCGAGGACGCCGAGTTCGGCCACGGCCTGGTCGACGGCCTGCGGGGTGCGGCCGCTGACGAGGACGCGGGCGCCGTCGGCGGCGAGTTCGCGGGCGGCGGCGAGGCCGAGGCCCCGGGTGGCGCCGGTGACGATGTAGGCCTGGTCTTTCAGTCCGAGATCCATGGGGACATCTTGCCGGGTGGGGCGGGGGGTACGAGCCGGGGTCCGGTTCGCGGAAGGGCCGGCGGCGGGGCTGGCGTTGACGTCCGGGGGAAGGTTTACGGTCGGTACCGGTTGTGCGGGAGGAGCGGGTTCGGCATGCGGATCGGGGAGTTGGCGGAGCGGGCGGGGACGACCACCCGGGCGTTGCGGTACTACGAGCAGTTGGGGTTGTTGCCGGCCCGGCGGGCGGGCAACGGGTACCGGGCGTACGACGAGGGGGATCTGCGGCTGCTGCGGGAGATCCGGACGCTGCAGGACTTCGGATTCGGGCTGGAGGAGACCCGGCCGTTCGTGGAGTGCCTGCGGGCGGGCCACCCCGAGGGGGACTCGTGTCCGGCGTCGCTGGAGGTGTACGAGCGCAAGCTCGCGGAGCTGGACGACTGCATCGAGCGGCTGCGGGAGGCCCGGGAACGGGTGGCCGGGCAGTTCGAGCGGGCGGTCCGGGCGCGGGACGACCTCGCGGCCTCCGAGCAACCACCACGGTGTGAACTGACGAAGACGACGGAGGAGTAGACGATGGTGGAGATCGCGGGTGTGCCGGCGGTGACGGACGAGACGTTCGCCGCGGAGGTGCTGGCGGCCGAGGGGCCGGTGCTGGTGGACTTCACGGCCGACTGGTGCCCGCCGTGCCGGATGATGGCGCCGGTGCTGGCGGACGTGGCGCGGGAGGAGGCCCACCGGCTGCGGGTGGTGAGCGTCGACGTGGACCGCAACCCGCGGACGCAGGCGGCGTACGGGGTGCTGTCGATGCCGACGCTGATGGTGTTCCGGGGCGGGCAGCCGGTGCGGTCGGTGGTGGGCGCGCGGGCGAAGGCGCGGTTGCTGCGGGAGTTGGAGGACGTGCTCTAGCGATGGGCCGGGGCCGGGCCTAGGCGGGGACGGGTTCGGTGACCGTCTCGGGTTCGGCGGCCTGCTTGGCGCGGTCCTTGGCCTCACGGCGGGCGAGGATCCAGACGCCGACCGGGATCATTGCCGTGAACAGCCACCACTGGATGGCGTAGGCCATGTGCGGTCCGATGTCGGAGTGGTCGGGCGCGGGGATCAGCTCCGGCTGGTCGCCCGGGTCCGGCGTGGTGGCGGCCAGTTCGAGGTAGCCGCCGAGGAGGGGGTTGCCGCTCTCCTTGGACTGCTCCTCGGTGTTGATCAGGTTGAACTGGCGGTCGGGCAGACCGGCGCGGTCCTTGATGCCGCTGGCGCCGTACGTCTCGTCGGGGCGCAGGCGGCCGGTGAGGGAGACCTCGCCGGCGGGGGCGGCCTGGACGGGCGGGTACTGGGTGGCGCTCGTGCCGGAGGCGACCCAGCCGCGGTTGACCAGGACGGTGCCCTTGCCGTCCGCGAGCTTCAGCGGGGTCACGACGAAGTAGCCGATGGTTCCGCTGGAGTCGGTCCGCTTGCGGACCACGAACTCGTGCGCCACGTCGTACTGGCCGGTGGCGGTCACGGCACGCCAGGTGACGTCCTTGGGGACCGTGAAGCCGGGGGCCGGCGACAGGGTGTCGAAGGGGACCGGGGACGCCGTGAGGGCCTTGCCGATCAGCTCGTTCCGGGCCACCCGCGCCTCGTGGCGGTGCAGCTGCCAGAAGCCCAGCTTGATCGTCGCGGGGATCAGCAGCAGCGCGATCAGCATGGTGATCAGCCACTGGCGGGTCAGCAGAAAACGGTACACATGGGAACGGTACGCCGACCTCACAACGGGCTCACGCACCGGGGTGCGGGGCGACCTCGCGCAGCAACTGGAGGAAGGCGTCCTCGGTGACCACCGGGGTGCCGACCTCGCGGGCCTTGCGGGCCTTGCCGCTCCAGCTGTCCGGCTCGTTGGTGACCAGCAGGCTGGTGAGGCGGCTCACGGAGGTGGCGATGTGCAGGCCGGCCTCGACGGCGCGGTCCTCCAGGAGTTCGCGCTCGGTGGAGGTGTCGCCGGTGAAGGCCACCCGCATGCCCTGGACCAGGGGTTTGCCGTCCTGCCAGCGCCCCGGGTTGGGGTACGGGCAGGACGGGCGCTTCTTGGCCTGGCGGTAGCTGGAGCCGGTCCAGGAGGCGCGGCCGGGGGCGGCGGGCTCGTCCTCGCCGAGGTCGGTGACCGCGACGCATTTCTGCAGCGGCAGCGGGACGCCGCCGAGGCGGGCGAGGTGCAGGCTGGGACGGAAGGCCTCGGCGAGCACCCGGGCGTCGTCCAGGGCGTTGTGGGCGTGGCGCTGCCGGACGCCGAAGTGGGCGGCGAGCGAGGCCAGCTTGCCGTTGGGCAGCGGCAGCCGCAGGTCGCGGGAGAGGACCATGGTGCAGATCCGCTGCTCGACGGGGGCGTGCAGGCCGGCCCGGGAGAACTCGCGGGAGATCATGTTCCAGTCGAAGAGCGCGTTGTGCGCGACCAGGACCCGGCCGCGCAGCCGGTCCGCGAACTCGTCGGCGACCTCCGGGAACGTGGGGGCGCCCGAGAGCAGCTCGGAGGTCAGGCCGTGGATCCAGACCGGGCCCGGGTCCCGCTCGGGGTTGACCAGGGTGTACCAGTGGTCGGTGACCTCGCCGTCCGGGTCCAGCTGGTAGACGCCCGCGGAGATGACGCGGTCGGAGCGTCCGAGACCGGTGGTCTCGACGTCGACGACCGCGAAGCCCTCGGTGGGGGCGGCGGAGCGCTGGGCGGGGACCGGGACGGTCCTCGGCGCGGGCTGGATCGGTTGCATGGTCCAACAGGATAAGGGGCGGCGAGGAGGGGCCTGGCCGGAATGTTCCGATCGACCGGCCGGAATAGAGTGGTCGGCGGGGGTGTCGTACACCTGGTCGAGATCGTTCTCAGCGAAGGAACAGCGCATGCGTGCCACCGTGATCCACGGCCCCAACGACATCCGGATCGAGGACGTTCCGGACCCGGTGATCCAGCACCCGACGGACGTGGTGCTCCGTGTGGTCAACGCCTGCATCTGCGGCAGCGACCTGTGGGCCTACCGCGGGGTGGCCCAGCGGGTGGCCGGGCAGCGGATCGGGCACGAGTTCCTGGGCGTGGTCGAGGAGGCCGGCGCCGAGGTGCGCGGCTTCGCCAAGGGCGACCTGGTGGTGGCGCCGTTCGTCTGGTCCGACGGGACGTGTGATTTCTGTCGCGAAGGCCTGCAGACCTCCTGCCCGCACGGCGGGTTCTGGGGGCAGGTCGGCTCGGACGGCGGCCAGGGCGAGGCGGTGCGGGTGCCGTTCGCGGACGGCACCCTGGTGAAGCTGCCCAAGGAGGCGGCGGGCGACGAGAAGCTGCTGCCCGGCCTGCTGGCGCTGTCCGACGTGATGTCGACCGGGCACCACGCGGCGGTCTCGGCGCGGGTGCGGCCCGGGTCGACGGTCGCGGTGGTCGGTGACGGCGCGGTCGGCCTGTGTGGCGTTCTGGCGGCGCACCGGCTGGGCGCGGGCCGGATCATCGCGCTGGGCCGGCACACCGCCCGGACCGAGCTGGCCCGGCGCTTCGGGGCGACGGACGTGGTGGCCGAGCGCGGGGACGCCGCCGTGGAGGCGGTGAAGGAGCTGACCGGTGGCCAGGGCGCGCACGCGGTGCTGGAGGCGGTCGGCACCGAGGAGTCGATGCGTACGGCGATCTCGATCGCCAGGGACGGCGGCGCGGTGGGTTACGTCGGGGTGCCGCACGGCGGCAGCGCCGGCGTGGACATCGGTCAGATGTTCGGCCGGAACGTTTCCCTGAACGGCGGCGTCGCGCCGGCCCGCGCCTACATCCCCGAGCTGCTGCCGGACGTGCTCTCCGGGGCCATCGAGCCGGGCCTGGTCTTCGACCGCACGGTCGGCCTGGACGACGTGCCGGACGGCTACCGCGCGATGGACGACCGCTCGGCGCTGAAGGTCCGGATCGCTTTCTGACGCATCGTCAAAAGGAGTGGCACCGCTGGTCGGTGCCGCCCCTTTCGCATGGGACGGGGGTGGTCCGGCCGCAGTGGTGGGGGTGGTGGTTTTCGGCCATTCGAATGGTGCGAGGGGGTGAACGGCCGGCTGATCGCGGTCAACCCCTTTCGGGGCGGGCACCACGCTCCTAGCATTGCGCGGCGCGCCCGCGAAATGTGACGCCCCTCACGCTCGATCGTTCCCCCTGTGTGACAGCTACGCCGAAGGAGTGAGGAGAGAGAGTGGATTCGCCGCCGATCACCACTACCCCCACGGAAGTCCAACTCATCGAGAACAGCGAGGAGTTCCGTACCCTGAGGCGCTCGTTCCGGAGCTTCGCCTTCCCGGTCACCATCGGTTTCGTGCTCTGGTACCTGCTCTACGTCCTGCTCTCGTGCTACGCCCCGGGCCTGATGAGCACCAAGGTCCTCGGGCACGTCAACATCGCCCTGGTGCTCGGACTGCTGCAGTTCGCCACCACCTTCGCGATCGCCGCCTGGTACGCCCGTTACGCGGACCGGCGGATCGACCCGGCCGCCACCGCGATCCGCGAGGCCCACGGAGCCGTCGTCCACGCCCCCCGGGAGTCCGTCGAATGACATTGCTCGCCAGCTCCGCCACCGAGCACCGCGGCCTGACGATGACCCTGTTCGGGGCCTTCGTGCTGGCCACCCTGGTCATCACCGTCCGGGCCGGGCGGCAGAACCGGAGCGCCGCCGACTTCTACGCGGGAGGCCGCGGCTTCACGGGATTCCAGAACGGCCTGGCCATCTCCGGCGACTACATGTCCGCGGCGTCCTTCCTCGGCATCGCCGGGCTGATCGCGCTCAACGGCTACGACGGCTTCCTCTACTCGATCGGCTTCCTGGTCGCCTGGCTGGTCGCGCTGCTGCTGATCGCCGAGCCGCTGCGCAACTCGGGCCGCTTCACCATGGCGGACGTGCTCGCGTTCCGGATGCGCCAGCGCCCGGTGCGCACCGCGGCCGGAGTGTCCACCATCGTCGTCTCGATCTTCTACCTGCTCGCCCAGATGGTCGGCGCCGGGGCGCTGGTGGCCCTGCTGCTGGGGGTCACCGGGGACGGCGCCAAGCGCTGGACCATCCTCGCGGTCGGCGCACTGATGATCGTCTACGTGGTGATAGGGGGCATGAAGGGCACCACCTGGGTGCAGATCGTCAAGGCGGTGCTGCTGATCGTCGGCGCCGCGCTGATGACCGTCCTGGTGCTCGCCAAGTACCACTTCAACCCCTCGGAACTACTCGGTGCGGCCGCCTCCGCGAGCGGCAAGGGCGCGGCCTTCCTCGAACCCGGACTGAAGTACGGGGCCAGCAACACCTCCAAGCTCGACTTCGTCAGCCTGGGGATCGCCCTGGTGCTCGGCACCGCCGGCCTGCCGCACATCCTGGTCCGCTTCTACACCGTCCCCACCGCCAAGGCCGCCCGGAAGTCGGTGCTCTGGGCGATCGGCATCATCGGCGTCTTCTACCTGATGACCCTGGCACTCGGCTTCGGCGCGGCCGCCCTGGTCGGCCGCAGCGGCATGGTCGCCGTCGAGGGCAAGACGCCGTCCGGCAACACCGCGGCGCCACTGCTCGCCGAGCAGCTCGGCGGCGGGGCCGGCACCACCGGCGGGGCGGTCATGCTCGCGGTGATCTCGGCGGTCGCCTTCGCCACCATCCTCGCCGTGGTGGCCGGGCTAACCCTCGCCTCCTCTGCCTCCTTCGCGCACGACCTGTACGCGAACGTGATCCGGCGCGGGAAGGCGAGCGAGAAGGAGGAGGTGCTCTCGGCGAAGTGGGCCGCCGTGGTGATCGGCGCGATCTCCATCGTGCTCAGCCTCTACGCGGGCAAGCTCAGCACCGCCGCCCTGGTGGCCCTGGCCTTCGCGGTGGCCGCCTCGGCGAACCTGCCGACCCTGCTCTTCTCGCTGTTCTGGAAGCGCTTCACCACCGCCGGCGCGGTCAGCTCCGTCTACGCCGGCCTGCTCTCCTCGGTCGTGCTGGTGATCTTCTCCCCGGTGCTGTCCGGAGGCAAGAACTCCCTCTTCCAAGGCGTCGACTTCCACTGGTTCCCGCTGGAGAACCCCGGCCTGGTCTCCATCCCGGTCGGCTTCCTGGCCGGCTGGCTCGGGACCCTGCTGTCCAAGGAACGCCCCGACCCGGCGAAGTACGCTGAACTGGAGGTCCGCTCGCTGACCGGACTGGGCGCCCATTGATCGTCCCGCGATGACTATGCTGGCCCGGCCCGCCTCATGGTGGCCGGGCCGGCCGCATTACGGGGAAGGACGCACGTGCTGCTCGACACCTTCGGACGACAGGCCGTCGACCTGAGGGTCTCCCTCACGGACCGGTGCAACCTGCGCTGCACCTACTGCATGCCCGAGGAGGGCCTGCAGTGGCTCGCCAAGCCGGACCTGCTCACCGACGAGGAGATCGTCCGGCTGGTCACCACGGCCGTGCGCGACCTGGGCGTCCGCGAGGTCCGCTTCACCGGCGGCGAACCGCTGCTGCGCCCCGGGCTGGTCGCGATCGTGGCCGCCTGCGCGGAACTGGAACCGCGCCCCGAGCTCTCGCTGACCACCAACGGCATCGGACTGGCCCGCACCGCGACGGCGCTGCGCGAGGCCGGGCTCGACCGGGTCAACGTCTCGCTCGACACCCTCGACCCCGAGGTGTTCCACACCCTCACCCGCCGCCGGCGCCACCAGGACGTGCTGGACGGGCTGGCCGCCGCCGAGGCCGCCGGGCTGACGCCGGTGAAACTGAACGCGGTGCTGATGCGCGGGGTCAACGACCACGAGGCGGCCGACCTGCTGGCCTGGTGCCTGGAGCGGGGCTACGAGCTGCGCTTCATCGAGCAGATGCCGCTGGACGCCCAGCACGGCTGGGACCGCAGCTCGATGGTCACCGCGGAGGAGATCCTCGGGCTGCTGCGCGCCCGCTTCACGCTCACCCCGGAACCGTCCGCCGGCCGGGGCGCGGCGCCCGCCGAGCGCTGGCTGGTGGACGGCGGCCCGGGCCGGGTGGGCGTGATCGCCTCGGTCACCCGGCCGTTCTGCCGTGCCTGCGACCGCACCCGGCTGACCGCCGACGGCCAGGTGCGCAACTGCCTGTTCGCGACGGGGGAGACGGACCTGCGCACCGCGCTGCGCTCGGGCGCGGACGACGCCGAGCTGGCCGCGCTCTGGCGGGCCGCGATGTGGGGCAAGAAGGCCGGGGCCGGGATCGACGACCCGGAGTTCCACCAGCCCGAGCGGCCGATGTCCGCGATCGGCGGCTAGACCGGGACCGGAGTGCCGGGCCGGGGGGCCGGGCAGCGGTCGGGCCAAGGCCGGGGTGCTAGGCGGGGGTGCCGGGCTCCTCGGGGGCCCAGTCGGCGAAGGCGACGACCTCCTTGAGGAAGCCGCGCACGCCCAGGAACTGGGACAGGTGCTCGCGGTGCTCGTCGCAGGCGACCCAGGTCTTGCGGCGGTCCGGGGTGTGCAGCTTGGGGTTGTTCCACACCAGCACCCAGCCGGCGTCCGCCCGGCAGCCCTTGGCGGAGCAGGTCGGCGTCTGCGGGGTGTCCATCGGGCGTTCCTCGGGGATAGGCGGGAAGTCTGCACCGCCAGTCTGTCACGCCCGGTCGGGACGACCGGATCCGGGCATGGCGACGCCGGGCAGCCACGGGGGGAGCCGCCCGGCGTCGGTCCGTCGCTCCGACGGGGGATGCGGAGCGCGTACGCAGTATGTCACGCCAAGAGCCTCGGATGGGGAGGTCCTGCATGATTAATCTGAGGTTCTTTTGAGCTTTCGTCCAGCCGGATATGGCTGAAGCGGGGTGAAACGGACGGTCAGTTCACGTCCTGTGAAGGATCGGTGGCAGCGGCCTTTGCCTCTCCTGTACCGGCAGTCGCACCCGCCCCACCCGTCCCACCGGGGCCCAGCATCAGGGGGGTGTCCAGCGGGATGTCGAAGGTGCTCGGCAGGCCCGGGGCCCGTTCCCGGCCCGCGTTGGCGATCAGCACCGCGAAGTACGGCAGCAGGACGGCGCCGGCCAGTGCCGCGAACGCCAGCCAGCGCTGGACGTCCCACAGCACCACCGAGAGCAGTACGCAGACCGTGCGGAGCAGCATCGAGATGACGTAACGGCGCTGGCGTCCCCGGACGTCCTCGCTGAGGCTGCTGCGCGCCCCCGTGATCCGGAAGACATGCCCGTCGTCGGCGCTCTTGCCCATGTGTCCTACCGCCCTCGTCGCGCACCCGCGCGCCTGGCCGCGCGGCCTCCTCACGGTACGCCCGGGCGGTCGCGGCGACGAGGCCGGGTCGGGCGGACGCACCCGGTCGGGTGGGCGAAGGGCCTGTCCGGCGGAGCGGACAGGCCCTTCGGTCACCGCGTGCCGGGGCCCGTCCTCAAACCCCCCGCGTCACCCCGCGGACACGGGTTCGAGGACGGGTCCTAGGAGCGCCGGGAGAGGTACTGCGGGGGTACGGCGTCGGTGAGCCAGACGCCGTTGTCGCTGAGCCGGAACTCGTGGCCGGCCGCCGCCATCGCGGCCGCGTTCACCGTCAGCACCACCGGGCGGCCGTGCCGGGCGCCGACGCGGGTCGCCGTCTCGGTGTCGGCCGAGAGGTGGACGTCCCGGCGGGTCATCGGGCGCAGGCCCTCGCGGAAGATCGCCGCCAGGTGGCGGTCGGCGGTGCCGTGATAGAGCACGTGCGGCGGCACGGCGGCGGCCAGACCGAGGTCGACCGCCACCGTGTGGCCCTGGTTGGCGCGGATGGAGAGTCCGTCCGCCGAGTAGCCGAAGCGGCGCTTGTTGTTGGTGGCCACGATGTGGTCCAGCTCGGCCCGGGTGAGCGGCCTGCCCTTCGCCGCGAGTGCGGCGAGCAGTTCGTCGATCCGGACCCAGCCGGAGCCGTCCAGTGTGATCCCCACCAGGCCGGGCTCGTGCCGCAGGATTCGCGACAGCGTCCTGCTCGCTCCGACCAGCCGCTTCTCGTCCGTCATGTCTCTCGTATCCCCCCGTCGGCCAGCGGCTAAGAGGCCTGGCTGACCGAACTCATGTTGAAGTCCGCGACACGCACGGGTGGCATCGCGGTGCGGGTGAAGTCGTCGCTGAACTCGCGGGGCAGGCAGCGTTCGGTGCGGCCCACCTCGGTGATCCGGCCGAGCAGGTCCACCGGGGACTCGTTGAACCGGAAGTTGTTGACCGCGCCGACGACCTCGCCGTTCTCCACCAGGTAGACGCCGTCACGGGTGAGGCCGGTGAGCAGCAGCGTCGCCGGGTCCACCTCCCGGATGTACCAGAGGCAGGTGAGCAGCAGGCCGCGCTCGGTGCGCGCGATCATCTCGTCCAGGGTCGGCGCCGACTCCTGGTCGGCCGTCTCCAGGACGAGGTTGTCGACGGCCGGACGCACCGGCAGCCCGGTGAGCCCCGCCGAGTGGCGGCTGGTGATCAGGTCGTTCAGCACGCCCGCGCGGATCCAGTCGGTGGCGGCGATCGGCTCGCCGTTGTCGAAGACCGAGACGTCACCGCCGGTGGAGTGCGTCAGCACGAACGGCGGGGCCTGCAGTCCGGGCTCCTGCGGGTCGGAACGCAGCGTCAGCGGCAGGCCGCTGAGCTTGTCGCCGATCCGGGTGCCCCCGCCGGGCCTGGAGAAGACCGTCCGGCCCTCGTGGGCGTCCCGGCCGCCGGAGGACCAGCTGAGGTAGACCATCAGGTCGGCGACGGCCGCGGGCGGCAGCAGCGTCTCGTAGCGGCCGGCCGGCAGGTCCACCTTGCGGGCGCCCCAGCCGAGGCGCTTGGTCAGCTCGGCGTGCAGGGCGGCGACGTCGACGTCGGTGAAGTCCTGCGTGGCGGCGCCGACCCAGGCCGAGCCGGACAGGTCGGCGGTCTTGGCGTTGAACTCGACCATGCCGGTGGGCTGGTCGTGGCGCAGCCGCAGGCCGGTGGAGCTGCCCAGGTAGCTGGAGGTCAGCTCGTGGCGGGCGAAGCCGTACAGCAGCTCGCCCCGGGCGGCGGCGCGCGCGAAGGCCTCGCCGAGGGCCGGGCCGAAGGCGTCGAAGACCGCGACGGAGGTCTCCGCGGGCGGCTCGGTGAAGTCCGGGGAGGACGGCCGGTCGACGACCAGGGGCTGGGCGTCCTCGGCCGGGCCGGCCGCGCGGGCGGCCTCCTCGGCGGCCCGCACCAGCTCCTCGACCTCCTCCGGGACGACGGCCTCGCGGGAGACCACGCCGGAGGCGGTGCCCTCGGCGCCGGCCACGGTGGCGATCACGGTCAGCCGGCGGCCGCGGGTGACGCCGTTGGTGGTCAGGGCGTTGCCGGCCCAGCGCAGGTTGGCGGTGGAGTCCTCGTCGGCGATCACCACGCAGCCGTCGGCGCGGGAGAGGCCGAGCGCCAGCTCGACGAGTTCGTGGGGCTGCATCGCGGTCATCAGTGACCCGCCTCCTGCTGGGTGTTGAGCACGTTGACGTTCCGGAACAGCGCCGACGGGCAGCCGTGGCTGACCGCCGCGATCTGGCCGGGCTGCGCCTTGCCGCAGTTGAAGGCGCCGCCGAGGACGTAGGTCTGCGGGCCGCCGACCGCCGCCATCGAGCCCCAGAAGTCGGTGGTGGTGGCCTGGTAGGCGAAGTCCTTGACCTGGCCCGCGAGTTCGCCGTTCTTGATGGCGTAGGCGCGCTGGCCGGTGAACTGGAAGTTGTAGCGCTGCATGTCGATCGACCAGGAGCGGTCGCCGACGATGTACAGGCCGTTCTCCACCCCGGCGAACAGGCCCTCGGTGTCCGGGCCGTCGGCGGCGGGCCGGAGCGAGACGTTGGCCATCCGCTGCACCGGGACGTGCGCCGGGGAGTCCGCGAAGGCGCAGCCGTTGGAACGCTCGAAGCCCTTCAACTTGGCCATGCCGCGGTCCAGTTGGTAGCCGACCAGGACGCCGTCCCGGACCAGGTCCCAGGACTGGGTGGCGACGCCCTCGTCGTCGTAGCCGATGGTGGACAGGCCGTGCTCGGCGGTGCGGTCACCGGTGACGTGCATCAGGTCGGAGCCGTACCGGAGCGTGCCGAGCCGGTCGAAGGTCGCGAAGGAGGTGCCGGCGTAGGCGGCCTCGTAGCCGAGCGCGCGGTCCAGTTCGGTGGCGTGGCCGATCGACTCGTGGATGGTCAGCCACAGGTTGGACGGGTCGATGACCAGGTCGTACAGGCCGGCCCGGACGCTCGGGGCCTTCATCTTCTCGGCCAGCAGGACCGGCAGCTCGGCGAGTTCGGCGTCCCAGTCCCAGCCGGTGCCGGTCAGGTACTCGAAGCCGCGGCCGACCGGCGGGGCCAGGGTGCGCATCGAGTCGAAGGCGCCGGTGCGCTCGTCCACCGAGGTGGCCGAGAGCGTGGGGTGCAGCCGGACCCGCTGCTGGGTGGTGACGGTGCCCGCGGTGTCCGCGTAGAACTTGTTCTCCTGGACGGTCAGCAGGCTCGCCTGGACGTGCGAGACGCCCTCGGCGGCCAGCAGCCGCGAACTCCACTCGGCGAGCAGCGCCGTCTTCTCCGCGTCCGGCACCTCGAACGGGTTGACCTCGTAGGAGGAGACCCAGGTGACGTCCCGGTGCACCGGCTCCTCGGCCAGCTCGACGCGCTCCGTGGATCCGGCTGCCCGGCTGATCCCTCCGGAGAGCCGGGCCACCGCGACCGCCTGTTCGGCGACCTTCGCCGCCGCCGCGGTGGTGAGGTCGACACCGGCCGCGAAGCCCCAGGCGCCGTCGAGCAGCACCCGGACGGCGAAGCCCAGCTGCACGCTGTCGGAGGTGCCCGCCGGGCGGGCGTCGCGCAGCCGCCAGGAGGCGCTGCGGACCCGCTCCAGGCGGAAGTCGGCGTGCGAGGCGCCGAGTTCACGGGCCCGGGTGAGGGCGGCGTCGGCGAGGGACCGCAGCGGGTAGGCGAGGAACAGCGGGTCGACGGCGCGCCCGTGCGGCGCGCCGGAGCGATCCGCCGGAGGGATCGGAGGCAATCGGGCTCCCAGGTCGTGGAGGGCAGGGGTGCGGCGCCACAGGGGCGCCCGCACCGCATCATTTCCCGTCCACCGGGTTCCCGGCCAGCGCATTTCGTCCGGTGCGCCGCGGTGGCGGCCGGCCCGGCCGGGCCGACCGCCACCGCCGCGCCGGGCGTCGCGGGACCCTCCGGAGGGCCTTCGCGAGGCCCCGGTGGGGCCCCGGAGAGCGTCCTGGTGGTGGGCCTGATGGGGGGGCGGTGGGGGGCCGTCAGCCGACGGACTCCCACCAGCCGTCGAGCTCGGGCGGGTTGTCGACGTCCACCCGCTCGCCGGGGCGCGGCACGGCCAGCGGGACGGCGTGCTCCTTGGCCTCCTTCACCAGCCGCTCGACCGGCTCGGCCCACGGGTGCAGGCCGAGGTTGAAGGTGCACCAGTGGACGGGCACCAGCAGGCCGGCGGAGAGGTCCCGGTGGGCGAGGACGGCGTCCTCGGGGGTCATGTGGATGTCGGCCCAGGCCGCGTCGTAGGCGCCGATCTGGACCAGCGCGGCGTCGAACGGGCCGTGCCGCTCGCCGATCCTGGCGTAGCCCTCGAAGTAGCCGGAGTCGCCGGTGTAGAAGACCTTGCGGTTCGGGCCGGCGATCACCCAGGAGCCCCAGAGGGTGGTGTTGCGGGTCAGGCCGCGGCCGGAGAAGTGGTGCGCCGCGGTCAGGGTGAGCACCAGCTCGCCCAGGTTGCAGGTCTCGTCCCAGTCCAGCTCGATGATGCGGTGTTCCGGGACGCCCCAGCGGCGCAGGTGGGCGCCGATGCCGAGCGGCACCGCGAAGGGCGCGGACTGGCTGCGCACCAGGCGCTTGACCGTGGCCATGTCCAGGTGGTCGTAGTGGTCGTGCGAGATCAGTACCGCGTCGACCGGCGGCAGCTCCTCCAACTCGACCGGCACCGGGTGCAGCCGCTTGGGGCCGATGTGCGCGGCGGGGGAGCAGCGGTCGCTCCAGATCGGGTCGAGCAGCACCCGGAAGCCCTCGACCTCGACGAGCACGGAGGCGTGCCCGTACCAGGTGATCTCCACGCCCTCGGCGGCCGGACCGGGCGGGGTGGCGGGGCGGACGGTCGGCACCGGGTGGGCGGGGACGCGGCCCTCGCGCTCGAACAGCATCCGGCGGGCGGTGGCGCCGTCGAAGCCCGGGGCCCCCGAGGTGCGGGCGAGGGTCGAGGGCGCGTTGTGGAAGACGCCGTCGCGGTACTGCGGGGAGTTGCGCACCCGCTCCTCGCGCTCGCCGTCCGGCCGGCGGCCGAACGCCGCCGGCAGGTCGCGCAGCGCCCAGGCCGCAGCGCCCAGGCCGGCCGCCAGGGCGGTGAGGGTCAGCAGTCGTCCGCGTCGGGGGGTGCCCCCCGGCCGTGCCTTGGTCATCCGCTCTGCCTTCGTCGCTCGCCGGAATTGGTCGGGGTGAACCGTACGACAGGTCCCCGGCCGGTCCCCACCACGGGGCAACGGGTGCGGCCGCCCGTGTTGTTCCCGCACAGTGGCCCCGATCCGGGCCCGGCCGGGGCCTGGGCGGTGTCGCCGGGCCGGGCCGGAGAGGCGGGGGCGGATTGTCGGATTGCGACAGTTCCTTCGGTGCGGCGCTGTGGGAGCCCGATGCGCCGCCACCGTCGACCGCCCGATAGCGTCACACTGCGTACGCATTCCGACGTACGCGCTCACACACGGAGAGAGGTGGATCGTTGAGCCGCTCGGTTCTCGTCACCGGAGGAAACCGGGGCATCGGCCTCGCGATCGCCCAGGCCTTCGCCGAGGCGGGCGACAAGGTCGCCATCACCAGCCGCTCGGGCGAGGTGCCCGAGGCCCTGGAGAAGTACGACGTCCTCGCGGTCCGCTGTGACATCACGGACGCCGCGCAGGTCGACGCCGCCTTCACCGAGATCGAGCAGAAGCACGGCGCGGTCGAGGTGCTGGTCGCCAACGCGGGCATCACCAAGGACACCCTGCTGCTGCGCATGTCGGAGGAGGACTTCACCTCCGTCGTCGACACCAACCTGACCGGCACCTTCCGGGTGGTCAAGCGCGCCTCCAAGCTGATGATGCGCGCCAAGAAGGGCCGTGTCGTCCTGATCTCGTCCGTGGTGGGCCTGTCCGGCTCGCCGGGCCAGGCCAACTACGCCGCCTCCAAGGCCGGCCTGGTGGGCTTCGCCCGGTCGCTGGCGCGCGAGCTCGGCCCGCGCAACATCACCGTCAACGTGGTCGCCCCCGGCTTCGTCGACACCGACATGACCGCCGTGCTCAGCGACGAGCGCCGCGCGGAGATCGTCGCGGGCGTGCCGCTGGGCCGCTACGCGGCGCCCGCCGAGGTCGCGTCCACCGTGCGGTTCCTCGGGTCGGACGAGGCCGCGTACATCACCGGAGCCGTCATTCCCGTCGACGGCGGATTGGGCATGGGTCACTGATCATGAGTGGAATCCTCGAAGGCAAGCGGATCCTGATCACCGGCGTGCTGATGGAGTCCTCCATCGCGTTCCACACCGCCAGGCTCGCGCAGGAGCAGGGCGCGGAGATCATCCTCACCGCCTTCCCGCGCCCGAGCCTGACCGAGCGGATCGCCAAGAAGCTGCCGCACCCGGTCAAGGTGCTGTCGCTGGACGTCTCCAACCCGGAGGACCTGGCGGGCATCGCCGACCAGGTCCGCGAGACCCTGCCGACCCTGGACGGCATCGTCCACTCGATCGGCTTCGCCCCGCAGGACGCGCTGGGTGGCAACTTCCTGGACACCCCGTGGGAGTCCGTGGCCACCGCGATGCACGTCTCGGCGTACTCGCTGAAGTCGCTGACCATGGCGCTGCTGCCGCTGATGCAGGACGGCGGCTCGGTCGTCGGCCTCACCTTCGACGCGCAGTACGCGTGGCCGCAGTACGACTGGATGGGCCCGGCCAAGGCCGCCCTGGAGTCGACCAACCGCTACCTGGCCCGCTACCTGGGCTCGCGGGACATCCGCTGCAACCTGATCTCGGCGGGCCCGATCGGCTCGATGGCCGCCAAGTCCATCCCGGGCTTCGGCGACCTGGCCGACACCTGGAACCACCGCTCCCCGCTGAAGTGGGACCTGAGCGACCCGGAGCCGGCCGGCCGCGGTGTCGTCGCGCTGCTGTCGGACTGGTTCCCGAAGACCACCGGCGAGATCGTCCACGTCGACGGTGGTCTGCACGCCATCGGCGCCTGACGCCCCGCCCGTACGCCGCTGCCCGGCACCCCTCCCGCAGGGGGGTGCCGGGCAGCGGCGTTCCCGCGTTCCCCCGGGGCTCAGGACTCGGCGGTCGCGCAGGCGCCGATGGCGCGGCCGGCCTCGACCGAGGCGCGCTGGGCGTCGCCGGCCCGGATGGCGTCCAGGATCGTGTCGTGGCCGATGTAGCGCTCGGCGATCAGCTCCGGGCCGACGTCGTGCCGCAGGTGCGCGCGGGTGACCTCGCCGAGGTCGGCGTAGACGGCGAGCAGCACGTCGTTGTGGGCGGCCGCGACCACGGCCTGGTGGAAGGCGGCGTCGGCCTGGACGAAGTCCTCGGCGTCACCGGAGTGCCAGGCGCCCTCCCGGCGGGCCAGGGCGCCGTCCAGCAGCTCCAGGTCGCGCCCGGTGCGGCGCTGGGCGGCCAGGCCGGCCGCCGAGGTCTCCAGTGCCGCCCGCAGCTCGGCGACCTGCGCCTGGTCGGCGTCGGCGAAGCGGCGGTGCATCACCCCGGCCAGTTCGCTGGTGGCCAGCACGTAGGTGCCGGAGCCCTGGCGGATGTCGAGCAGGCCGTTGTGGGCGAGGGCGCGGACAGCCTCGCGCACGGTGTTGCGCGCGACGCCCAGCTGCTCGACCAGGGCGGCCTCGGTGGGGATGCGCGAGCCCACCGGCCACTCCCCGGAGGTGATCTGGGCGCGCAGCTGGGCGATCACCTGGTCGGACAGCGGGGTGCGCCTCGGCGAGGACAGCGCCACGGGGACTCCTTGCGACTACGGCTCGGGGCGGCCTGGGTGGAACGTGGCCGTCGGATGAACGGTCGGCACATCATGCCAATTCCAGGGTGCATCAATTCATCCCATCATTCTATGATGGCGCACATGCCCGCAGCAGAGACCACCGCTTCCCCGCGGAACCAGGCCAGGCCGCAGACCGAGCGGCCCGCCGACCCCGCCCCTTCCACCTCCTCCTCCACCGGCCGCCTGGGTTGGCTGTTCGCCGTCGCGATCGCCGCCGCCGCCTTCAACCTGCGCCCCGTGGTCACCAGCCTCGGGCCGCTGCTCGACCAAGTCCGAGCCGACCTCGGGATGAACCCGACCCTCGCCGGACTGCTCACCGCGGTCCCCTCGCTGTGCTTCGGGCTGTTCGGCTTCGCCGCACCCACGATGGCCCGGCGGATCGGCCCGATCGCGGTGATCACCGCGGGCATGGCCGCGATCACCGCAGGCGTGCTGGCCCGCTCCTTCGCCGGCGGCACCGCGGTGTTTCTGCTGCTGACCGCGCTCGCCCTGGCCGGCGTGGCCGTCTCCAACGTGCTCATCCCGGTGGTCATCAAGCGCTACTTCCCGGAGAAGGTCGGCCCGATGATCGGCCTGTACTCCATGGCGCTGTCCGCCGGCACCGCGCTGGCCGCCGCCGTCACCGTGCCGCTGACCGCCTCCCTCGGCGGCGACTGGCGCTTCGGCCTGGGCATCTGGGCGGGCCTCGGCACCCTGGCCCTGCTGCTCTGGCTGCCGGTGCTGATCACCAGGCGCGAGCGCGGCGAGCGGGCGGGCGGCGCCGCCGTCCCCGCCAAGCTGCCGATCACCCGCAGCCGCACGGCCTGGGCGCTGGCCTGCTTCTTCGGCCTCCAGGCCACCGGCGCCTACGTGGTGATGGGCTGGCTGCCGAAGATCTTCCAGGACGCCGGCATCGACAAGGGCACCTCAGGGGTGCTGCTCGCCGTGACCATGGTGATCGGCGTGCCGGTCTCCTTCGTCCTGCCCAACCTGGCCGCCCGCCGCGGCGACCAGCGGCTGTTCGTGGTCGTGCTGGCCTCCTGCGGCATCGCCGGGTACGCCGGGCTGGCACTGGCCCCGGCCGGTGCGCCGTGGGTCTGGGCGGTCCTGGTGGGCCTGTCCAACTGCGCCTTCCCGCTGGTGCTGACGATGATCGGGCTGCGCGCCCGGACCGCGGGCGGGGTGGCGCAGCTGTCCGCCTTCGCCCAGGGCGTCGGCTACCTGATCTCCATCCCGGGCCCGATCCTGATCGGCCGGATCTACCAGGTCACCGGCGAGTGGTACGGGCCGCTGGGCTTCCTGGCGCTGCTGCTGGTGCCGCAGATGCTGTTCGGTCTGCGGGCCGCGATGGCCCGGCACATCGAGGACGAGGCGGTCCGCCCGGCGGAGCCGGTCAAGGCCTGACGCCCGGGCCCCGGCGTCGAGCGGCCGTGGCGCGGTCGGCCGGGGCGCGGAGTGGCCGGGGTGCCGGAGGTCAAGGGCCGGCTGCGAAGGTCAAGGGCCGGCCAAGGCGGCGGGGGCGCCGCAGGACGGGCGTGTTCGGGGTGGGAGAATTCCCGACATGCCCGTTCTCGACCCGAACCCGACCGACGGCCGCAAGCAGCTCGGCCGTATCGCCCTGGCCTTCGGCGCCATCGTGGTGCTGGTGGCGGTCATCGCCTCCGTCGCCACCTCGATGGGCTGACGACCGTCCGGCCCGGTGACCGCTGGGCCGTCCGCCTGGCGGCTGTCCGGGCCGACGCCCGTCCGGGCCGACGGCCGTCCGACCGCCGTCCGACGTCCCGGTGAACGGGCCATGATGGCACCCGACACCCGGGGGAGTGGCGGCAACCGGGAGCGTCGCGCCACCCGGCGGCTTTTCTGCCAAGCTTGCTGGGTATGAGCGCCGACACGCCCCGCAGGATCATCGTTCTCCGTCATGCCAAGGCCGACTGGCCGAACGGCGTGGACGACCATGAGCGGCCGCTGGCCGACCGGGGCCGCCACCAGGCCCCGGACGCCGGCCGCTGGCTGGTCGACTCCGGCATCAACCCCGACTACGTGCTCTGCTCCACGGCCCTGCGCACCCGCGAGACCTGGAAGCTGGCGGCGCACGAGCTGCCCAAGCGGGCCCGCAAGACGGTGTACGAGGACCGGGTCTACGAGGCCAGCCCCGGTGAGATCATCGCCGTCCTCCACGAGACCCCGGAGGAGTACGCGGACGTGGTGCTGGTCGGCCACAACCCCGGCGTGCTGGGCCTGACCCAGGTGCTGGCCGGGGACGCGGGCGACCGGGACGCGCTGGAGCGGCTGCGGCTCGGCGGCTTCCCGACGGCGGCGATCGCGGTGCTCAGCTTCGGCGGCTCGTGGAAGGGCGTCGAACCGGGCGTGGCCGAGCTGGTCTCGTACTACACGCCGCAGGACTGACCGGAAACGTACGGGAGGGGCGCGCGGACCGGATCCGCGCGCCCCTCCCGTACGTCCGCAGGCCTCCTCGGGCGGGCCCTGCTGGGTCTGTCGTCCGTCGCCGCCGGTGACGCCCTCGGTGCACGACGGCCGGCGGTCGCCCGGCCCCGGTCACCCGGCCCCGGTCACTCGTCCTCGGTCACTCGTCCTCGGTCGGGGTGCCGTGCAGCGCGTCGGCCGCCTCGACCTCCTCGCGGGTGATGCCCAGCAGGTACAGCACGGTGTCCAGGAACGGCACGTTCACCGCCGTGTCGGCCGCCTCGCGCACCACCGGCTTGGCGTTGAACGCCACCCCGAGCCCGGCCGCGTTCAGCATGTCCAGGTCGTTGGCGCCGTCGCCGATCGCCACCGTCTGCTCCAGCGGCACCTTCGCCTGCTCGGCGAAGCGGGCCAGCCAGCGGGCCTTGCCGGCCCGGTCCACGATCTCGCCGACCACCCGGCCGGTGAACCTGCCGTCCACCACCTCCAGGGTGTTGGCCGCCGCGAAGTCCAGCCCCAGCTGCTCCACCAGGTGGTCGGTGACCTGGGTGAACCCGCCGGACACCACCGCGACCTGGAAGCCGAGGCGCTGCAGCGTGCGGATCAGGGTGCGCGCCCCCGGCGTGAAACGGACCTCCGCGCGGACCTTCTCGGTCACCGAGGCGTCCAGCCCGGCCAGCAGCGCCACCCGGGCGTGCAGCGACTCGGCGAAGTCCAGCTCGCCGCGCATCGCCGCCGCCGTCACCTCGGCGACCTGCTCCTCGCAGCCCGCGTGGGCGGCGAACAGCTCGATCACCTCGTCCTGGATGAGCGTGGAGTCGACGTCCATGACCACCAGGCGCTTGGCCCGGCGCTCCAGCCCGGCCGCCACCACCGCGACGTCCACCCGCTGGGTGGCCGCCTCCTGCGCGAGTTCGGCCCGCAGCTCCTCGGTGGCCACGCCGGAGACGGCCAGCTCGACCGCCGTCACCGGGTACTTGGCGAGCCGGAAGACACGGTCGATGTTGCCGCCCGCCGCGGTGATCCGGGAGGTCAACGCGGAGACGGCGGCGGCGGTCAGCGGGTGGCCGAGCACGGTGACGTGCGAACGGCCCTCGCGGCGCGGCCGGTTGTCGCCGATGCCGGAGAGGATCTCGGCCTGGAGCTTCTGCTCGTCCGCCCAGCGGTGGACGGTGGCCCGCAGTCCGCCCTCGGCACCGGCCGCGGGGGGTGGGGTGACCAGGGCGCACAGCGTGATGCGGCCACGGGTCACGACCTGCTCGATGTCGATGACGTCGACGCCGAATCCGGCCAGCGTCGCGAAGAGGCCGGCGGTGATACCGGGGCGGTCCTTGCCGAACACCTTGACGAGCAGGGTGCGCTCGTCCGCGGTCCGGGGCTGGGCGGCGGGGAGGGGCTCAGCGGCCAGGGGCGATGCGTTCATGGTGTGTCCCACGCTACCCGTCGGCGGGTGGCCCGAGGGCACCCGTCCCACCTCGCGGGACGCCGCGGGCCCGCGCTCCGGTAGCAGCCTGGTCACAGTCACCCGGGGTGACTTTCATCGGCGGTCGACGGGCTGGAATGATTCCCCCCGTCAGTCACAGGAACATCGCACCCCCGGCCGGGGGCCACAATTCGGGGGAACCGAGAGAGCGGGGCAGGCGCGCAGTGCCGCAACTCGTCATTGAGATCAACGGACAGCAGCGGACTCTGGAGCCCGGGCGGTCCTACACCATCGGGCGCAACCCGCAGTCGGACTTCCCGTTCGACGACGCCAGGGTCTCCTGGCACCACGGGACCATGAGCTTCAACGGCAGCGGTTGGCAGCTGGACGACCACGGCAGCACCAACGGGACGTACGTGGCCGGAGCCCGCACCACGCAGGCCCAGTTGTTCCCCGGAGCCGTCGTCAACCTGGGCAACCCGGAGAACGGCCCCCGGCTCGGCTTCTCCGCGCCCGCGCACGCCGCCCCGCACGCCGCCCCTATGCACGAGGCCGCCACCAGCCGCGGCCCGGTGCCGCAGCCGCAGCAGCCGGGCTGGCAGCAGCAGGACCCGTACCAGCAGCAGCAGCCGCCGCAGCAGCAGGCCTGGGCCGGTCAGCCGCAGGCCCAGCAGCCCTTCCCGCAGCAGCAGTACGCGCCGCAGCCCCAGCAGGGCGGCTTCCCGCAGGACCAGGGCTTCCCGCGGGACCAGGGCTTCCCGCAGCAGCAGGGTTTCCCGCAGTCCCAGCCGCAGCCGCAGCCGCAGCACGATGGTGGCGGCCCGCAGCCGACCATCATCCGCAGCCTGACCTCGGGCATGAACACCGTCCGGATCGGTCGCGCGCTCGACAACGACATCGTGGTGTCCGACCTCCAGGTCTCCCGCCACCACGCCGAGCTGCGCCAGCTCCCGGACGGCCGCTACGAGATCGTCGACCTCGGCAGCCACAACGGCATCTTCCTCAACGGCCAGCGGGTGCAGCGTCAGCTGATGGGCCCGCAGGACCGGCTGACCGTCGGCCACTCCGGCTTCGTGCTGGTCGGCGACCAGCTGCAGGAGTTCGTCGACACCGGCGCGGTCTCCTTCTCCGCCCGCCACCTGACCGTCGAGGTCGAGCACAAGGGCGCCAAGAAGGTCCTGCTCAACGACGTCAGCTTCGGCGTCCCGGAGAAGTCCCTGGTCGCGGTCATCGGCCCGTCCGGCTCCGGCAAGTCGACCCTGCTGCGCGCCCTCACCGGCTACCGCCCCGCCGACCGCGGCGAGGTGCTGTACGACGGGCGCAACCTCTACAAGCAGTTCGCCGAACTCCGCTCCCGCATCGGCCTGGTGCCGCAGTCCGAGATCCTGCACCGCGAGCTCACCGTCCGGAAGGGCCTCAAGTACGCGGCCCGGCTGCGCTTCCCCGGCGACACCGAGGCCCGCGAGCGCGACGCCCGGATCGACGAGGTGCTGTACGAGCTGCGCCTGGACAAGCGCGCCGACAACAAGATCACCGCGCTCTCCGGCGGCCAGCAGAAGCGCGTCTCGGTCGCCCTGGAACTGCTCACCAAGCCGTCGCTGATCTTCCTGGACGAGCCCACCTCGGGCCTCGACCCGGGCATGGACCGCGAGGTCATGCAGATGCTGCGCGGCCTCGCCGACGACGGCCGCACGATCCTGGTCGTCACCCACTCGGTGGCCGAACTTGCGCTCTGCGACCGGCTGCTGGTGATGGCGCCGGGCGGCGCGGTGGCCTACTTCGGCCCGCCGGACGAGGCGCTGCACTTCTTCGGGTACGAGACCTGGGCGGACGTCTTCCAGGCCTTCGAGAACTACCCGGAGCACGACTGGGCCGGCCGCTACCGCGGCTCGGTGCACTACCAGCAGTACTCCGCGCCCACCGTCGAGGCGGGCGAGGTCCAGCACGTGCAGGTGGCCCAGGAGGCCGTCAAGCCGCCGAAGCCGCAGAGCTGGGGCTCCCAGCTGTGGACCCTGATGCGGCGCTACATGTCCGTGCTCGCCTCGGACCGCGGCTTCCTCGCCCTGTCGGTGCTGCTGCCCGCGGTCATCGGCGCGGTCAGCGTGCTGATCCCCAACGCACCGGGGCTCGCGCCGAACCCGAAGTCGCAGCTGGGACTGAACAGCGGAGCCGCGACGATTCTCCTGATCCTGGCGATCGGGGCCTGTTTCTCCGGCGCGGCCAACTCCGTTCGAGAACTGATCAAGGAACGGGCGATCTACGAACGGGAACGGGCCACCGGGCTCTCCCGGTCGGCGTACATGATGTCCAAGATCATCGTGCTGGGCTTCTTCAGCGTGATCCAGGGCGCCATCATCTCCGCCGTCGGCTTCCTGCCGCGCAAGCTCCCCGAGCACGGCCTGATCGTCAAGAACCTGCCGATCATCGAGATGACCATCGGCATGATCCTGCTGAGCTTCGCCGCGATGATGTTCGGCCTGATGATCTCCGCGCTCGTGAAGACCGCCGAGAAGACCATGCCGCTGCTGGTCATGTTCGCCATCGTCCAGGTCGTCTTCACCGGCTGCCTCTTCCAGATCTTCGGCAAGCCCGGTCTGGAGCAGGTCGCCTGGCTGATGCCGGCCCGCTGGGGCACCGGCATCGTCTCCAGCACGCTCGACCTGTCCAAGCTCATGGGCCCCTGGAACAAGGACTTCCAGCACCCGGACTACGACCCGCTGTGGAAGCACACGGTGGCCCAGTGGGCGATCGACGCGGGCGTGCTGATCGTGATCTCGATCCTCATCGGCATCCTCGTCACCCGGCTCCAGCGCCGGCACGAGCCCGAGGTCATGCAGAAGGGCTGAGCCCCGGAGGGGCCGAGCCCGTCCTGAACCGCCGAGGGGCGGCCCTCCCGAACGGGAGGGCCGCCCCTCCGCCGTTCGCCCGCCCGCTCCGACCGCCGGTTCGCCGGTTCGCCCGGCTCCGGACCGCCCGCCCACCCCCGGACCGGAGGACCGCGGGCCCGGCTCCGGTCGGGCCCAGTGGCCTAGGTCCCCGGACCTGCGTCCGGGGCGGCCGCAGGCGGACGCGGCCGCCCCGGACGCGGCGGTAGCTTGGCGGTATGCCCAGCACTACCGGAGACCCCCTGGCCCACCGCGGCCCGCTGCCCGCCTGCGACCCGTGCCTGTCCGGGATCGAGGCCGTCAGCCAGGCGCTGCTCGCGATGAGCCGGCACCTGGAGGTCCGCGAGGTGCTGCGCCGCATCACCGCCTCCGCCCGGGAACTGCTCGGCGCCGAGTACGCGGCCCTCGGCGTGCCCGACGACCACGGCGGCTTCGCCCAGTTCGTGGTCGACGGCGTCACCGACGAGCAGTGGCGGGCCATCGGCCCGCTGCCCCGCCAGCACGGCGTGCTCGCCGCGATGCTGCACGAGACCGGGCCCACCCGCCTCGCCGACGTCCGCCGGGCACCCGCCTTCGGCGGCTGGCCCTCCGCCCACCCCGAGATGGACGCCTTCCTCGGCATGCCGATCCTGGACACCGACGCGGCCGAGGACGAGCCGCAGGTGATGGGCGTCATCTTCCTCGCCAACAAGCGCGGCGGCGGCCTCTTCACCGATCACGACGAGGAACTGCTGCGGATCCTCGCCGCGCACGCCGCCCTCGCCCTGTCCAACGCCCGGTTGTACGAACGCAGCCGCGAACTCACCCTGGCCGGCGAGCGCGCCCGGATCGCGCACGACCTGCACGACGCCGTCTCGCAGAAGCTCTTCTCCCTGCGCCTCACGGCCAAGGCCGCCGCCAAGCTCGTCGACCGCGACCCGGCCCGGGCCCGCGCCGAACTCGCCGAGGTCGCCCGGCTGGCCGCCGAGGCCGCCGACGAACTGCGCGCCGTCGTCGTGGAACTGCGCCCCGCCGCCCTGGAGGAGGACGGACTGAGCGCCACCCTCGCCTCCCAGGTGCAGGTCCTCGACCGGGCGCACACCGCCGACGTCGCCTTCGCCGCCGACGGCGTCCGCGCCCTGCCGCCGGCCCAGGAGGCCGCGCTGCTGCGGGTCGCCCAGGAGGCGCTGCACAACGCGCTGCGCCACTCCGGGGCCGGCCGGGTCACCGTCACGCTGGCCGGGACGGCCGCGCGCGGCGCCGTGCTGCGGGTGCGCGACGACGGGCACGGCTTCGATCCCGAGTCCGTGCGCCGGGCCGGGCGCCACCTCGGCCTGGCCTCGATGCGCGACCGCGCGGCCGCCGTCGGCGGCACGCTCACCCTGGAGTCGGCCCCCGGCCGGGGGACGCTCGTCGAGATGGAGGTCCCCGGTGCCTGAGAGCACACCGTCGATCCGCGTCCTGCTGGTCGACGACCACCAGGTGGTCCGGCGCGGACTGCGCACCTTCCTGGAGGTCCAGGACGACATCGAGGTGGTCGGGGAGGCCGCCGACGGGGCGGAGGGCGTCGAACGGGCCCGCGAACTGGACCCCGACGTCGTCCTGATGGACCTCAAGATGCCCGGCGTCGACGGGATCGAGGCGCTGCGCACCCTCAAGAGCGAGGGCAGCCGGGCCCGGATCCTGATCGTCACCAGCTTCACCGAGCACCGCACGATGGTCCCCGCGCTGAGGGCCGGCGCCGCTGGGTACGTCTACAAGGACGTGGACCCGGAGGCGCTGGCCGGGGCGATCCGCTCGGTGCACGCCGGCCACGTGCTGCTCCAGCCGGAGCTGGCCGAGGCCCTGCTCTCCGACGAGGGCCCGCGCGCCCCACAGGGCCGCGGCGGCACCCTCACCGAGCGCGAGCGCGAGGTGCTCGGCCACATCGCCGACGGCCGCTCCAACCGGGAGATCGCGCGCAGCCTGCACCTGTCGGAGAAGACCGTGAAGACCCACGTCTCCAACATCCTGATGAAGCTGGACCTCGCCGACCGCACCCAGGCCGCGCTCTGGGCCGTCCGCAACGGAGAGGCCCGCGAGGCCGCGCCGCGGGCGTGACGGGCCGGCGGGCCGTGCCCGGGGGGTCGGTTTCCGGCCAGCTACGGGGGCGGCGGTCCCCCGTACGGCGGCGGCCCGTCCCGCGAGCCCTCAGCGGGCCTCGCGCTCGTCCACCAGGGCGTTGTAGGCGGCCACCTGGGCCCGCCGGGCGGTGCGCCGCAGCGGGGCCAGGACGGACTGCCGCGCGGCCATCTCGGAGGCGCTGACGGCCGCGCCGTGGCCGCCGGAGGCGATCGACAGCAGCGCGGACACCTGGCGGGCCGACTCCAGCACCCGGACGGCGCGCGGCGGGTACCCGGGCGCGAGCAGTTCGGCGTGCCCGCGGCGGCGGTAGGCCTCCAGGGCGCGGACGGTCTCCGGCCCGGCACCGGCCACGTCGAGCCGGGCGAGCAGCACGGTGGCCTCACGCAGCCCGTCCGCCAGCTCGCGCTCGGCCTCGTTCAGCGACGGCACGTCCGCCGGCGGTGTGTCGTTCACCTCGCCGCAGCGCCACAGCACGGTCGCCGAGCGGTCCCCGGCCGGTCCGAAAACCTCGACCTCCGGCACCAGCCCGAGCGGCGCCCCCACCGCCAGGACGGCCTCGCCCGCGGCCATGGCGCGCTCGTTGAACGGTGCCGGGCCGGTCAGTCCCAGCGGGTGCCCGGCCGACGGCAGCGCGAGGCGCAGGCCCGTCACGCCGAGCACCCGCAGCCGCCCGAGCGCCCAGGTCAGCCCGTGCCGCTCGTCCGGCCCGTCCCCGGGCAGCCCGGTCACCCGGTGGCCCTCGTCGGCGCCCAGTACGGCCGCGGCGGCGTTGTCGGGCGGTACCAGGCCCGCCAGCAGGGCGTTGCCCCAGGCGGCCAGACGCCCCGAACGGGGCTCTTCGTACGGATTGTCGGCAGGAGTCGCGAGCATCCGGCCAGCCTACGGAATCGGCGGTCATCCGCGTGGCGTAGGTTTGCCCATGCGTGTGCGGCGCACCCACCCCGTGCCCACCGGCTGCCGGAGTCGGCGTGCCGCCCGCACCGACGGCCGAGAATCTTGTTTTTTGGGGAAGGCATAGGCATGAGCGACGTGCTGGAGCTGGTGGACGTATCCGTGGTCCGGGAGGGGCGCGCGCTGGTCGACCAGGTCTCGTGGTCCATCTCCGAGGGTGAGCGCTGGGTCATCCTGGGCCCGAACGGCGCCGGCAAGACCACCCTGCTGCAGATCGCCTCCTCCTACCTGTTCCCGACCTCGGGCAAGGTCAGCGTGCTGGGCGAGAAGCTGGGCGAGGTCGACGTCTTCGAGCTGCGTTCCCGGATCGGCCTGGCCGGCGCCGCCATGTTCGACAAGCTGCCGGCCGAGCAGACCGTGCTGCAGACCGTGCTCACCGCCGCCTACGGCATGACGGTCAGCTGGCAGGAGAGCTACGAGCAGTCGGACGAGTCCCGCGCCCTCGCGCTGCTCGACCGCCTCGGCATGTCCAACCTCACCGGCCGCAAGTTCGGCACCCTCTCCGAGGGCGAGCGCAAGCGCACCCTGATCGCCCGCGCCCTGATGACCGACCCGGAGCTGCTGCTGCTCGACGAGCCCGCGGCCGGCCTGGACCTCGGCGGCCGCGAGGACCTGGTCCGCCGGCTCGGCGCGCTCGCCCAGGACGAGTTCGCGCCGGCGATGGCGATGGTCACCCACCACGTCGAGGAGATCGCGCCGGGCTTCACCCATGTCCTGATGATCCGCCAGGGCAAGGTGCTCACGGCCGGCCCGATCGACACCGAGCTGACCGCCCGTAACCTCTCCAAGTGCTTCGGCCTGCCGCTCACCCTGGAGCGCCACGGCGACCGCTGGTCGGCCCAGGGCCTGCCGCTGGGCTGAGGCCCCGTCCGCCCCTCCCCGCCCCTCCGTCACCCGTCCCGGCGCGCTCGCCGTGCCCGTCCTCCGGAAGGCCGTCGGAACCGGTCGCACGTGCGACCGGTTTCCGCCCCTCGACCTGCGGGAACTGTCCGCCTCGAAGGCCTTCGCTCCCTAGGATGGACGTGTGGACAGCTGGATCTGGTGGCTCCTGGCCGCCGCGGCGCTCGGCATACCGCTGGTACTCACCGCGATGCCGGAGTTCGCCATGTTCGCGGTCGGAGCGCTGGCCGCCGCCGGCGTGGCCGGACTGGGCGGGGGAGTGGTCCTGGAGACCGCCACCTTCCTCGTGGTCTCGGTCGCGCTCGTGGCCTTCGTCCGCCCGATCGCCTACCGGCAGCTGCAGAAGGGCCCGCACATCAAGATGGGCATCGAGGCGCTGCACGGCGCCACCGCGGTCGTCGCGGAAACCGTCGACGGGGAGGGCGGCCGGATCAAGCTGAACGGCGAGATCTGGTCGGCCCGCGCGCTCCACCCGGACCAGGTCTACCGGCCCGGGCAGCAGGTCGACGTCGTCGAAATCCAGGGCGCGACCGCCCTGGTCGTCTAGGGGAGAGTCCGTGGAACCCGTCCTTATCGTCCTGGTCGTCCTGGTCGTGGTGGCCTTCATCGCGCTGATCAAGACGATCCAGGTCATCCCACAGGCCAGCGCGGCGATCGTGGAGCGCTTCGGCCGCTACACCCGGACGCTCAACGCGGGGCTGAACATCGTCGTCCCGTTCATCGACCGCGTCCGCAACCGGATCGACCTGCGCGAGCAGGTCGTGCCGTTCCCGCCACAGCCGGTGATCACCCAGGACAACCTGGTCGTCAACATCGACACCGTCATCTACTACCAGGTCACCGACCCCCGGGCGGCCACCTACGAGGTCGCCAGCTACATCCAGGCGATCGAGCAGCTGACCGTCACCACGCTGCGCAACATCATCGGCTCGATGGACCTGGAGTCCACGCTGACCTCCCGCGAGGTCATCAACGCCGGCCTGCGCGGCGTCCTGGACGAGGCCACCGGCAAGTGGGGCATCCGGGTCAACCGCGTCGAGCTGAAGGCGATCGAGCCGCCGACCTCCATCCAGGACTCGATGGAGAAGCAGATGCGCGCCGACCGTGACAAGCGTGCCGCGATCCTCACCGCCGAGGGCCAGCGCCAGGCGCAGATCCTCAAGGCCGAGGGTGAGAAGCAGGCGGACGTGCTCAGGGCCGAGGGTGAGGCGCAGGCCGCGGTGCTGCGCGCCGACGGTGAGGCGGCCGCGATCCGGACGGTCTTCGAGGCCATCCACGACGGCGACGCCGACCAGAAGCTGCTCGCCTACCAGTACCTGCAGACCCTGCCCGAGCTGGCCAAGGGCGACTCCAACAAGCTGTGGATCATCCCCAGCGAGGTCGGCGACGCACTCAAGGGCCTCGGCGGCGCATTCACCGGCCTGACCGGCAACGGCGGCGGGATCAACGGCGGCGCGGTCGCGGCGCCGAGCGTCCCGAAGCCGGCCCCGGCCACCCAGGTGCCGATCGACCCGGCGTCCGGGCCGCGGCCGGTGGACACCGACAAGGGCGCCGCCCGCCCCCGGGTGGACCCGACCCGGGAGTACCCCAAGATCGACCCGGAGTGAGTTCGCCCGGGTGAGCCGGCCCGGACGAGTGGCCGAGTCGTCCGACGCCGAGGGCCCGCCGCCGTACGCCTCCCGTACGGCGGCGGGCCCTCGCGGTTCCGGCGGGCCCGTTCGGGGACGGTGTGGTGTACGTCCCGAATCGTGGGCGGGCCTGGTCGGGCGGGAGGGCGGTCCGGCATGATCCCCTCGGACAGGACCGAGAGGAGAAGTGACCCATGACGCTCTGGGAGGCGGTCGCCGTTCTGGTGGCCGGGGTCGGCGCCGGGATGATCAATGTGATCGTCGGCTCCGGGACCCTGATCACCTTCCCGGTCCTGCTCGCCGTCGGCATCCCGCCGGTCACCGCCAACGTCTCCAACTCCTTCGGCCTGGTGCCCGGTTCGCTCAGCGGCGTGATCGGCTACCGCCGCGAACTCGCCGACCAGGGGCGCCGGGTGCTGCGCCTGGGTACCGCCTCCCTGCTCGGCGGTCTGCTCGGCGCGATGCTGCTGATCAAGCTGCCCAGCGGAGCCTTCGACGCGATCGTCCCCGCGCTGATCCTGCTGGCGCTCGTCCTGGTGGTGGTCCAGCCCCGGGTGGCGAAGGCCGTCGCGGCCCGCCGCCGGCCGGGCGGCGATCCGGACGGCGGCGCGCTGCTGCTGGCCGGGGTGTTCCTCACCGGCATCTACGGCGGGTACTTCGGCGCCGCGCAGGGCGTCCTGCTGATGGCACTGATGGGCATGCTGCTGCAGGAGGACCTGCAGCGGATCAACGGGGTGAAGAACGCCCTGGCGATGATCGTCAACGCCGTCGCCGCACTGTTCTTCCTGTTCACCTCGACCGTGAACTGGGCGGCGGCCGGGCTGATCGCGGCGGGCTCGCTGGTCGGCGGACTGGTCGGCGCCAAGGTCGGCCGCCGCCTGCCGCCGGCCGCGCTGCGCGGGGTGATCGTGGTGGTCGGGCTCGCGGCCGTCACCAAGCTGCTGGTGGGCTGAACGGCCGTGCGGCGGTGAGGTCGTGTGGGCGTGCGGTGGTGAGGTCGTGCGGCTGTGAGGTCCTGCGGTCGTGGAGCCGTGTGGATGTCGGATCGTCGGAAAGTCGGAGGAGTAGGCCATGGCCCTGGAGATGCGCGAGAGCTGCGAGCGCTGCGCGGTGTCGCTGACCGGCGACGGCGCCGCCTCGATATGTTCCTACGAGTGCACCTTCTGCCCGGACTGCACCAGGGCCATGGCCGGCGCCTGCCCCAACTGCGGCGGCGAACTGGTGGACCGTCCGCGACGGAAGGCCGCCTGACCGGCAGCCCGGAACGCCGGGGACTCCCGGAACGTCCGGACTCCCGGGCCACTCCGGACGACTCCGGACCACTTCGGATCGACGACCCACCAGGAGCGCAGCGATGAGCAACAGGGCACGGCTGAGCGAGGACGAGATCACGGCGGCCCTGGCGGCGCTGCCGCACTGGACCCGGGAGGGCGACAGCATCGCCCGCAGCGCCGACGCCCCGGACTTCCCGGCGGGGATCCGGGTGGTCGCCGCCGTCGCCGAGCAGGCCGAGGCGCTCGACCACCACCCCGACATCGACATCCGCTGGCGCACCCTGCGCTTCGTGCTGTCCACCCACAGCGCCGGCGGTCTCACCGGCCTGGACTTCACCCTGGCCGCCCGCATCGACGAGGCCCTGCGCGCCGAGTCCGCGGCCTGACGGCACCGGGCCGGGCGGCGAGAGCGTACGCCCAGGGCCCGGGTCGCCCCCCTGGACGGGCGTGAGATGCTGACTGCCGCATCGGCTGGCAGGTGGCTCGGGAGGGACGGATCGGATGGCGCAGGAGCCCTTCGGAGACGCCCACACCGGGCAGCAGCCCTGGTACCCCCAGGCACGGCCCGTCCAGGACGGGCCGGACCGGCAGGACGGCGGGCACTACGGGCAGCAGCCGCAGGACCAGGCGCACTGGCAGCAGCACACGGGCTACGGCGCGGCCGGGTACGGGCAGGCCGGGTACGACCAGAACGGGTACGACCAGAACGGTTACGGGCAGACCGGGTACGGACAGGTCGGCTACGGACAGGTCGGCTACGACCAGAACGCTTACGGGCAGGCCGGGTACGACCAGTACGGCTACGGGCAGGCCGGGTCGGGGCAGACCGGCTACGTCGAGGGCGGCCACGTTCCCGGGCAGCCGGGACAGTACGACGGCCGGCCGCAGTACCAGCCGCTGCCGGAGTACCCGCAGTACGAGCAGTCCCCGCAGCACCCGCAGTCCCCGCAGTACGAGCAGCCTCCGCAGTACCCCGAGCAGGCGCAGCAGCAGTACGTGCCGTACGCCGCTCCGGAGCATCGGTCCGTAGGGGACGCGCTGTACGTTCCGGCGGGTGCGGAGTACTCGGTGGACGGCTACGTGCACCTCGATGACGCCGAGCCGGAGCCGGTGCCCGTTGCGGAGAAGGGCCCGGAGAAGGGCCCGGAGAAGCGCCCGAGGAAGGCGCCGACCGAACCCACGACCCCCGAGGCCGGTTCCGCCAGGCGGACCCGGACCGCCGGCCGCCGGGGCGGTGACGGCGGTCCCGGTACCGGAGCGGGTTCGTCGTCCGGCTCGGACAACGGCTCGGGCAACGGCTCGGGGAACAGTCCGGAGAACGGCTCGGGAGACGGCTCGCAGGGCGGCTCCTCGCTCTCGGCCCGGGCCCGCAAGGCCGCCGACGCGGTGCTGACGGGGGAGCACGTGCCCAGCCGGAAGGCCCTGCTGGTGCGGGCCGGTGCCGGGGTGGCCGCGCTGGGGGTGCTGGTGGCGGCCGGACTGATGGTCGGCGCCGAGGGTGGTGGCAGCGCGGCCGCGAGCAGCGGCGGCGAGCCCGGTTTCACGGTGGCGCACACGCGGGCGTGGTCCGCGCAGCCCGCCGCGGCCGGGCAGTCCGCGGGTGACGACACGCTGGTCGGCAGCTGGCTGCTGGCTGACGCGGTGGTCCGGGCCGACGGCTCCGGGGTGCGCGCGTACGACCGTGCGGGCGGCAAGCAGACTTGGTCGGTGGAGCCGCCGGCCGCCGGGGCCGTCCCGTGCGGGCTGTCGGCGGGCGTGAACCGGGCGGGCCTCGGCGCGGCGCTGTTCCGTCCGCAGGCGGACCCGAAGAGCCCCTGTTCGATGGTGGCCGTCGTGGACACCAAGACCGGCAAGACGGCCTGGACCAAGGGCCTCTCGGACGCCAAGGGCAGCTACTCCGCGCGGGTCGGCGTCACCGAGGACAAGGTGGTCGCGATCGGCGACGACCGGGTGGTGGCCTGGGAGTCGGCGGACGGGAAGGACGTCTGGCAGTACACCGGCCAGGGCAAGTTCTGCACCCTCTCCGGCGGCGTCAGCGGCAAGACCGTGCTGGTCGCCTCCTCGTGCGCCGACTCGACGCCCGCCGACCAGGCCGTCTCGCTGAACATCGCGGACGGCAAGGTCGGCTGGTGGCGGGGGCTGAACAACCAGCCGAAGACGGTGACCGTGCTGTCCGCCGAACCGGCCGTGGTCCTCACCACCGGTGACAAGCCGGAGAACGACCGGGTGTTCGCCTGGGGCGCCGCCGGCGACCCGGCCGCCGAGATCCCGGTCGTCACCGACGGCGGCCGCCTGGACGTCGCCCACGGAACCTTCGCGGCCACCCCCGAGGTGTTCTTCGAGGGCCGCACGATGGTCGCCACCCTGACCCCGGCGAACGGCAGCGGGCCGACGGCCGCGGTCGGCTACGACCTGGACACCGGCAAGCAGCGCTGGAAGGTCCCGACCGTCGCCAAGGGCACCGTCCGGGCGGTCGGCGTCGACGGCGGCTCACTGGTGCTCGCCGCCGACGAACGCCGCGACCAGCCCGCCCACCTCACCCGGTTCCCGCTGACGGGCGGCCAGGAGGCGGCCGGCGGCAACTTCCCGCCGGGGACCGGCTCGCTGCTGGTCTCCGGACGGGTGCTGATCGGCGGTGGACAGGTGGTCGTGGTGCCCGAGCACTCGACCAACTACGGCACGGCGGCCGGGTACCAGGCGAAGGACTGAGACGGCCCCGCGCACCCGTCCCGGACGGCTACGCGGCCGGGACGGGCAGGCCCGGCACGGGCGGCAGCCAGTCGGCGAGCTCACGCGCCTCCGAGCCGCGCAGGCCGAGCGCCAGCATCAGGCTCGCCTGCGGGGTCGGTACGAACGGGCGGCGCAGCAGCTTCATCCCGGCCTGCTCCGGTGTCCGATCGGCCTTGCGCTGGTTGTCCTCCGCGCACGCGGCCACGGTGTTCAGCCAACTGTCCGCACCACCGCGCGACTTGGGGTGAAGGTGGTCGACCGTGGTGGCCCGCCGCCCGCAGTACGCGCAGATGTGCTGGTCCCTGGCCAGGACACCCCGCCGCGACCACGGAGCCTGTTGTCGGAACGGCACCCGTACGTACCGTTGCAGTCTGATCACCCTCGGCACCGGGACCGCGACGCCTGTCCCCCGGATCGAGCGCAGCGGGTGCGCCTGCTCCACCACCGCCTTGTCCTGGAGCACCAGGACGACGGCGCGCTGGAGCGACACCGTCGTCAAGGGCTCGTAGCTCGCGTTCAGAACCAGCGTGTTGCGCACTCGGCACACCCTTCCCACAGGCGTGCCACGGCGGCACGACCGTCTCCACACACGTCACTGCCGCCGCGCGGCGGTGACACCACTCTGAATGGGCACACAGCCGACGAACAACGGAATTTCCGGTATCGCGGAGGGGCCGGCGGGAGTGGGCCGGCGCGACCGGAGGGGTGCCTCGGGGAAAACTCGCTGGCCGGAACCGCGTAGGCTCTAACAGGCTGGAGTCGCACCGACCCGGGGCCCGACCGAATCGGGCCGCCACCGGCCGGGCGCCCGATAGAAGGAGAAGCGTGACCGTGACGGACATCGTCGACGAGCTGCGGTGGCGTGGGCTGATCGCCCTGTCCACCGACGAGGACGCACTGCGCAAGGCGTTCGCGGACGGCCCGGTCACGTTCTATTGCGGCTTCGACCCGACGGCCCCCAGCCTGCACCTCGGCAACCTGGTGCAGATCCTCACCATGCGCCGCATCCAGCAGGCGGGGAACCTCCCGCTCGGCCTGGTCGGCGGTGCCACGGGCCTGATCGGCGACCCGAAGCCCACCGCCGAGCGCGTGCTCAACGACCCCGAGACGGTGGCCGGCTGGGTGGAGCGCCTGCGCGGCCAGATCTCGCGCTTCCTCGACTTCGAGGGCCCGTACGCGGCACGCATGGTCAACAACCTGGACTGGACGTCCGGGATGTCGGCGATCAGCCTGCTGCGCGACGTGGGCAAGTACTTCCGGGTCAACAACATGATCGCCAAGGAGGCCGTCGCCCGCCGGCTCAACTCCGACGCGGGCATCAGCTACACCGAGTTCAGCTACCAGATCCTGCAGGGCATGGACTACCTGGAGCTGAACCGCCGCTACGGCTGCTCCCTGCAGACCGGCGGCAGCGACCAGTGGGGCAACCTGACCGCCGGCACGGACCTGATCCGCAAGGCCGACGGCAAGTCCGTCCACGCGCTGGCCACGCCGCTGATCGTCAAGGCCGACGGCACCAAGTTCGGCAAGACCGAGTCCGGCACGGTCTGGCTCGACCCCGAGCTGACCACTCCGTACGCCTTCTACCAGTTCTGGCTGAACGCGGACGACCGGGACGTCTCCAACTTCCTGCGGATCTTCAGCTTCCGCTCGAAGGAGGAGATCGAGGAACTGGAGCGCGAGACCACCGAGCGCCCCGCCGCCCGTCTTGCCCAGCGCGCCCTCGCCGAGGAGCTCACCACCCTCGTCCACGGTGCCGAGCAGTACGAGCGCGCGGTCGCCGCTTCCAAGGCGCTGTTCGGACAGGGTGACCTCGCCGACCTGGAGGCCCCCACCCTGGCCGCCGCGCTGGCCGAGGTCCCGAAGGCCGAGGTGTCCGAACTCCAGCCGGTGGTCGACCTGTTGGTGGCCGTCGGCCTGGCGCCGAGTCGATCGGCCGCCCGCCGGACGATCAAGGAGGGCGGTGCCTACCTCAACAACGTCAAGGTGACGGACGAGGAGGCGGTGCCGACCGAGGCCGACCTGCTGCACGGCCGTTGGCTGGTGCTGCGGCGCGGCAAGCGGAACCTGGCGGCTGCGGAGCTGGTCTCCGCCGGCTGATGCGCAGGGTCGACCCGATCGACCTGCTCGGCCGACGAGCCTGGCTGAAAGTACACCCGCTCTGAGCTGCGACTTCGAGCACCGAGGGCCGGATCTGGACAGATCCGGCCCTCGACGTTTGACGAGGCCGCCCGGGTGGCCTAGTGTTGAACGAGTCGCTGGAGCGGCCACCTCTTTCAGCAAGACCCACTCTCACACTTCCGAGCCCATTCAATTGGGTTCATTGGCGTTTTTGTCAATCGGTGTGGGTGTGAATTTCGAGTAACTCTCGGAATGCGCTAACGTGGTGGACGTCGCAGAAAGCGGCCCGACCAGTTCGGAAAATCGGATGAATGAAACTCCGGAAAACGGAGCGGAAAACGTCTGATAAGCTGGAAACACGAAAGAACGAAGCCCGGAGGGCCTGCTGGAAGGCAGTCCGAAGGAAGCGTCCGTTCCTTGAGAACTCAACAGCGTG